>DATKMS010000133.1:0-5045 GCA_035541735.1 Candidatus Margulisiibacteriota bacterium
TGTTCGTGGCGAGCACCGGGTGCCTGTGGGCGCAGCCGGCGGGGAAGGCGGTCATGAAGCCCGGCCTTTGGGAGATCGTGACCGTCAACGAGACGCCGGGCGTCGCCATGAAGCGCACGACCACCGCGCGCGCCTGCTACACCGCCGAGGATGTCTCCAACATCGCGCGCATCCTCCCGCAGCAGCGCGAGCCCGGCATGAAGTGCGAGTCGCGCGACACGAAGGCGCAGGGCGCCACCGCGACGTGGAAGGTGGCGTGCAGCGGCAAGGACGCGGAGCTCGGCGGCAACGCCAAGATGACCATGGCCGCAGACAACTATTCCGCCGCCGCCGACCTCGAGCTGAAGAAGCACGGGGCCAAGCCGGTGAAGGTCGAGCAAAAGGTCACGGCCAAGTGGATCGAAGCCTGCAAGTGACCTCCTGAACACGGCCGCCCGAGAGGCGGCACATCCTCACCCCGCGGCCTGCGTGCCGCCGCCCCCGCACGCCGACAGCGCCCTTGCCGCTGATACGGCCGGCCGCTCCGTTCGTCGGAACCCGCTGGAAGGGGGTCGACGCCCTCCGACAAACTGCCCGTCCTGCAAGGAAGGCGTTCATGCGTTCGTCCGGCTTCACACTCATCGAAGTGATGGTCACCGTCGCGGTGGTGGCGATCCTCGCCGCCATCGCGGTCCCGTCGTACTCGCAATACATCATGCGCGCCAACATCATGGAGGCGGTCGCCGGCCTCTCCGACATGCGCGTGAAGATGGAGCAGTACTTCCAGGACCAGCGCAACTACACCGGCGGCGGTGGCATCACGCCGCCCTGCCAGGCGGGCAGCGTCGCCCCGTTGCCGACGGCGAAGTACTTCACCTTCGCATGCTCCAACCTCGGCGCCAGCACCTACACGGTGACCGCGACGGGCAAGGCGGGATCGAACATGGCGGGTTTCGCCTACACCATCGACCAGGCCGGCAACAAGACGTCGACGTTGCCGGCGTCGTCCGGCTGGAGCGACCAAGGCTGCGGCTGGGTCCTCAAGAAGGACGGCACGTGCTGAGCGTTGCCATCGACCGCCGGGTGCAGCGTGTCGCGGGCTTCACGCTCATCGAGCTGTTGTTCGGCATGGCGATGATCGGCATCTTGCTCGCGCTTGCCGGCCCCTCCTTCAGCAGCTTCCTGCAGAACGCCAAGCTCGGCACCCGCGCGAAGAGCTTCTACACGGGCCTGCAGCTGGCTCGCACCGAGGCCATCCGTCAGAACCTGCAGGTCGACTTCGTCCTCACCGACACGCCGATCAACACCGCGAACATCGCGAACGTCGCCGCGACGAGCCCTGCCGGTCGCAACTGGGTCGTGCGCGTGGAGCCTCCTGCGTCTGCGGCCTTCCAATTGGTCGAGGCCAAGTCCGCGATCGAGGGTGGCGACATGGCCAGCCTCCAGGTGCTCGCGTCGACCGACATCATTTCGTTCAACGGCACCGGCGGCACGATCGACGGCCAAGCGCAGCAGATCGACGTCTCAAACCCGTCGGGCGGCCTGTGTGCACCGGCCGGCCCCATGCGCTGCTGGCGCGTTCGCGTCGCGCCCGGTGGGCAGGTCCGCTTGTGCGATCCGGCGGTGACGGCGGCCGGCGACAGCCGGGCTTGCTGAGGGGTTCGGCGTGAACGTGAAACCGACAACCCACATCGCCCCGGCGGCCACGCACCAGGGTGGCTTCTTCCTGATCGAGGCGCTGATCGCGATCCTGATCTTCTCGCTCGGGGTCCTCGGGCTCGTCGCGATGGGCGGCGCGGCGATCGCCGCGCAGAGCGATGCGCAGTATCGGACGGAGGCGGCGGCACTGGCCGACGAGATCGCGAGCAAGATCTCCCTCAACGTCGACCGGTTGAACGCGGCGAATGCCTACCCGAGCACGGCCGCGAGCATCGCCGCGACGCTGGCGCCCTACCAGCATCAGCCCAACGGTGTGAACTGCGCCTTCAACGGCGACGCTTCGACCGACCCGACCGTGCAGGCGTGGGTGACGAAGGTGAGCGCACCCCGAACCGGCCTGCCCGGCGCCACCGCGACGAGCCAGCAGATCCGCATTGACACCGCCAACTTCAATCGCATCACCGTCACGATCTGCTGGCAGGCCCCCCAGGACCGGGCGATGCGCCAGCACACCCTGGTCACCTACGTGAACTGAAGACGGCCATGCGCGCAACCCCACGCCACGTACCTTCGCGCCTCCCCGCGCGCGGCATGTCGATGATCGAGATCCTCGTCGGGATCGCGATCGGGATGATCGGCGTGCTCATCATGTTCCAGACGGTGTCGGTCTGGGATGCGCGGTCGCGCTCCTCCACATCGGGCAGCGACGCACAGGTCGCCGGCACGCTCGCGATGTTTGCCCTGGAGCGCGACATTCGTGGCGCCGGGCTTGGGTTCGGCACGGCCCTGACTGTGGACATGGGATGTACGGTGCAAGGGCAGAACGCGGCTCATCCTCTCAACTTCCCGCTGCGCCCGGTCGACATCATCGACGGCGACGGCACGGGTGTTCCGGACCAGATCAACACGTTCTATGGCAGCTCGGCGTTCTTCGTCTCCACGCAGTACTTCTCGGCTTCTCCCACACCGACCTCCAAGCGCGCGGTGCGGCGCGGCGGCTTCAAGGAAGGCGACATCGTCGTGGTGGCAGGCAACGAGGGCGTCTTGCCCGGGTCGTCGCAATGCCGAATCGTCGAGGTGACCGACGTCTCCAACCCCGACGGCGTGACCCTCACGCATGCGCCCGGTGCCTACACTGACTTCTATCCCCAACCCTCCCTTCCGGCCAGCAGCCCGAGGAACTCCCAGTTCAATACGGCAGCCGGGGACGGCGGCATCTTCACTTCCGGCAGGTTGTACAACCTCGGCCCGGCGCCGCGCCGCATGCTGTGGACCGTCAATCCCGTGACCGCCACGCTCAACTCTGCCGACGACATTCCGGGCAATCCACCCGTCGCGGTGGCCGAAGGCGTGATCAACATGAAGGCCCAGTTCGGCATCGACGGCAGCGATGGAACGCCCCCCGACGGCCAGATCACCGACGCTGAATGGACGAAGACCGCACCCAATGACTGGACGCAGGTGCGCGCCGTCAAGATCGCGCTGCTGGTGCGAAGCCGCAACTTCGAGAAGCCGGCCGCGAGCGCGGTCGACGCTGCCTATCTGCAGGCTTCGGCGCCCACGTGGTCAGGGGGGGCCTTCGTGATGACGAACGTGGACGGTACGGCCGACACCAATCCTGTCGGAAGCCCGAACAACTGGCGCTACTACCGCTATCGCGTCTATGAGAAGGTGATCCCGCTTCGCAACATGGTGTGGGGGACCAGCCCGTGACCCGCGTGGCGCACCTGCGGTCGGACGCGCGGTATCGCGAGCGCGGCGTGGTCCTGTACGTCGCGCTGATCGTGCTGATCGTGATGGCGCTGGTGGGCATCGCGATGATGCGCGGTTCGGGCTCGGGCATTTCTATCGCCGGCAACCTGGCGATGAAGCAGAACGCGACCAACGTCGCCGACATCGGCACCGAAGCCGGACGCGCGTGGGTCGTCGCGCAGAACGCCGGCACCCTGAGCAACGACCAGTTGCCGGGTTACTACTCGAGCTGGGGCACCGGGACCGACACCGATCCGACCCAGCTGGACTGGTCGCAATCCGTCCAAGCGACGGCCGACGACGGCACCGGCAACCAGGTCAACTACATCGTTCAGCGGCTGTGCGAGCTGCCGAACGTGCCGTCGAACGCGCCGAACCAGCATTGCGCTGACGTCAACGCGACCGGCGATGCGAGCGGCCAGTCGCACGGCGGGGTCGGCTATCCCGGACCGGGGCCGAGCATCAGCACGCAACCGTATTTCCGGATCTCGAGCAGGGTCATCGGACCAAAGAACACCGTCAGCTACATCCAGGTGGTGATGAAGTAGTCATCGCCCGGGCGGGGAGGCAGCATGGGACAGGCGTCGACTTTCGCGCATCGCGTCGCGCTGCCGCTGGCCATTGTGGTGACCCTCGCGTCGGGGCCGTCCTTGGCGGCACTCACGGACATCTCGCCGACACCGCTCGCGAGCAGCAACTCCGCTCAGGTCAAACCGAACATCATGCTGCTCATGGACACCTCCGGGTCCATGGGTCGCACGCACATGCCCGACGAGGTCGAGAACTTCACCAACGGGCGGTGGGGATTCCAGACCATCGGCTACAAGAGCTACCAGTGCAACGCGCTCTACTACAACCCGAACACGACGTATGCGTTGCCGCGCCAGTCCGATGGCACGTTCTTTCCCACCCCGACCTTCAATGCGGCGCGCTATGACGCGTTCGACACGTCGTCGAGCACCGTCGTCGACCTGAGCAGCGCCTTCACGGCGTACGACCCCAACACGCTGCTGCACGGCGGCTACACCGACGCGGCGCAGCCGGCCTACTACTACCTTCACACCGGAGGCTCGGGCGGTTCGGGCGCCCTCGGCTACGGCCAGCCGCCCTGCAACGACGCCGACAACGGCGTCCCGGGAACGTCGGGCGGCGTCGCCGCCTCCGACGGGGGCACGTGGACGCGCGTGCTGGTCGGCGCGAGTTCGGGCATCGGGAGCAGCGACGAGCGCGTCAACTTCGCGGTCTGGTACGCGTACTACCGCACCCGCATCCTGACCATGAAGACAGCGGCGAGCCTCGCGTTCACGCCGCTTACGGACAGCTTCCGGGTCGGCTTCATCACCGTGAACCCGAAGTACCCGAACAACCTGCCGGTCGCCAGCGACTCGCTGAACAACCCGATCAATCCGGCGAAGTACCTTCCCATCGCGGACTTCGACCAGACCCAGCGGACCGCATGGTTCGCGAAGCTCTTTTCCCAAAAGCCGGGCGGTTCGTCGCCGACCCGTGAAGGGCTGGCACGCGTCGGCCGGCACTACGCCGGCATGCACGACGGCATCAACACCGGGATGCCGGAAGACCCGGTGCAGTACTCGTGCCAGCAGAACTTCACGATCATGACGACGGACGGGTACTGGAACGCCCAGAACGAGACG
>DATKMS010000134.1:0-11268 GCA_035541735.1 Candidatus Margulisiibacteriota bacterium
TGCTGTCTTCGATGCGCAGCGCGACGCTGGGTGCATCGCTGCCGAACAGCAGGCGCCGTTCCAGACCGCCGATCATGCCACGGTCGATCGGGGCGTGGTGCAGCACCACCGGCGTCAGATCCGCGTACGTCGAGCGCGTGCGGCGCAGCAGGTCGAGCGTGGCCGCTACCGCCGGCGCACCGCAATGGGCCACGATGATGCGTGCATCCGGCCAGCGCCGCGCCACGCGGGCGAGCGGTTCGATTTCGGCCTCTGATGTGGTGCCGTTCACCGCGTGCCCCGCATGTAAGACGACCGGATGACCACCGTGCGACACGCGCCGCCACAGCGGCTCGAGTCGCTCGTCGTCAGCATCGTAGTCGCCCACCGAGCAGTGCAGCTTGACGACCCGTAGCTGCAACTCGCCCAACGCTTCGTCCAGCACGGCTTCTACATCGTCTTCGGGATGCACGGTCGCGCCCGGAACGACCACCGGATCATTGGCAAACGTCTCGGCCATCCACCGATTGAGCGCGGCTGCGGCGCCGCCGCGCCGCACATAGGGCAGACTCCAGCAGCGCTGCACACCGGCGGCAATGATCCCGGCACGCGCCGCGCGGAACTCATGCGGGTACATCATCGCACCTGCAACAGTCTCCGGGAAAAAGCGGCGGATCGCCGCGCTCAGCCGCTCGGGCAGGAGATGCACGTGCGCATCGACGAGGCACGTGGACGGTGGCTCTGGCATCACCGCCGCACCTATCGACTTTTCGGAGCGATCGCAATTCTGCTGCTTCGCGCCGGCAGCCGCAGAGCACGCCGCGGCGGCGAGGCGCGATCAGATGCCGGTAGCGGGTGGCCGAATATGCGGCAAGAATATCTTCCCTGGGCGCTACACCGGCGCGCGCCCGCGTGATACCGAGCAGAAACAAAAGAGCGTCAGGAGGCGACGATGACAGGATCGGAAACGAAACGGCTGGGCGTGGTGCTCTACCCGCAGTTCGAGCTCCTCGACGTGTTCGGTCCCGTCGAGATGTTCGGCAACCTGACCGGCCTCATCGAGGTCAAGATGGTGGGCGAGAAATCCGGACCCGTGGTCAGCGCCCAAGGCCCGTCGGTCGTGGCAGACTTCGGCTTCGCCGACTGCCCGCATCTCGACCTGATCCTGGTGCCTGGTGGAAACGGGACGCTCGTCGAGCTGGAGAACCCCGTGTTCCTGGACTGGCTTGCGGCCCGCGCCCCAAGCGCCGAGGTCGTGATGTCGGTCTGCAGCGGCTCCGCACTGCTGGCCCGCGCCGGCCTGCTCGACGGCAAACGCGCCACGACCAACAAGATGTGGTTCAACACGCTGATGCAGTACGGGCCGAAGGTGGAGTGGGTGAAGGAAGCGCGCTGGGTCGAGGACGGAAAGTTCGTGACCTCGTCGGGTGTGTCCGCCGGCATCGACATGGCCCTGGCGGTGATCGCCCGGATGCAGGGAGAGGAGGTCAGCAAGAACCTCACGGTCATCACCGAATACGAGTGGCATCGCGATGCGGCGTGGGATCCCTTCGCGAAGGTGCACGGCCTCGTCTGAGGCGAATACGACCGCGAGGCCGCCGTACGCGTGCGGCGGCGCAACGATCCACCCGCTGCACCAAGCACTCGCCCTGCGTACCCCCTGGTATCGGCGCGAGCTTCTGGATAACACTCGCGCCCATGCTGGGCCGCGATCTCCGCTACTACCTGGCCAGCCGCTTCTGCTCGGGAACGGCGATGACCATGATGCGCGCCGCCATCCTCTGGCACGTCTTCGCGATCTCCGGCTCGGCGTTTCACCTCGGGCTGATCGGCCTTGTGCAGTTCATCCCTGCCATTCTCTTCAATCTCGTTGGGGGTGCGGTGGCCGATGCCTACGATCGCCGCCGCATCGTGATGACGGCGCAGGTGGTCCCGTTGACTTGCGGCTGCGTGCTGGCCCTGGCCACGCAGCACGGCACCGCGAGCTTGCCGCTGCTGTATGGAATGATCTTCTGCATTGCGGTCGCCGCGGCGTTCGACAATCCGGCGCGGGCCTCGCTCCTGCCGACGCTGGTGAGCCGGGAGGTGTTTCCGCGCGCCGTCACGTACGCCTCCACCGTGCAGGCCTTGGCGTTCGTCACCGGGCCGGCGGCGGGCGGTGTCATCATCGGCAGCGCCGGGATCGCGGCGGCGTACACCGTGTACGCCGCACTCATCGTCGGCTCGATCAGTAGCCTGGCGCTGCTGCGGCCGCGCCCACTCGACAACGGCCGGCGCATGGTGAGCTTGCAGGCGGTCCGTGAAGGCCTGGCGTTCGTGCGGCGCCGCCAGGTTGTGCTCGGCTGCATGACGCTCGATATGTTCGCGGTCATCTTCGGCGGCGCCACCGCGTTGCTGCCGATCTACGCGAACCAGATCCTGGGCGTCGGCGCGCATGGCTATGGGATCCTCAGTGCCTCGCTCGAAGCCGGCGCCCTGCTCTCCTCCCTGACCCTGATGATGCTGCCGCCGATTCGGCGCGCCGGCCGCGCGCTGCTCGTCGCCGTCGGCGTCTACGGGGTCGCGACCGTCGTCTTCGGGCTGTCGCGCTGGTTCCCGTTGTCCGTGGGCGCGTACATGCTGGTCGGGATTGCAGACCAGGTCAGCGTCGTCATGCGCAGCACGGCGATCCAGCTCTCCACTCCCGACGAGCTGCGCGGCCGTGTCAGCTCGGTCAACTTCATCTTCATCGGGGCCTCCAACCAGTTGGGTGCGGCAGAATCGGGGTTTGTCGCGGCGCTGACGAGCGCACCGTTTTCGGTGGTCAGCGGTGGCGTCGCGAGCCTGGTCGTGCTCGCCGTCGTCGCGCTCACGCTGCCCGAGCTGCGGCACTATCGCACCGATTCAGGCCATGGGCGGCGGATGTAGAGGGGGATCGAGGAATCGTCGGCCCGGCATGATACAAGGCGCGGCACCGTTCGCGAACTATGCGCGACATCCACTTTCGTGGATGAGCCGATGGACTCCGGCCCCGATCCGGCTAGACTACAGCCGGCGAGGGTAACCGCCAACAACGGCTGGACGGCGATGCTGCACAAATGGACAGCGCGATGATCTTACTCATACTGGCATCGGCCTTTTTTGTCGGCATCCACGTGTTCATCTCCGGCACGCGTCTGCGCGACAGCCTCGTCGCGCAGGTTGGCGAGCAGGGGTTTCGCGGCCTGTTCTCCGCGCTGTCGTTGGTGGGCATGGTGTGGATGGGGTGGGCGTACAGTCGTGCCCCATCGATCGCGTTGTGGGGCAAAGCGCACGCGTTTCGGCCGCTCGCACTGCTTCTGGTGTTGTTCGCATTTCTCCTCGTCGGCATCGGGCTGACGACGCCCAGCCCGACGGCCGTCGGCGGCGAGTCGCAGCTCGATCAACCCGAGCCGGCGCGCGGCATCTTGCGCGTCACCCGCCACCCGTTCCTCTGGGGCGTCGCGCTGTGGGCGTTCACGCATCTGATTTTGAACGGCGATGCCGCGTCGTTCGTGCTGTTCGGCGCGCTGCTTGTGCTGGCACTGGTCGGGCCGGGGTCGATCGATGCCAAGCGGCAGCGGGCGTTCGGCGGCAAATGGGGCCGCTTCGCGGCCGTCACCTCGAACGTGCCGTTCGCCGCCATCATCGAAGGGCGCAACGTCCTGCGCATGGAGGAATTGGGTCTGTGGCGCATCGGCGTCGGGCTCGCGCTCTATGTGATGCTCCTGCTCAGTCACCACTGGCTCTTCGGCGTGTCGCCGTTCCCGATATGATGAGAGGGTTCGTGTGAAGCCATGTCTGAATTCGCGATGATGACGCGTGGCGAGCTGCACACCAGGGCGGCGCGCCTCGACGAACGATACCTGGCGTTCAAAGCACAGCGCCTGGCCCTTGACATGACGCGCGGCAAGCCGTGCCGGGAGCAGCTCGACCTGTCTGCGGGGCTCCTCGATTGCCTGGGACAGAGTGACTATCGCGCTGCCGACGGAACGGACTGTCGCAACTATGGCGGACTCGATGGTTTGCCGGAGGCACGCACGCTGTTTGCTGATTTCCTCGAGGTCGATTCGAGCGAGGTCATCGTTGGCGGCAACTCGAGCCTGACGATGATGCACGACACCGTCGTGCAGGCATTGCTGCGCGGCATGCCCGGCGGCACCGGTCCGTGGCGCACGCTGCCAGCGGTGAAGTTCCTGTGCCCGAGCCCCGGGTACGACCGGCACTTCGCCATCTGCGAGCATCTCGGCATCGAAATGCTGACGGTCGACATGACGAGCGCGGGGCCGGACATGGATCAGGTCGAGCACCTCGTGGCAGAGGACGCGTCGATCAAGGGCATCTGGTGTGTGCCGAAGTACAGCAACCCCACGGGTGTCACGTTTTCCGACGCCGTCGTGGAGCGCCTGGCGCACATGCACACCGCCGCGCTCGATTTCCGCATCTTCTGGGACAACGCCTACGCCGTGCACCATCTCAGCGATACACCCGACCGGCTGCGCAGCTTGCCCGCCGCCTGCACCGCGGCCGGCAACGCGGACCGCGTGCTGCTGTTCGCTTCTACATCGAAGGTGAGCTTCGCCGGCGCCGGGGTCGCCGCCATGGCCGGCAGCACCAACAACGTCCGCCACATCAAGGCCGGTATGGCGATTCAGACCATCGGGCCCGACAAGCTCAACCAACTGCGCCATGTGCGCTTCTTCCGCGACATGGCCGGCATTGAGGCGCAGATGCGCAAGCATGCCGCGATCCTGCGGCCGAAGTTTGCCGCGGTGCAGGAAGTGCTGACGCGCGAGTTGGAGGGAACCGGCGTGGCACAGTGGTCGCGTCCGAATGGCGGCTACTTCATCAGCCTCGATACACTGGATGGCTGCGCCAAGGCCGTCGTCGCCATGGCGGCGGACGCCGGCGTGCAACTGACGCAAGCCGGCGCGACGTTCCCCTGCGGTAAAGATCCACGCGACCGCAACATCCGTCTCGCCCCGAGCATGCCGTCGGTCGACGAAATCCGCCAGGCGATGGAGCTGGTTGCGGTCTGCACTCAGCGTGTTGCGATTGCGCGGCTCCTCGAAC
The DNA here is from genome assembly GCA_035541735.1 of Candidatus Margulisiibacteriota bacterium. Taxonomy (GTDB): domain Bacteria; phylum Desulfobacterota; class Binatia; order HRBIN30; family HRBIN30; genus DATKMS01. The sequence continues at coordinate 5,050 of DATKMS010000134.1, forward strand.
GCTGACGCCATAGCAAGGAGACTGCACCGATGAGCCAGTTCAAGTATGCGATCAGAGACGCGATCGCTTGGGTGACATTCGACTCGGGTGGCATGAACACCTTGTCCGTCGCCGCCATCAACGACCTCATGGGGTTGATCGCGACGCTCAACGAGGTGCATCGCAAGACGCCGTTGAAGGGCGCCATCTTGAAAGGCAACCGCCAGGGGCTCGGTGCGGGAGCGAACATCGGTGAGCTGCTGAACGCGACACGGGCACAACTCGAAGCGCTGATCGACGAGGGTAACACGCAACTGTTCGCGATCGCGGACGGTGCGCTGCCGTGGGTAGTCCTTCTCGACGGCATCGCCCTCGGCGGCATCTATGAGCTGGCGTTGGCTTGCCACGGCATCGTCGCCACCGCGCGTTCGACCGTCGGCTTTCCAGAAATTCGCCTGAACATCTTCCCCGGACTCGGGGGCACGCAGCGCCTGCCGCGCCGCACCGGGCTGGTCAACGCCAGCGATCCGATTGCTGGCGATGCGGCAATCACCGCGATCCTTCAGGGCAAGAACCTTTCGGCTGCGAAGGCAGCAGCGATCAAAGCAATTGATGCGATCATTCCTGCCGGCAGCGACCCGGACACCTTCGCGCAGCGCTTTCTCCTGGAAACGCTGCCGACCCTCGACCGCACGCCGCCCGCCGATCTCGCCAACGCCGAGGCGCTGCGGCCAATGATCCTGCCGATGATCGAGAAGGCCACCATGGGCCGGCCCAATCCACGCGCCCCTTACGTGGCCCTTGACGTCATGCTCAAGGGCGCCAGCTTGCCGTTGCGCGACGCCATCAAACTCGAACGCGACGCCTTCATCGAGGTCGCCGCTTCTTCCGAGGGCAAGGCAGGCATGCGCTTCTTCTTCACGATGCAAGGCGTGCAGAAGCTCCCGAAGGAGTTTCCGGGCACGGCGCGCCCGCTGGCAAGGATCGGCATCGATGGCATCGACGGCTATATGGGCAACGCCATCGGCTGGCTAGCCCTCGAAGCCGGCTATCAGGTCGTCGGTCACGTTCCGCTGGCACAGTTCGCCGCCTCGGTGCCCGACAAGCTGAAAGCGAAGTATGCGCGCGCAGTGTCGAAAGGCAGCATGACGGAGGCGCAGGCGGGGGCGAAGATCGGGAGCGTCACGGTCACCTCCAAGGTCGACGACCTCTTCGACTGCGATCTGGTCATCGAGGCGCGCATGGAGAATCGCGACATCAAGGCGGCCTTCTATCGCGCCCTCGGCAAGGGCATGAAAGCGACGGGGCTGGTCGCCTCCAACTCGAGCTCGATGGGGCCGGGAGCCCTCAGCCCGTTCTTCGCCGAGACCGGCGGCAATCCGGCGAACTTCCTCAACCTGCACTTCTTCAGTCCGGCCGAACATCCACAGATGCAACTGGTCGAGGTGATCAAGGGTGCGGCAACCACTGCCGATGCTGTGGCGACGGCGCACGCATTCGTTCGCAAGATCAACAAGACACCCGTGATTCTGAAGGACGGCTCGCCCGGCTTTCTGGTGAACGCGGGGCTGGCAGCGTACTTTCAGGCAGCCGACGATCTGTATCGTGAAGGTACGCCGATCGCGGTCATCGACGAGGCCATCCGCACAGCCGTCCTGCCAATGGGTCCATTCGAACTGGGCGACCAGGCGGGCCTCGACATCGCGGCGGGCATGTTCGATACGCTGGCAGCCGAGCAGCCGCCGCCGCGGCCGCCGTTGGTGTGGAAGCTGCGCGAGCTGAAGCGTTTCGGCATCAAGGCGGGCGCGGGCTTCTACGATTACAAGGACGGGCGTAAACAAGCCGAGTGGCCAGGCCTTGCGGCCCTCGTCCCCGATCGCGGCACGCATGTGGCGAGCGCCGATGCAATCGTCGAGCGCTGCATGCACGCGCTCTACACAACGGCCCGCGCGCTCTGCGACCGCGGTATCGTCGCTTCGGAGGAAGAGTGCGATCTCGCCTTCGTGCTCGGCATCGGTTTCGCGATGTACCTGGGCGGGCCACTCTTCTACGGCCGCCAGCGCGGCTGGGACAAAGGGTCCTGAACACACCCCCCTGGCGCTGATGCACCATCCCGTCCTCGCCCTGGCGACACTGGCACTGAGCGGACTGCACGCGCCGTGCACCGCGCGGCCGGAGGAAGCGCGCATCGCCCCTGCGGTGACCAGATACCAACCCAAGCTCGACAAAGGCATGCTGCTGGTCGCCAGCCGGGATCTCTCTGATCCGAACTTCTCGCAAACCGTGGTCTTGCTGATTGCGTACGGGCCGAACGGCACGATGGGCGTCATCGTCAACCGTCCGTCCGAGGTGAAGCTGGCGACGGCGCTCCCACGCATCAAGGCACTGCACGGACGGAGCGACCTGGTCTACCTGGGCGGGCCGGTCCTTGCCAATCGCGTCTTGCTGCTCATCCGTGCGGCCAAAGCACCGGAGGACTCGCTGGCGGTCTTCGACGATGTCTACGCCAGCTCGAGCATGGACGTACTGAAGCACCAGATCGAGCAGCGCGGCTCGAAGGAAGGTTTTCGCGCCTACGCGGGTCACGCCGGCTGGGCGCCCGGCCAACTCGAAGCGGAGATCGCACGCGGCGACTGGTACGTCACGCCGGCGGATGCAGCGAGCGTCCTCTCCCCAAAAGCTCGCGATCTGTGGCGCACGCTGATCGAGCGCGTCGAGGGTGATTGGGTTCGTGAGGGTCCCTTCGATCCGACGAAAATCTGCACGGCGCCAGACAACCGCTGGGCAATGTCAGTGCGCGCGCTCAGCGCCTGCTGCCCGGTTCATGCGACCACCCGGAAGACCGGGAACTGCGCCGCCACCTTCTCGAACTCGGAAAGCGGCGCGTCCTTGTGAACCGGTAAGTGCCCTCTCGCCCCCGGCGCCCGCACCAAGTACGCCTTCAATACTGGGGCACGTCGATCTGCAGCGACTTCTTCCAGGCGCACCTCTTCGCGGCGTCCGTGACGGAGGGTCACCTTGCCACCCGCGGCCTTCACATTTCGCACCCAGTTCACGTCGGCTCCGAGCATGGACACCAGGTAGCGTTCACCATCGACGACAGCGATGACCATCGGCAGACTGATGAGGCGTCCGGATCGCCGGCCCCGCACCTCCAGAGTAACCAGGTAGTTGGGAGCCACTCCGAGAGCGTGGACCGCGGCCCAGCACCGATTGATGATGGCTGCCACCCGATTGGGGCGCCCACCGCGATAGAGCCATTTCTTCAGATTCATCGATGGTGGCACGGTCGAGAGTCGGTCGGTAGAGGCTGCAACCGAACGTGAGGCGCAGCCCGCTCTTGCCAGTCGCCTGCGCTTGTTCGGCCAGTCTGCGCTCGACGGCCTGGTGATGAGTTCCCGGAGTCAGTGGAACAATAGCTGCCCAGTGTTTTCATCTGGGAATGTCCGAAAGTACGCGATCAGTCGGTTACGGTCAGCCTCATCGAACCGAGGCAGCGCCTCTACAATCGCCTCGCGGTGCCTGTTCGAATCACCGGTCATGCGCCAGAGGGCAGCGTGACAGAATGCCGCAAGCTCAGGGATGTCGCAACCCGCTTCCAGGGCACTTCGTGACTCGGTAACGTCAAACGCCGCCAGGGACAGTGCGCAACGCACCCGGTTCGCCAAGCGCGCACGCGCGGTCATGGTCCTCATCGGATCGTTGCTTGGCTCTGGGGCCGAGGGACTGCGCGGTGCCAATACGCTCGTGAGGAATGCCACGGCGCGCGCATCGCCTATTGCAGCGAGCGCGCCGGCGGCGTCGACGATCCAGAACGGATCGGTATCGAACGGGAGAAATCGCCCGAGCGTTTCAACTGCCTCGCGCAGCTTCGAACGGGAAAAGATCTTGCACAGGGCAATCTGGGTGCACCGGCTGGTGGCGTGCCGGAACAGCGCAAGCAACAGCGGAACGGCGGCCGCGCCACGCTGCTCGAGGGCCGCAAACACCTGGTCTTCAACCACTCCATGATCGCGATGGTGCCAGCACAGCGCGGCCAGAAGTGCAGCCGCCGTCCTTGACGGGTCATTTGACAGCTCCCGAATGAGCTCGGCCTTCTCCAGTTGCGCGTTGCCCGGCGACCGCAGCACCCGAATCTTGCGATTAGAGTCATCACTGTAGTCGAGGGCGAAGAATGGGGGCACCCACGCGAAAAACTCAGCCCGCGCGTCACTCGCGTTAGCCCCGTCCTGTTCTCCCAGGAGACGCTGAGCCAGCGCGAGACCCTTCCACGCCTCTGCCAACCGCGGGTTTTCCGCAGTCGCACGCTCGAAAGCCTCAGCCGCCGCACGTGATTCCCCGCACGCCATCAAGCTCTGCCCCAAACCCAGCGCGAAATAGGCGTGGTGCGGATCGAGGTCCACGAGTTCTCGCCAAAGGAGCTTTGCCGAGCCATACTCACCTTGTTCGTGACGTACCGTGGCGAGCCACGCCTTGATACCCGCATCTGCTGGCTGCAGCATCAGCGCCCGCGTGAGAGCATCCGCCGCATCAGCGAACATTCGAGATCGGAATGGCCCGGGATCTTCCGCGGTCTGACTCGGGCTTACTTTGACCATTCCGAACGCGTGCTGAACCGTCGGCCCCTCCCGCGCCTGTTGATGTCGGAGCCGAGCGATGAGGCAGTAACATCCGAGCGCGGTGTTTGAATCCGCGAGAGCGCGTCGCCACGATGCCGCCGCATCCTCCGGGCGCCCCGCGTGCTGGAAGAGTCTTCCACGCAGGACATGTGCTGCTCCGACATCCGGATGCTCAGACACAAGGTGATCCGCGAGGCGTTCTGCTTCTTCCATCTCGCCGGCGGCAGCAAGTTGCTCGCTCTGTGCAAGGGCGCTCGCCAACGAGGCGGGTGCAGGGATCCTGGCGAAGATACAGGATCCTGCGAACGCCGGGCGCCCAGCGATCGCAGCGTTTCGATGGGCACAGTCCCACGCCAAGAGCGTCTGGCGGTCACCGGATCTGGTGCGATCTTCTGGGCCATTGATGACGGGGCGGGATACGGCGCCTGACGGTGGCGCTTGGTTACCACCGGTGGAAGCTTGCGTTGATCGCTTTCGTCGAAAGGGCCACATGGTCAAACCCACCTCCGCTCAAGCCGAACGTCGTGGCGCTGAGCGGCCGCGGGCAACCGCGACGTTGCGGCCATTGCGGGCCGCGTCATGCCCGCGGTCCGATCGAGCGCCGGGTTCGGCGATCTACACCCGCTACTTCGGGTAGCGTGTCGCGTCCACGGCCACAGCGAGAAAACACAAGCGACACGGCAACCAGAAGAATCGCAATCACAGTTTCCATGGTTACAACCCTCGCAGAGCTTGGATCTGTCGCTCGATCCGCCGATGCAGTAGCGCGATCCCAGCAGTAATGGCAATCACAGCGAGACAAGCGCCGACGAGCAGCTGAAGCGTGGTACTGGCCGCATTCGAGATCAGCCACCCGAACAAGCTGATATCCGTGACGACCATAACACCGAGCCAGAACTTGAGATACGCGATCTGCTCCTTGGCGAGTCCAGTTCCGACATGACCGACTCCGGATGGGACTTATAGCACGAGTCCTACGAGGATGCCGCCGCATGGATGGCGGTCACTGCAGCTGGCTACCCCATCGACGTCGCCGAACGGCGTGCGGCTAAGTACCCAATGGCAGAAATATGGCAACGCATCCTGAGCATCCTTGATCGTCATGCCCGCAATCTTTAAGCGGGCATCCAGAGTCGGACATGGATTCCCGCTTAAAGATTGCGGGAATGACGAATACGTTGCCGAACTTATGAACTGGACTAACGGCCGCCACGGTTGAGAACATGCGTATAAATCATGGTCGTCTTCACATCGCGACGCCCCAAGAGCTCCTGCACAGTGCGAATGTCGTAGCCGGCGTCGAGCAAGTGCGTCGCCAAGCAATGTCTCAGGGTGTGCGGAACCGACCGGCTTGGTGATACCGGCGCGCCTACGCGCCTCGCGGAGGGCGCGCTGCGGCACGGTCGCGTGCTGGTGATGGGGGCGGCGCTCGCCGCTGCGCGGATCCAGCAAGATCGTCGTTGCCGGAAATACCGACTGCCCTAGCTGCGCCGCTCCAGCTGCCGCAGCTTCGCGTACAAGAGCAACATCAACACGACAATCAACCCCAGCGGCAACAGCAGGTTGCGCCGGCGGGCCTGCGCCTCCGCGAGGCTCGCGGTCGCCGCCGCTTCGCTGGCGG
>DATKMS010000135.1:0-20927 GCA_035541735.1 Candidatus Margulisiibacteriota bacterium
TGTACGGCGTCGCCCCGCCGACGACGTGGCGGTTGCCGCTGCGGGTGATCTCCTGGTTCAGCTCGTAGAACGGCGCCAGGTAACTGAGCAGCGCCGGCACGGCGGTGTCGAACATCGACACCTCGACGCGCTGGCCACGCCCCGTCCGCTCACGTTCGCGCAACGCCAGCAAGATGCCGCCGAAGAGATGCGTGGCGCCGAGCATGTCGATGAACGTCGGGCCGCACTTTACCGGCGGCATGTCCGGGTAGCCGGTGATCGCCATGGCGCCGACCAGGGCTTGGATGGTGAAGTCCATCGCCGGGTAGCCGACGTACGGGCCGGTCGACCCGAAGCCACTGCCGGACGCGAAGACCACGCGTGGGTTGCGAGCGCTGACCACCTCGTAGCTCAGCCCGAGTCGTTCCATCACCCCCGCAGCGAAGTTTTCGACGACGATATCTGCACGCTCCGCGAGCTGCAGGAATAGCTCACGACCACGCTCGTGCTTGAGGTTTATGGTCACGCCCTTCTTGTTGGCATTGAGCATCAGGAAGGGATAGCTGGCTCCGCCTGGCGAGCGGTCCATACGCCGGAGCACGTCGCCCTGGGGCGCTTCGATCTTGATGACGTCGGCGCCGTGATGCGCGAGCAGCAAGCCGCAGTAGGGGCCGTTGTAGATCTGGCCAAGCTCCAAAACGGTGAGGCCGGCGAGCGGGCGCGTCGGTGCTGTCATGCCGCACCGCTCTAGCAGAGACCGCACAACGCCGACAGGAGGCGTAGCTGGGGCCGAGGGCAGGATCAGCAGCCCGCCCGGCTTGCGCTAGACGCCGCAGTCGCCGATACTCGCGCCACACGAGATCCGAGGAGGAGAACATGAAGCTCTACAACGCCAATCTCAGCAACTTCGCTTCCAAGTGCCGCCTGGCCGTCTACGAGAAGGATGCGCCGGTGGAGATCGTCCCGATTCCCGGCGGCGACCTGAAGTCGGCCGAGTACCTGAAGATCTACCCGTTGGGCAAGACCCCGTGCTTGCAAGTCGATGGGCAGATCGTCGGCGAATCCGAAGTCATCAACGAGTACCTCGAAGAGAAGTTTCCGCAGAAGCCCTTGCTGCCGAAGGATCCCGAAGGCCGCGCCAGGGCGCGCAGCATCTCACGGTTTCACGACCTCTACCTGGAGCCACCGTTGCGCGCGCTGTTCCCGCAGGTAAGTGCGAAGGAGAAGGACCAGAAGTTCATTGGTGAGAAGCTCGCCGAGGTCAAGACGCGCTTGGACCAGATCGAGACCATGCTCTCCGACGGCCCGTATGCGCTGGGCAGCGCATTTACGCTCGCCGACTGCGCGTTGGTGCCGACCTGCTTCTTCTTGAACCTGATGCTGCCGATGATCGGCGGCCCGGCGTTCACCGACGGACACCCCAAACTCGCAGCCTGGTGGACGAAGGTACAGGAGCGGCCGACGGTGCAGAAGGTGCTCGCCGAACAGCAGGAAGCGCTCATGCAAATGATGCAGACTGGGCGCGCGAGCTGAGTTCCAGGAGAGCGACATGGCGTACGAGTTCATCAAGTACGAAAAGCAGGGGCGCATTGCGCGCATCACCATCAATCGACCCGAAGTCATGAACGCGCTGCATCCGCCCGCCAACCAGGAGTTGTCGGCGGCGTTCGACGACTTCGCGGCCGATCCCGAGTCGTGGGTGGCGATCATCACCGGGGCCGGGGAGAAGGCCTTCTCCGCCGGCAATGATTTGAAGTATTCGGCGCAGCACGGCATGGGTGCGGTGACCATGGGGAGCGGTGGTTTCGGCGGCATCACCGCACGCTTCGATCTGTTCAAGCCGGTGATCGCCGCGGTCAACGGCTTGGCGTTGGGTGGCGGCTTCGAGATTGCGCTGGCGTGCGACGTGATCGTTGCCGCCGACAGTGCGCGCTTCGGTCTACCTGAACCGCGCGTCGGCCTCGCTGCGCTCGCCGGCGGCATGCAGCGCCTGCCGCGGCACGTGCCGCCAAAGATCGCCATGGGCATGATGCTCACCGGGAAGCCGATCATGGCGCCCGAGGCGCAGCGTCTCGGCATCGTCAACGAGGTCGTGCCTTTGAAAGACCTGCCAGCGGCTGCCGATCGTTGGGCGACCGAGATCCTCGAATGCTCGCCGACCTCGGTGCGTGCCACCAAGCAGGTGGCCAGCCTCAGCCAAGGCCTGCCCCTCGAAGAGGCGATGAAGAAATCCTACCCGCTCGTCGGTGCGTTGTTCGGCTCCGAGGACATGATGGAAGGGGTGATGGCCTTTGCCCAGAAGCGCAAGCCGGAGTGGAAGGGGAAGTGAAGCCCTGCTGAGTGCGGCGGCAAAGTTCAGTGCGGCTGCACGCCAACCTCGCCGGCATCGACGTCGGCGATGGATTTCCAGTGCGCCTGGTGGGTGCCATCAACATCAGCCCCGAGTCGTTCTACAGCGGGTCGGTAGCGCAGGGGCGCCGCGGGCTGCAGCGGTTGGCGCAAACCATGGTTGCCGAAGGCGCCGATCTGCTCGACATTGGTGCGATGAGCACGGCGCCGTATGTGAAGGGCGCCATCGTCGAGACGGAGGAGCGCAAACGCATGACAGCCGCCGTACGCGCCGTGCGGCAGGTCGTCACCGTGCCGATTTCGGTGGACACGCAGCGCAGTAGCGTGGCGGCGGCGGCGCTCGACGCCGGGGCTGCAGTCATCAACGACGTGAGCGGCTTGCGTCACGATGCGGCGATGGGGACGGTGGCCCGACACGCCGCCGGCGTCATCTTGATGGCTTCGGAAGAGGGGGCGAGCCGCGAGCCCCCGATGCGGATGGTGGCGTCGTTGCTGCGTGGCTGTCTGCGGCGCGCCCGATCCAGCGGCGTGGATCGGCGCCGTATCGTGCTCGACCCGGGAATCGGCTTCTTTCGCCGTGCCGCGCTGCCGTGGTACGAGTTCGACTGTGTCGTGCTCAGCCAGCTGTCACGCCTGCGGCGGCTGCGCCGGCCCCTGCTGGTTGGTCTGTCGCGCAAGTCGTTCATCGGCAAGCTGAGCGGTCGCACCGGCCCGGCCGAACGGCTGCCCGGTTCGTTGGCGGCCACCGCGATCGCGGTATACAACGGTGCGGCCCTCATTCGCACGCACGACGTCGGGGCCACTCGCGACGCGGTGCGCATCGCGTCGGCGCTGCGGGCCGCAGGGGAGAGTGACCAGTGATCAGTAACCAGTGATCAGTGATCAGATTGGTGCTCGGTGCCGTGGGCGGCGGCTTCGTGGTGTCCGCCCACCGCCCGCGAAATGCTGGAGCCGATGAAGATCGCCAGCAGCGCAAGCAGAATACCGCCGGCGGCTCCTAGAATACCTCCCGCGTACGATCCCTTCTCCATGCTCCCCTCCAATGGCGCAGCGCAGCCTAGCCGGAACGCGCAGCGGTGTACAGAGGCGGTCGCTGCCGTGTGCCGGGGGCATGCGTTGCCCCGTGGAGTTTGCCAGACTATATTCCGCGGCCATGCATGACCACGGGTACGCGGCTTCCGTTTGGGTCGCCCGGTGCGTGACATTTCCGTGCGCGCAGTGTACGAGAGCATCGACCGACGCTTGTCGCGCATCGAGTGCGGCGAGCGCCGCGAGAGAGTTTCTGCCGCTTTGCTGCCGTGGGTACGCAGATTGACATTTGGCGAGGCACGCAGCAGATGTTGGGCGCGTACTTGGAGCGAATTTCCTGCGGCGATGGTGCGGACGCACGGGGCTTGGTGACACGCTTGCGCGAGCAACCGCCGGCGAGTTGGGGGGGCAGGTGCCCAAGGTGAATTGAAGGAGGAAGCAATGGCCTACATCATTACCCGTTTGTGCAGAGACTGTGTGGATACCGCCTGCGTCGCCGTGTGTCCCGTGGACTGCATCTACCGTTACACCGGCTCGGATAGCGCGACCTTTCCCAACCAGCTGTACATTCACCCCGACGAATGCATCGACTGCGGCGCTTGTGAACCGGAATGCCCCTGGCAGGCCATCTTCGAGGAAGCCGCGGTACCGGCGGTCTTCAAGGATGACACGCCACTCAACTACAAGATCATGGAGAACATGGGCGACTTCGAGGTCTGCAAGCACGAGCAGAAACCGAAGCCCACCGCGGAAGAGATCGAGGCGAACAAGCGCAAGTGGGGATGGACGGGGTGAGACCGCAGGCCGCTGCAAGGCACAGGTCTCGTCTCGCGACCGCGTCGACCGCCCGCCGCTCACGACCTGGCAAATCCGATCCGCCGGCCGTACCAGTCGAGCAGCGACGGCGCCAAGCCGTGTAGCGCGGCTACAAGTCGAACGCTAGCGGGGATGAAGACGCGCGGCCGCCGCCGTGCGAGCCCCGCCAGTGTCCTTTCCACGACGGTCGCCGGCGGCAAACGCCTCCCCTGCTTGAGGATCGGGGGCAGATCGCTGCCGGCCAGCAGCGGCGTGTCGATCAACAGCGGGAATGCGACGGTCAGTGTTACCCCGTCGCGCGCCAACTCGCCGCGGACGGCATCGCAAAGCCCGGCGACACCGAACTTTGCAGCGGAGTAGGCGCTGAGCGCCGGCCAGCCGTGCACGGCCGCGGTTGATGCGAGGCAGGCGATGGCGCCGTGCGTCGCGCGCAGGGCTGGCAGCGTTGCGCGTACGACGTTGGCGGTGCCGAAGAGATTGGTCCGGATGACGCGCTCGAAGGCTGCCGCCGGCTGCTCGGCGAAGTGGCCGGGTCCCAAGATGGCGGCGCAGTGAATCACAAGATCCAAACCGCCGAGCGCCGATACCAGGGCATCGACGCCTCTACCCAACCCCGCCGCCTCACCCACGTCGCTGATGCTGACCTCGACGCGCCCTCCGCCGGCGCGCATGCTCTCGGCTGCCGACTGCAGACCGTCGGCGGCGACATCGAGCAGCCCGACGGCGGTGCCCTGGGCTGCGAGCGTCTCCGCAAAGCAACGTCCGATCCCGCTTGCGGCACCCGTTACCAGGGCAGTACGCCACGCTCTCCGTCGGCTCATTTGGTACGCTCCTCGAGGGCGCGTTCGAGCAGAGCGACCGCCTGTACGAGCCGGCGGATGGAGTCGCGGTGCGACGAGATCACCAACGAATAGTGCAGAACGATGCCGAGCAGGAAGATGAAGGCGACCAGGAAGAGCAAAGATGGTGGATAGCTCACCCCGAGGCTCAAGGCGATCCAGTCGAGCAGCGGCCGATGTACGGAAAGCGCCATCAGCACGCCGCCCGCACCAAGCCAGAGCAGGGCATAGCGCTCGTTGAGGCGATGACGCCGGATTGCCTCGACGACGAAGCCGATCAACAGCAGACTGAACACCACCGCCAAGGCCTGCAAGAAGGAGCCGTGCGCGTACATGTCTCTACCTCCCGCTGATCGAGGTGGCGCGCGGGCGCAGCCGTTCGATCAGCACTGCCAGAATGACCTTCACCATATAGAAGCCGGAATGCAGCACGCCGATCGATGAGCGGCCGGCGCCGCGTGCCTGCATGACGACGGGCAGTTCGCGAATCCGACACCCGGCACGCGTTGCCACGAGAAGCGATTGCGTCTCCGGGTAATCGTCAGGGTGAAACCGGGCCAGCACCCGCAACGCCCGCCGATTCACGGCCCAGTAGCCGGAGGTGGGATCGGTGACGCGGGCACCGACCACGGCGCTGAGAATGCCCAGGATGACGATGCCCAGGCGGCGGACGAAGGTGGACTGATATCCCTCGCCTGCCAGGAAGCGTGAACCCACGACAACATCGGCGTCCCCGGTTTCGAGTTGCGCGAGCAACGCCGGGATATAGGCGGGATCATGCTGGCCGTCGCCGTCGACGCGCACCACCGCGTCGTAGTCGCGCTGCAATGCATACTGGAATCCCGTCTGCACGGCGGCGCCGATGCCGAGGTTGCACGGATGCCGCAAGACGACCGCTCCGGCGCGCTGCGCCACGGCCGCGGTGTCGTCGTCGGAGCCGTCGTCGATGACGGCAATGTCACCGCGGCACACGCTGCGCACCCCGGCGACCACGGCGCTCACGTTGAGCGCTTCGTTGTACGTCGGGATCACGATGAGGAGACGCATGCCCTACTCCTTCCACGCAATCTCGCGTAGTCGCATGCCGTAGCGACTGCGCCAGCGCAGGGCTTCGCGGTTGGAGATGCGCCGCTGTCGCTGCACTGCTCGTCGCTTCCGCCACGCCTGTGGCAAGCCACGAATGGACGCGGCCACGGCGCGCACGAAGACCGCCGCCAGGGCGCCGGCCGAATGGTCGCTGGCGAAACGACCGGCTGCACCGCGATGGGTGAGGGCGCCGATTGCCTGCGCGCCGAGACGCAACCCCGTGAAGATCGGGCTGAGCAACAACAGCGGCGCCGGAAGACACTTCACCGCGACCCAGGCGCGATTGCGCTCAACGAGAAACGCCTTCATGGCCGAATAGTGTGCCGTGGATGCGGAGTACTTGTGATACACGACGGCACTCGGCACGGCGCGACAGCGCCACCCGGCCAACTGCGCCCGCAAGCCGAGGTCGGTGTCTTCACAATAGGCGAACAAATCTTCGTCAAACAACCCGATGTCGGCGAGCATCTCGCGCCGCAGCAGCACCGCACAACCGCTGAACAGCAGAATCTCCTCGTCGCGGTCATATTGGCCGTGGTCTTCTTCGAGCCGGCCGCGGCCGCGGCTCAGGCCGTCGGCATACAGCAGGTGGCCAACGTTGTCGATCTGCCGTCGCTTGTCGAAGGAAAGAATCTTGGGTGCAAAGCTGCCGGCCTCCGGGTAGCGCTCGGCCGCTGCGTAGAGCGCGGCAAGGCAGCCCGGGTCCACTTCGGTGTCGTTGTTCAGCGCGCAGAGATAGCGCCCGCGCGCCGCACGGATGCCGACGTTGAGAGCCGCACCGTAGCCGGCGTTGCCCGGCAGCGTGAGGGTGTGCACGCTGTCGGCGAAGTGGGTACGCATGTGATCGACGGAACCGTCGGTTGATCCATTGTCGACCATGACCGATTCGACGCCGGGGAGTGTCTGACGGCGCAGGGAGCCGAAGCAGGTGTCGAGGTGCTGGCGGCCGTTCCAGTTGACCACAATCACCGACACCGGCACCGCGGGATCGTAGGTGGTGAGAGCAGGAATCTGCACCGCGTGAGGGTGACGCCTACTGGAGCGCCGCCACGGCGTCGGCCTGCGTCGGATAGATCTGAAAAATCGACGAGAAGCCGGCAATGTCGAAGACGTCGCGAATCTGATGGTTGAGGGCCGCGAGGGCGAGTTGCCCGCCGGTGCTCAGGCGCTTGGCGGCCACCAGCAACACCCGCAGGCCGGCGCTGCTGATGTACTGCAGCTCGGCACAGTCGATGACGAGGCGCTTCTCGCCAGCGTCGATGAGCCCCAGGACCCTTTGCTCCAAGACACCAGCGTTGGTCGCATCGACGCGGCCGTTCACGCCCAGCACCACGGCACCACTCTTCTTCGCTTCTGTGAGTTCCATGCCCGTCCCTCCGGTCAACCGGCCAGCGTCTTGCGCATCACCAGCACGTTCTTACCCTGTTGTCGCCGGTACTCCAAATCGTCCATGACCCGCCGCACCAGATAAATCCCCAGCCCGCCGACGGCACGGTCTGCGACGGAGGCCTCGACATCGGGCGGAGCGGCGTCCAGCGGATTGAAGGGGCGCCCGTCGTCCTCCACCTCGACTTCGACGCGGCGCGGGGCGGACGCAGGGGACACAGAAAGGTGGACAACGATCTCATGTTCTGCATCGTCTTCATAGCCATAGGTGATTATATTCGTGACGATTTCGTCGAGCGCCAGATGCACGTCGAACAGCGCGGCTGCCGGAATGGCGTGGCGCCGGCCGAAGTCGTCGAGCGTCGTACTCGCACGTTCAAGCTCACTGAGGTCGTTCCTGAGGGTCAAGGTCAGAGGCCTGGTCATGATGCCACGGAGAGGCTTCACGAAGAACGCATCACACGCTCCCGCCGATGCTGCCGGCCAGCGCGATCCGTTCAGCGAAGGCGCAGCCCAGCTCGTACACCAAGCTGGCGCGCCCTCCGCGGCGCGCGAACGGGTCATCGTGCTTGAGACTGGCGCTCATGGCGCTGCCTGCAGGAGCGCGCGGACGCACGCGACGCCGCTGCCTGCCTCGGATTCGACACGGACGGTACCCACGCACCGATCGTACACCGTTTCGAGACCGATGTATTGTGCAACACAGCTCCGAAATCCCGATGTGCCGGTCACCGCATCGTGGTATGGTGCGGCGCGGTCTGCGGAGGATACGATGAGTGAGCAGAAGCCAATCGACATCATGCAGGAGTTCGTCGATCTCTACGGCAAGGAGGAGATGCTGGCCTTCTTCGACTTCAGCATCGAGCGCCCCGGCAGCGGGGCCATTGCCGGCTTGTGTCGCATCTCCCGGCCCAAGAGCAGCGGGGCGAAAATGCAGTATCTGTCACTGACGTTCGTCGCGGACACCCCGGATGAGCAGGCCCGGCGGGCGGTTGCGACGGTGCTCGAACGCATCGATGCGGATGGTCTACGGCGTGCCGTGGCCGAAGTTTCGGAGGTGGTCTGCATGCCGGGTATGGGCGACGCAGCACAGACCTATGTTGCCCAGACCGACATTTTGCTCGACACCGCCCCGGATGAGCAGTTCATCACGGTGCGGCTCCTGCCGGCGATCCGGCGTCTCATGCAAGTGAAGCCGACCGAAGTGGTGTGGTGGGCGGAGTCGGCGACGCCCGGGAAGCAGAGCGCGCGCCCCGCGGTGTCGGCAGAGGCCCAAGGATCGTTGGTCAGCAACATCAGGAGCTATCTCTCCAAGAACTTCCGCGGCGAGCGCGGCTGAGCCGCGACGCTTCTCTTTGACAGCGGCGCTCGGTTGCGCAAGGTTGGAGCGCTGATGCCATTTCCCCATCTCTTCTCGCCGCTGCCGATCGGACCGGTCACGGCGCGCAACCGCATCATCTTCGGCGCGCACTTCACGATGTTCTCGGAACCCGCGCGCACATGGGGCGAACCGGGCTTTCATGGGGCACGCCTGGCACGCTACGTTGCCGACCGCGCCCGCGGCGGGGCGGGGGTGATCATCGTCGGCCAGACGCAGGTGCACCCGACCACGGCGTATCAAATGCCCAACAATGCCATCGCCTGGGACGAAGCCGCGGTGCCGCAGTTCCGCGAGGTGACGGCGGCGATTCATGCGCACGGCGCGCTGGCCTTCCTGCAGCTGGCACACAACGGCGGCGTCAACTTCGGCGCGTGGTCGAAATTGCCGGTGTGGGCGCCGTCCGACGTGGTCAACTCGACCGAGGCACCCAAGGCGCTGGAACGGCACGAGATACAGGAACTCGTCGAGTACTTCGGGCGCTCGGCGCGCCATGCCGTCAACGGCGGGTTCGATGGCATCGAGATCCACGCGGCGCACGGCTATCTGATCCACGAGTTCCTCTCGCCGCGCAGCAACAAGCGCACGGACGAATACGGCGGCACCCTGGAGAACCGCATGCGCTTCGCCGTCGACGTGCTGCGCGCCGTGCGTGCAGCGGCTGGGCCATCCGTGGCAGTAGGCCTCCGGCTGGTGGGCGACGAAGAGACGCAGAGCAGCGACGGTTTGACCGCTGACGACGCGGCGGAGATCGGCGCGCGCTTTGAAGCCCTCGGCGTGGTCGACTTCCTCAACATCAGCATCGGCATCTCGGGTATCGGCATGGTACGGCCGCTCTATGCGCCGCATCAGCTCGGTGTCTATGCCGCCCGAGCCGTGAAGGAGGCGGTTCGCGGCGTCCCGGTGTTCGCGGTGCATCGCATCCTGACACCCGACGAGGCGGAGGGCATCCTCCAACGCGACGAGGCGGACGCCGTGACGGTGGTGCGCGCTCTGATCGCCGACCCCGAGTGGCCCGAGAAGGCACGCAACGGCGCGGCCGATACAATCCGGCGGTGCACGGGTTGCAATCAAGGGTGCTACGGCAACCTCACCCAGGGCCTGCCGATCACCTGTGTGACCAACCCGGCTGTCGGGCGCGACGAGATGCTAGGGCTCGGGACGCTGACACCGGCCGCGCGGCGCAAGCACGTTGTGGTTGTCGGCGGCGGGCCGGCCGGATTGGAGGCCGCATGGGTCGCCGCCGCACGCGGCCATCGGGTGACCTTGCTCGAACGCAGCGCGCAGCTCGGCGGCAAAATCCGCCTGGCGCAGCTGCTGCCGGGCCGCGCCGAGATCGCCGACTTCGCCGATTGGCGCGCCATGGAATGCCGGCGGCGGGACGTCGACATCCGGCTGAACAACGCCGCGACCGTCGACTCGATTCTTTCCCTTCACCCAGACGCGGTCATTGTCGCAACCGGCGGGCGGGCAACGACCGGCGGTACGTCAAAGTTCTTTCCGATGCCAGTTGCAGGCAGTGATCAGGATTTCGTGCTCAATCACGAAGCGGCACTGGTCCACGCCGAGCGCCTCGGTGGCCGCGTGGTCATCTTTGATGTCGTCGGACACATCGAAGCGATCGGTCTCGGCGAGCTGCTTGCGAGTTTGCACAAGGATGTCACAGTGGTCACGCCCTTACCCATGCCCATCAACCTCGACCGCGAGACGCTGGGATACGCGCTGCCGCGCGCCGTGCAGGCCGGCATGCATTGGCGCCCCAACACGGCACTGGCGGCCATCGGCGATCACCAGGTCACGTTGATCGATGTGCTGTCGAAGCGTTTCGAGCAACTCGACGCGGTTGACACGGTCGTCATCCGCACCAATGGGATGCCGAACGACGAGCTGTACTTCGCCTTGCAGGGCAAGGTGCCGGAGTTGGTGCGCGTCGGCGACGCGGTTGCAGTCCGTACCGCCGATCGTGCCATCTTCGACGGCCACATGGCCGGGAGGCGTGTGTGACGTGAATGCCGGGCGGTAGTCTGGCCGTGTAGTTGCCAATGTTTGAGACGGCCCCGGCGCTTGCGCGCTGCGTTAGGTGTTGATGTCGCCCATCTCGAGACCCACGCGTTTGGTGGTACTGGCGACCTTAGTTGCACTCCTGGGCGGTGGTGTGCTGCTGGGACGCCATGCCCTGCGCCGCACGTTGCGGCGGGCGTGGCAGGCCAGACCGATCGGCGCGCAGTGGAGCGAGTTCCAGGAAACAGCTGCGAAACCGCAGGCCAGCGCAGAACAGCAGCGCGCCGGCTTCATCGTCTTCCAGCGCAGCATCCTCGAGCGCATCCACCAGAACTCGCGCCCGCGACCCGGCGAGATTGCCGCGTCGGTGGTTCTGCACGCCGCGTGGGACCAATGGGAGCCGGCGCAACTCGCGGTGTACCCGCTGCGCGATCTGCATCACCTGCGGGTCACAGTAACCGGCCTCACCGACGGGGAGCACGTCATTCCCGCGTCGGAGATCAGCGTCCGCATGGTGCGTTACTACGGTGCGCCGCTGTCGATCCGCGTCGCCAACCGCTTTGGCGTCGTACCGAAAACGCTGGAGATCGCCGCACCCATCGACGTGCCCCCGGAGGCGGTGCGGCCCTACTGGATCACCGTGCATGTGCCCGACAACCGACCCGGCGGGCAGTACACCGGCAGCATCATCTTTAGCCACGCGGGCGGCGAGAAAACGATCCCGTTGACGGTGGACGTCATCCCACTGCGCCTGCGCGAACCCGACATCCTGTACGGAACCCTCTGCGTGAACACGTTGGCAAACGTCGGGAAGGTCAACCGCGGCGGCCGGCTGTTGCGGCAGACCGAGACGATCTTCCGCGATCAGCGCGAGCACGGCATGAACCTCATCAGCTTGCGCTCCACGCACGTGTACGAGGAGGAGGACGGCGTGCCGTTTCTGCCCGACCTCGAAGTCGCGATGGATCTCTACAAGAAGTACGGTTTCTCGAAGCCGCTCATCTACTGCCCCGGCCAACTCTTCCGCACGGACAAGATCAACCGCTCCAACAACTACAGCGAGTACGACGCCGACGTACAGTTGCCCATGGCGCGCAAGGTGGCGGCGTATTACGCGAAGGAGTTCAAGAAGGAGGGGCTTCCGGGTGTCATGTTCATCCCCGTCGAAGAGCCCAACGTGAAGACCGGCGTGGGACGCTTCGATCCGCCGGACGTTCGGCAGCAGCTGGCGCGTGAGCTGACGCGGGCGATGAAAGAAGCGGGTGCGGTGGTTGCCATGACCTGTACGCCAGAGTCGGTGCAGGCCGCGATCGAGTACGTCGACTACTGGATCGTTGCCTTCAAGCGCTTTACGCCGGTCCTCTACGATATGGCGCGCAAGGCGAACGCCAACTTGTGCGTGTACGCCAATGCCACGATGATGGGGCAGGGCACCTACTTCAGCCGCTTCATGTTCGGCTACTTCGTGTGGGCCAACGGCATCAAGGGCATGCTGCCGTGGACCTATCCGCTCACTCCCAAACGCTTCCCGCGTAATGTTGGCAACCGTGGTGAAGGACCGCTGAACGTGAGCGAGGGCTTCCTGGGGCCCGACGGCAAGCCGGTGCCGACCATCCAATGGGAGCTGAGCCGCGCCGGCATCGACGACGCCAAGTACATGGTCACCATCGAGCAGCTCGCACGCCGCGCGCGCGCAAGCGGCGCAGCGACGGCCCTCCCCGTCGCCGACGAAGCCGAGCGCTTCCTCGCCGGCGTCAAGCGCTCCGTCAAGCGTGACGTGCGCCACTATGTTTTCGAAGACGAGCACACCTTCGAGCCCATGCCCGTGGACGATTGGGACGCCGCCAAGTTCGACGCCCTGCGCGCCCAGGCAGTGGAGATTCTGGAAAGACTGATCGCGCTCGAGCCGCAGTAGCGGACGCTGGGCGCCGCTGCGGCCTGACCGTAGGCGAGCCGCAGCGCGGGCGATCAGGCGTCGTGGCCATGGCGCGCGCGTGCCATCCCCGACAGCACCAAGCCTGGCAGAACGCCGCGAAGTTGGATAAAGAACCACGGAGATACCTTGGACGTGTGAAAGGCGCATATGGATCGGAATTTGGCGCTTGAGGCGGTACGCGTGACCGAGGCAGCAGCGTTGGCGTCGGCCCGCCTGATGGGACGCGGCGACGTTGCGGCGACCGATCGGGCAGGTGCGGACGCCATGAGCAAGGCGTTTCGCTCGATTGCCATCAGCGGAATGGTGGTCATCGGCGAGGGCGAGCAGGGAACCAGCGACATCCTCTACACCGGCGAGCCGGTGGGCACCGGCGCCGGACCGGAAATCGACGTCGCTCTCGATCCGCTGGAAGGCGCGACCATCTGTGCCACCGGGGGCTTCAACGCCTTGGCCATCATTGCCTTCGCGGAACGCGACGGCTTCCTGCGCTGTCCGGAAACCTACATGGAAAAGATCGTCGTCGGCCCGGAAGGGCGCGACCAGATCGACCTGGACAAGTCGGCGAGCGACAATCTGCGCGCCCTGGCGGAAGCCAAGGGTGTCTACGTTGCCGATCTCACGGTGGCGATCCTCGACCGGCCGCGTCACGAACGCCTCGTCGCCGAAGTGCGCCGCGCCGGGGCCCGCATCAAGTTGCTCGCAGACGGGGATGTGGCGGCGGGCATCGCGACCGCGAAGCCGGACTCCGGGATCGACATGCTCCTCGGTGTCGGCGGGTCGTCGCAGGGCATCCTTACGGCCGCGGCCATGCGCTGCGTCGGTGGTGACATGCAGGCCCGCCTCAAGCCGCGCAATGAGGAGGAAACGGCCCGCATCCGCGACGCCGGCATCACCGACCTCACCAAGAAGTATGACCTGCAGGAAATGGCCTCGGGCAGCACCATGTTCGCAGCCACAGCGGTCACCAACGGCGACCTGCTGCGCGGCGTGCGCTTCTTCAAGGGGGGCGCGACGACCAATTCCGTCGTCATGCGCTCGCGCACCCACACGGTGCGCTACATCGAGGCCATCCATCGCTTCGATCTGAAGCCCGAGTACTGAGCGTTGGCCGAGAATCTCGGCGAGACCTGAGATGACAGACGACAGACAACAGACGACAGACCGACGTGCGCATTGGCGTCTGTTGTCTGTCGTCTGTTGTCTGTGGTCTGTGTAGTGCACATGGCGTGGGAGTCGTGCTACGAGACGCCGCTGGAAGCCGAGGCGCACGTGGTCAAGGGCTTCCTCGAGCACTACGGTGTCCCTTGCGTGCTCGCCAGCGACCGTTTCCGCGCCCAGCCACTGACCTTCTGCGCCCTCGGCCAGCTGCGCATCCTCGTACCGGAAGACTGGATTCACGTCGCCCGTGGCCTCATCAACGGCCGACACAAGAAGCGCAAGCGGCTGCGGCGGGCGCGTTCGGGACTCAAGAGTGCGCTGCAGCGGAGGAGCAATGGCTGACGCGAAGAAGACCTGGATCGAGGCAGTCTACCCGAAATCAGCAGACCGCCTGCCGGCGTATACCACGATCTCCGACATGGCAGTCGACCCGGTGTATATGCCGGATGATCTCGATGCCTGGTCGTACGAGCGCAGCCTCGGGCACCCCGGCACGTATCCGTTCACACGCGGCGCCTATCCGAGCATGTACCGCGGCAAGCTGTGGACGATGCGCCAGTTCGCCGGCTTCGGCACGGCCGAGGATACCAACGAACGCTTCAAGTTCCTCTTGTCGCAGGGGCAAACCGGGCTGTCGACCGCGTTCGACATGCCCACACTGATGGGGTACGACGCCGACCATTCGCGCGCCCTCGGCGAGGTCGGGCGCGAGGGCGTTGCGGTTTCCAGCCTGGCCGACATGGAGGCGCTCTTCGCCGACATCCCGCTGGACAAGGTCACCACGTCGATGACGGTGAACTGCAGTGCCAGCATCCTGCTGGCCATGTACTTCGCCATGGCGGAACGACGCGGTATCGGTCTCGAGCGGCTCGGCGGCACCATCCAGAACGACATGCTCAAGGAGTTCATCGCGCAGAAGGAGTGGATCTCGCCACCCGAGCCGTCGGTGCGCATCATCGTCGACATGATCGAGTTCTGCGCGCAGCAGGCGCCGCGCTGGCATCCGGTGTCGATCTCCGGCTACCACATCCGCGAGGCCGGCTCGACCGCGGCGCAGGAGTTGGCATTCACGCTGGCCGATGGCATCGGCTACGTGCAGGCAGCGGTGCAGCGTGGCCTCGACGTCGACCGCTTTGCGCCGCGGCTGTCGTTCTTCTTCAACCTGCACAGCGACTTTTTCGAGGAGATCGCCAAGCTGCGCGCCGCGCGGCGCATGTGGGCCACGATCATGCGCGAGCGCTTCGGTGCCAAGAACCAACGCTCGCTGCAGCTACGCACACACTGCCAGACGGCGGGCTGCAGCTTGACGGCGCA
The DNA here is from genome assembly GCA_035541735.1 of Candidatus Margulisiibacteriota bacterium. Classification (GTDB taxonomy): domain Bacteria; phylum Desulfobacterota; class Binatia; order HRBIN30; family HRBIN30; genus DATKMS01. The sequence continues at coordinate 15,272 of DATKMS010000135.1, forward strand.
GCAGCCCCTCAACAACATCGTACGCGTCGCCATCCAGGCGCTCGCCGGCGTCCTCGGCGGCACGCAGTCGCTGCATACGAACTCGATGGACGAGACCCTGGCGTTGCCGAGCGAGCCGGCCGTGCTCGTGGCGCTGCGCACCCAGCAGATCATCGCCGAGGAGACCGGCGTGACCAACATCGTCGACCCGCTCGGCGGCAGCTATGCGGTGGAGGCGCTCACCGACCGGCTCGAGCGCGAAGCCTTCGCCTACATCAAGCGCATCGACGAGCTGGGCGGCATCGTACGCGCCATCGAGCTGGGCTATCCGCAGAAGGAGATCGCCGAGGCGGCGTATCGCTACCAGCAGCAGCTCGATCGTGGTGACAAGGTCATGGTCGGTGTCAACAAGTATCAGCAGGAGCACGAGCCGCCGCTGGAGTTGCTGCACATCAGCCAGGACGTCGAGCGCAAGCAAGCGCAGCGCGTGCGCGAGCGCAAGCAAGCCCGCAACAGTGCGGCCGTGCGCGCGGCGCTCGCGGCGGTGAAGCGCGCCGCCAGCGAGGGGAACAACTTGATGCCGCCGATCATCGACGCGGTGAAGCACGAGGTGACGGTTGGGGAAATCTCCGATCTCTTCCGCTCGGTGTTCGGCGTCTACCGCGACCCGGCGTGGATCTGAGACCGTGCAAAGAGCACATGTGAAATGCCCACAACTGATCACTGGTTACTGATCACTGCTCACTGATTCCATGGCCTCACGACGCCTGCGTATTCTGGTCGCCAAGCCCGGGCTCGACGGACACGACCGCGGTGCCAAGATCATTGCCCGCGCCCTGCGCGACGCCGGCGTCGAAGTCATCTATACCGGCTTACACCAGACGCCGGAGATGGTCGCTGAAGCAGCGCTCCAGGAGGACGTCGACGCCGTCGGCTTGAGTATCCTGTCCGGTGCTCACATGACTTTGTTTCCGGCGGTGATCGAAGAGCTGCACAAGCGCGGCGTGGGCGACGTGGTCGTCTTCGGTGGCGGAATCATCCCACCCGAAGACATCGCGGTACTGCGGCAAGCCGGCGTGCGCGCGATCTTCACACCGGGGGCCACAACGCAGGAAATCGTCGACTGGGTGCGCAGCAGCGTGCGGCCGCGACACGCCTGAGCTGGCGCTGCTGTCACAATCCGGGTCGGCAAGAGGCGCTCCGCCAAAGTCACGAGGCGTTCCGGTGCGAGGCCGGACGTCTCGGCCCGCGCCAAGGGCGCCAAGCGGTTGCTACCGGGCGCACGTCTACGCTTCCTTTCTGCGGGTCGAACGGAGTCCGTAGATCTACGTAGATCTACCGGATTGACAATTCTCACCGGACACAACTAAGCTTGACGCTAGGCGGTGTCCAAGCGTCATCAAGGTCACAAGCGGCGCTACAGGGGGGGGCACGGCATGAAACAAGGGATCGCGACCACGTCGCTCCGGCGCTGAGTGTCGACAGTTTCGTTGCAGTGGGCATCGTCAGGTCATTTGATGATCGATTGAGTTTACGTTGCTTGCGTGCGGAGGGCATTGCACATGGACATGCGGAGAGTATTGCCCCTGGGCCGCCTATCGCGCTGCTTGCGTCTTCTCTCGCTACTGACTCTGTCAACCTGGTTCGCAAGCGGCGGTTCCTCTGCCGACGCTCAATCGTTGATGATTTCCCCAGAGGAGGTCGAACCGGGCGACACGGTCGTCTTCAGCATGCCCGGGGCAACCGACTTCTTCATACAGGGGCCCGACAATCTCGTTCCCGGCGTGCCACCCTTTCCCGCGGTGATCTTTTCGTTCCCGATCACAACGCCCGATTCGGTGACCCAGACTGTCCTTGGCGGCGCCGTCTTGTACCAGTTCGACACGGCCCAGCTTTCAACCACCACCAAGCCGGTGACATACAACTCGGTGCTCGAATGTCTCGACGAAGCGAGTTTCCATGGTGGAGGCTATTTCGGTTCGCCGCCGACTTTCGTTCCTGGCTCCGGCACACTTCATTTCAAGAACGGCTGTCATACAATCGCGGGGCACGTGTTCGCTGCCGACGGACACGGCGCGCCTGACACGCTGCTCCTGATCACGGCGCTCGAATTCCAAGGCGGGAACGCCGGCTTGCTGGGTGACGGGTACATCGATACAGGCTTCTTTCTCGGGTACATCGTCGTCAAGACCGGTACCGACGGCGCCTACTCGGCGGTCGTGCCGGCGATCCTCACCAATGGCAACTACTTCGGTACGCCGCCACGGCCGTTCGTGGGCTACCGCGTCATGCTGCTCGGCAAATTTCCGGGACCGATCAGCGATGGCGTCGAGGACCCGGGCCAGGTGTTCCCCCTCGACTACAAGGTCGACCAGAACGATCCGACCCAGTTGGTGAACCGAGACTTCTACGTTCTTCCCCGCATCGTCGGCACTGTGCGCGACGCGAAGGGCAGGGGAGTCGAGCAGGTCCAGGTGCTGGTCGAGAAATCACCCGAAGGGACGATCGTGACGGGTGCGACGACGGACACCGACGGGAAGTACGCCGTGTCGGTTCCCAAGGGCAGCTATCTCGTCATGCCCTCCGCGTTCGACCCGCAGCTGTTCTCGCCGCCGAACCGCTTCCTCGACATCGACATCGGCAATGGAGACCGCATCGCCGACTTCGAGTTCAATGGCTTTCGCCTCAGCGGCTACGTTCGCGATGACAGCCAGACGGGCGTGTCATCGGTCGAGATCCAGGCGAGCCAAGGCGGAAACGTCGTCGGAGATACGTTCACAGATGGCGAGGGCCATTACGAGATGCCGCTCAAGCACGGGACCTACGACGTCAGCGCCCTCGATCCCGATCCCACCGACGACATTCCGGTCCGCCCGCCGAGCCGGACGGTGAACATGGAGAACGACGACGGCTTCGCCGATTTTCAGCTCGGGAACAACGAGCCGCCCGTGGCCGACTTCACGTCCACGGTGTCCGACTCGGACGAGCTGACCTATTCGTTCGACGCATCCCCCTCCACTGACGACCAGGAGATTGACGCGTACCGCTGGCTCATCAACGGCGAGCTGCGCGACGGGAAGATGGTCGACTACACGTTCCCGTCTGACGGGACCTATGGCGTGGGTCTCGTGGTCACGGACAACCAGGGCGCGACGGGCGAGAAGTCGATCCAGCTGAACGTCGGCGCGCAATTGACGGCCGACCTGTCGTTTTCCACCACGACACCGAAACGCGGCGCGCCGTTCGATGTCGTCCTCACGGTCAAGAACGGGAGCGACAAGTACACGGTCACGGCGGTTCAAGTGAGCGATCTGGCCTATCTGCCGATCAACGATGTCGACGTCGTCTCCACCTCGCTCGATCAATTCGATCTCGGCCCCGGAGAACAGGGCACGTTCCGAGTCACCTTCAAAATCAACAGCCTCGACCCGCACTCATTCACTGGCAATGTCATCGGGTTTCTGAACGGCAAGCCGAAATCCGCTCCCCAGGTCTCCGGGATGGTGACCCCCGTGGCCTTCGACCCCAGCTTCAAGGCGCACGGGCCCCGCGGCGACAACTCGGCACCGGATCCGACGATCAACAACGTGAATGAAGTGCTCAAGCACGTGCGTGTCACCGATCATGTGACCTTCGAGGGCAGCGATTGGGATCCCAATGGCGGGCCGATCGTGGTCACGGTCGTCAACGGTGTCCAGGTCGGCTCCTTCCCGCCACAACCCGATGGCAGTTTCACCGGCGGCGCGCTGGACGTCGGACAGTTTCCCCGTTCGAGCGCGCGCGACCTCGGTCGCCTGGTCGTCTGCGGCGTGCCGCTGCAAGCAACCCAGGGCGGGGTCATGCGCAGAGTCGAACTGTTGGGCCGGCCTGTCGAGGAGGTTGCGTACGCCGAGAACGTGGTCGACTCCCAGGGCACCCCGTACCGTCCGTTCGACTTTCTCTGCGAGGGCGAGTTCGCCTACCCCGGAAACCCGCAGGCGAAGCCGATCGTGGGCGGGGAGAACACCGTGGACAGATTGACGTACGATGAGGCTGCCGATCCGACGTACATCTGCAACATCGCGACGGAGCCGCTCCGGTACCTCACCATCCCCTTCGATTCTGTGTTCGGCGAGGGTGGACGGCGTGACGCATTCACGCCGGAGCCACAGTTCTACGGCGGCTTCTGGTACCAAGAACGAACCGCCGACGGAATCTGCTCCGATTTCCGCGGCATACTGGCGCAGTACATTCTGCTCAACGGACACCTCATTGCGGTTGGCAAGGCGATGAACTCGAGCAGCGTTGTCACCCTGAGGCGTTCGGTGCTCCGCCCCATCGAGCAGATCGGGCCGAACTCGGTGATCGCGCAAACGGTCAACATCGTGAGCGAGCCGCCGGCGGACGACCTCGACCACGACAACATCAAGAACGCCGTCGACGGGAAGCTGCAGAACGGCGCCTTCATCGACCAGTCAAACGAATTCTCGCAGGAGTTTGCGCTGGCCGGTACGTCCACCTCGGGCGCCATCGTCGACCGTGGGGCGCAATCAATCGCCGTCGACCAGGCAGCGGGCGGCGCTTGGATCGCCGTCTCGAGCGAGCAGGCGGCGTCCCTGGACAACGACAAGGCAACCGTTCAGATATGTGGCTTCTTCACGAAGGTGGACAGCGGTGACTCGGCAAACTTCCAATGCGGCTCGCTCATCCTTGAGGTGCTGTCCGGGCCGATCGAGATCGAACTGGGAGCCGATGTCGAAGTCCAGGCCCCCGGAGGCGTCACGGCGACGGTCCGGCAGCTTGATGTGGACCACTATTCGGTTGAACACACTGCCGGACTCAATATCCCGATCGTCATCATCCTTGCGGGCGCCATGGAGGAGTCGCTCGGCCCCGGCGAATCGACGACGGTGGTCTCGCGGCCGGACGCCGACGGCGATGGCGTCGCCGACGCGGACGATCTCTGCCCCGACGACTTCTACAAGTCGGCCCCGGGAATCTGCGGCTGCGGCACCAAGGACGTCGACAGCGACGGCGACGGTACGATCGATTGCCAGGACGGGTGTCCCTTCGACTTCGCGCAGGTCGCGCCCGGCATTTGTGGCTGCGGGAAGATCGACAGCGTCGATACCGATGGCGACGGCACCCCCGACTGCATCGATGCGTGCCCCGATGATCCCGCCAAGATCACTCCGGGTGTGTGCGGTTGCGGCGTCAGCGATCGTGACAGCGATGGCGACGGCACACCCGACTGCACGGATCTGTGCCCGACCGACCCCAACAAGGTCGCTCCGGGGCAGTGTGGCTGCGGCAGTGCGGATCGTGATACCGACGGCGATGGCACGCCGGACTGCAAGGACCTGTGCCCGACCGATCCGAACAAGGTTGCGCCCGGTCTGTGCGGCTGCGGCGTTGCGGATCGCGATTCCGACGGTGATGGCACGCCGGACTGCAACGACCAATGCCCGGCCGACCGTAACAAGGTAACCCTTGGAGTGTGCGGTTGCGGAACAACGGATACCGACAGTGACAAGGACGGGATCGCAGATTGTGTGGACAACTGCCCCTCCGTTCCGAATCCCGACCAAGCCGACGCAAACCACAACGGAGTGGGCGATGCCTGCGAGCAACCTGCCCGGCACGAGAAAACGATCTGTCAGCGTCTCTCGCGTCCGCTGGATATCGATCGGTTCTCCTT
>DATKMS010000136.1:0-33773 GCA_035541735.1 Candidatus Margulisiibacteriota bacterium
CAAGAAGATCGTCACGCTCGACTTGGTGGTGATCGCTGCCGACTGGGGGTACGGCCGGCGGCACGGTTGGCTGAGCAACTACCACCTCGCCGCGCGCGACGCGGCCAGCGGCCAGTTCGTCCCGGTGGGCAAGACGTTCAAAGGGCTTACCGACGCGGAGTTTCGGTCGATGACGGAACGCCTGCTGCGCCTCAAGGTCGATGAGAGGGATGGGACCGTGTCCGTCCGGCCGGAAATCGTGGTCGAGGTGCGCTTCGCCGACATTCAGAAGAGCCCGCAGTATCCGTGCGGCATGGCGCTGCGCTTCGCCCGCATCTTCCGTATCCGCGACGACAAGCGCGCCGCCGAAGCGGATACGTTGGACACCCTGCGCACGCTCTTCGCGCGCGCCAGCCGCTGACCGACCCCACAACAACGAAGGGGTTGCACTCCGATGGGCGGCCGTGACAAATCTGGCCACTATGTGGATGGTCTTGGCGCTCACGCTGATTAGCATCCTCCCCATCCAAAGCTCCGCCACGTGTCTGGGCGACTGCGATGGTGACGGCCGCGTAGTCGCCGGTGAGATCGTCAGACTCGTCGGCATCGCCATCGAGGAGTTTCCGGAGTCGACCTGTGCGGCCGGCCTGAACGGCGATCGGACAATCACCGTCGATGAGATCGTTGCAGCGGTGAACGGCATTTTCGATGAATGCTCGATCGTGTCTCCGAGCCCGACGGGTTCCACCACGGCGTCGCCATCGCCGACACCTTCTGCGTTTACTTCTCCGATTGCATCGTCGACTCCCACCGGCACCGCGACTTCCACCGCGAACCCCTCGGACACGGCAACCGCAGAGCCCTCGCCGACGATCACCGCAACGCAGAGCCGGACGTTGACTCCCTCTCCGACGTTGACCCCATCCCCAACCCCCACGCTCACCGACACGCCGCCGCCAACGGCGACGCCGACACAGACTCCGACTGGCACTCGGACGCGTACACCGACACCAAGCGCGACGCCGCTTCCGATCGGCGAGTTCGTCGGGGGCAAGGTCGCCATCGTATCGGCCGGGCTCGGCAACGTTCAACCGGTCGTCGCTGCCATCCTCACGGCAATGACCAACGGCGGAACCGCGTCACCGATTGTGGCGGGCGGCCAGGCGCCGATCGAACATCGCTGTCCCGTTAGCGGCGGAACGTCACGTGACTGTACGCTGACGGGAACGGGGAATGCGAAGACGATTCACCTGGTCCTCGGCGCGGACAACTGTGTCACCGCCGGCCTGTGGGGCGGAACGGCGGCGTTCAACGGAATGATCACCCTCGATTCGACGCCGTTCTTCACGAACACGTGTGGGCCGCCGCCGACGTTCGCCTCCGCGTCGTTCAAAATGGAAGGGACGCCGGACGATCCGCAGCAGGGGTTCGTGACCGTCCTGCGCGACGCCGCGACGAACGAGAAGGAGTACATCACGTGGCAGTTGAACGGCACGGCGACCGTCTCGCCGGCCGCCGGGGCACCATGTCTACTCAATGCGATGACGCTCACGTTGAATGGAACCATGAACGCGCAGCGCGCCGATGGTTCTCAGGTGTCCGCACATTTCGACGACGCCACCGTGGTGATGGATCAAATCATCTTCAACCAGACGAACTGTGTCCCGATCTTCTACCGGCTCAAGTTCGACGGTGATGCGCGGGTCGATGCGGCCTTCCCGGGCGCAGACGTGGGCTATGGCGTGATCGCCACGCTTACCGACTTCTTCCTCACCCAGGACGCGAGCGGTAACCGAACACTCTCGGATTTGAGCGGTGAGTTGGAAACTGATTGCTTCGGCACTGCCTCGCTAGAACCAGGCACGTCGTTGGGCGTTGCACCGGGCACCCTGTGCCCGCTTACCGGCCAGTTCAGCGCCAGCAGCGACGGGGCGATGGCGATGGTGACCTACAACGACGGCCAAGTCGTCGTGCAGCAGGGGGGCAACGCGCAAGTCTACGCGAATTGCAGTGCAGAGGCTCTGCAGATGTGCCTGCCGCAGTAAGCGCCGGGCGGTCCGGCGAGGCTAGCGGCTCCAACGCGCGCGCGTAAAGCCGAGAGCCCCGAGTGCGGCCCCAACGAGCAAGATCATGACCGGGGTCAGCGCCGGAGTTGCCGCGGGAATTGCCACCATCACCGGCGGACGCGTCAACCCGTCGCAGGTGTCCTGCGGGAAGATCCTCGTAGATTTCCTACACGCGCCCCGCGTTATGGAAGAGCACCTTGTAGATGCGCTTCTTCTTGGTGGCCATCAGGCCGAGTTAGTCCGCAGCGCACATGCCGCGCTGCGCGGCGCCGCATGCCCCGCACGGGCCGGCTTCGGCCGGCCGGTCCGTCTCCCGTCCGCCAACCGCGAAGGCGGAAAGCAGCCGTGTCACCCGGCGGCCGGCGCACTGGCGACAGCAGACGTGCGCCGCATTGACCGACGACGTGAGTTCCTCGAACTGGGCGCCGCACTGTTCGCAGCGGTACTCGTAGATCGGCATCGCGTCTCCCTTACCCCAACGTCACCGTTCGCATAGCATTTCCGCGGACGCAGGCAAGCATTCGGGGGAACGCCACTGCCCGCAGCGCCGGCGGCTGCGTTCTGATAGGATCCCACCGAGATAGCGAGGTGACGATGAGGAAACGCGCAGTATCAATCGAGCTTTATTATTGGCCGGGCATCCAAGGACGTGGTGAGTTCGTGCGCCTGTTACTCGAGGAGGCCGGCGCCGCCTATGTCGACGTGGCGCGTGAGCGTAAGAACGGCCTGCGGACCATGCTGTGGTTGCTGGAGGGCCAAGAACCCGGGGGCCAGGGTTCCGCGGGCGCGAGGCCCAGTGCCCTGCCTTTTGCGCCGCCCTTCGTGAAGGTTGGGACGGTCGTCATATCGCAGACGGCGAACATCCTCGCCTATCTCGCGCCGCGGCTTCGGCTCGTTCCTGCAGACGAGGCGTTGCGAGCGGAGGCCAATCAGATCCAGCTCACGCTCGCGGACTTCGTCGACGAGATCCATGACACCCACCATCCGATCGCCGGCAGCCTGTACTACGAAGACCAAAAGGCCGCTGCGAAACGGCGTGCGCGGCACTTCGTGGAGGAGCGGATGCCGAAGCACCTCGGGTGGATCGAGAAGGTGCTGGCGCGCAACCGCAAGAGCGCCGGGCACTGGCTCGTCGGGTCGGCGTGCACGTACGTCGACCTGTCGGCGTTCCAGATCGTCGAGGGGCTGCGCTATGCGTTCCCCAATGCGATGGCGCGCATCGAGTCACAGATCCCGCGTGTGGTTGCCCTGCACGACCGCGTGGCTGCGCGTCCGCGCATCGCGGCGTACCTCCAATCGAAACGGCGCCAGGCCTTCAACCAGATGGGTATCTTCCGGCACTATCCCGAGTTGGATGCGCGGGCGCTTCGATCCCGCAGCGCGCGGCGGTAAGGTTGGCAGTGCACGCTGTGCGTCGTTTGCGTGGCGTACGGCGGTCCGCCAGGATCTGGCGCAACCACCAGCAGGCTGTCGGAATTGGAAGCGCTGCGCTCGCGTCGGGCGGGCCCTCACCCTTCCTGGATCGGCATCGAGCCGATGTAGTCCATCTTGCCGAGATCAACCCCGTTGTGGCGCAGGATGGCGTACGCCATGGTCGCGTGGAAGAAAAAGTTCGGGATCGCGACGTGCACCAGGTAGTCATCGCCGCGCAGCCACTTCCCGCCGAGCCACGGAGGGGACACCTTGCGGTCTTCGGCTCCAGCCAGGTTCTGAGCCTGGACCGTTTCGAGAAAGCTCAGGCACTTCTGAATCCGCTGTCGCAGTTCGGCGAACGTCTGCTCCGTGTCCGGATGCGGCGGCGCCTGCTTGCCACTGAGATACGCCGCCGCGTACTTCGCCTGATCGCAGGCGGACTGCACCTGGCGGACGAACGGGTACTGATCCGGTGCCAGGCGGGCCTGCGCGAGCACATCGACCTCGAAGGATTTGGCCTTCGCGTGCGCGGCGGCCTTGTCCATCCACTGCTCGAGGTTCTGCAGGGTCTTGGCGAATAGGCGAATGGCATCGTTGTGATTCATGAGAGCCTCCCTTCGTGTCCACCGACCATAGCCCAGGGCAAACCGTCAAGCGACCCCAGGGCCGGAGGGTGCGGGGCGCATTCCCCGTCCCCTCCGGCAGAGCTCAAATGACTCCCACGTAAGTGCCGCCGTCGATCTGCAGGTTCTGGCCGGTCACGAACCCAGCCTGGGCGCTGCACAGGTAGACGCAAGCGGCGGCAAATTCTTCGGGAGTGCCAAGACGGTTCGCGGCGATCGACGCGGCGATCTCGTCATACGCCTGCTCCACCGTGATCCCGCGCGCCGCCGCCTGCAGCCCGGCCATGAAGCGCTGGCGGTCGGTGTCGATGCGTTCGGGCAGTAGGTTGTTGATGGTGACGTTGTCGCGCGCCACCTCGCGCGATAGGCCTTTGCATACTGCCGTGAGGGCGCTGCGCGCGGCCGTCGACAGGCCCATCAGCGGATGCGGTGACTTGACCATTGCCGAGGTGATGTTGACGATGCGCCCGAAGCGGCGCTGCCGCATCCCGCCAATCGCGGCGCGGATCAACAACACCGGTGCCAGCAGATTCTGCTCGAGTGCCGCCAGCCATGCGGCGCGGTCCCAGTCCTCGAAACGGCCCGGCGCCGGGCCGCCGTTGTTGGTGATCAGGATGTCGGGCTGCGGACACGCCGCGACCAGTTGCGTGCGGCCCTCTTCGGTGCAGAGGTCGGCGGCGACTGCAGTGACCGGCGCGCCGGTCGACTTGCGGATTGCCACGGCGGTGGCGTCGAGTTGCGCGACGTCGCGGCCGTTGACAACAACCGCCACTCCTTCCTGGGCGAGCGCCTGGGCGCAGGCACGGCCGAGCCCGCGGCTCGACGCACAGACGATCGCCTTTCTTCCCTCGAGTCCGAGATCCATCGTTGCTGCTCCTCCTCACCGCGACAGGACCCGGTCGAGCACGCGCGCGAGCGCGGCAGCGGCATCAGTGCCGGCACGCCGGCAGCGCCAGGCGACGTGCTGGTCAGGACGCACCAGCACCGCACCATCGGCGTCGATGCCCAAGAGCTGCATCCAATGCCCGTCCGCGTCCTCCACCTCGCGGCCGATGGTAATGCAGTCGAGTGGCACCACACTGCGAGTGGCGTCCGCCCAAGCTTGGCCCGCCGGGCCGGCGACCAAGGTGAAACGATCGTAGGCGAATAGATCGAGGGTGGAGACACGGCGGCCGGCGCGCGTCACCCAGGCGTGCGGGATGCGCGCACCCGGGCGCGCACTGGGCACGTACTCGCGTACCGACTCCGCAGTCGCCTGCCCATCGTCGGCTTCGGCGATGGCATCCGACTCATAGGTGAAGCCGAGCTGGAGTCCGAGCATGTCGAAGTGCTCGGCCTGGTTGGCGATGGCGGCGCGCACCGTATCACTGACGCCGTTGCCGCGGACGGGCCGCTCCGCCAGCGCCTGAAACACCTCGCCCAGGCGCAATGCGTTGCGCAGGCTCACGTCGGCGTTGCGCTGCGCCACCGGACGCCGCTCGGCTTCGTAGGTGTCGAGCAGTGCGTTGCCCGCCCAACCCGCTTCCACGGCGGCGATCTTCCATACGAGGTTGTGCGCGTCCTGCACCCCCGTGTTGAGGCCGAGGCCGCCGGTCGGAGGAAACCGATGCGCCGCGTCACCGACCAAAACGATGCGTCGCTCGCGGTAGCGCGCAGCGACTTGTGCGGTCATCGTCCACGGACGAATGGTGCGGATCGTGAACGGATATGCATCCGTACCCATGGCGCGGCGGACGATGTCCGCACAGGCGCTCTCCGAGTAGTCCTGCACCGACTCGCGATCGGGGTCCCACGGATGCATATAGACCCAGGTTGAGTCGATGTCGTGCGCCACGAAGGTGCCGGTGGCGTCCGGGGCAGTGGTCCAGTAGAGAACGCCCGGCCGGTGGCCGACGAGGCCGCGAAGATTGGCTTCGAAGTGAATCATCACGAAGCTTTGCAAGCGATCGGGGCCGATCGGTTCGATGCCGAGCCGTTTGCGCACCGGACTGGCAGCGCCGTCGGCGCCAATCAGCCAGCGGCTTCTCACGTCGTAGACCGCCTGACTTGCGCGGTCGCGAATCCGTGACGTCACGCCGACGCTGTCCTGCTCGGCGCCCTCCCATTCGTGTCCGTGGGCGATGTCGACGTCCGCGCAGCGCCGCACCTCGTCGAGCAGGATGGGTTCGAGACGGTGCTGTGAGAGATTGCGCAGCGGCGTCGGCGTGAATTGGAGTGTCTCCGTGCCCTGCCGCTCGAAGGGCAGGCGGCCGAGCTCGTCGCCGGCGAGCGTGCTCACCCACAGCACCTGCCCGGCATCCGCCGGATCCTGGCACGCCGCGCCGATCGCCTGCATGTCGACCCCGGCGGCGCGGAAGATCTCGAAGGTGCGCGCGTTGACAACGTGCGCGGCGGGCGCCGTTTGCGGTGTTGCGCGCCGCTCGACGATGCGGCTGGTGATCCCCAGCCGCGACAAGAGGAGCGCGCAGGTCATCCCGACCGGGCCGGCGCCCACGATCAGCACCGACGGCTCGACGTGTCTCATGAAGCCCATAGCGCGGGCCATAGAAATGCCGACCGCAGGTCCTAGCGCAGCCGCGCCTGATCCGCGGCGATACGCTGGGCGAGCTTGGCGCGCCAATCCTCGACCGGCTCCCAGTCGCCGGTGGCGCGACAGAGCTCCTCGGTCTGCCGCAAGATCTCGGCATCGTCGAGCGCGAGGTCGAACAGCTCGCCAAAGGGCTGGTGGACATACCACGGGCTGTCGACGACGAGTTCCAGCGCGTTGCCTTCGGGATCGCGGGTATACAGGGACCACGAGTTGCCGTGATTGAGCGGGACGAAGTTGGTGTTGCCCTCCGCGAGGAGGCGCTGCTGCACGCGGCGCAGCGTCGCCAGATCTTCCAGCCGGAACGTGAGCTGAAAGACCGCCGCGCCGAAGCTGCCGCCCAGCACCGGCCCCTCGAGAATGCTCCCCTCGGTCCGTCCCGACGCCAGCACCAATTGGTGGTGCTCGGACGGATCGGTCGTCAGGAACACCAGCCGTGCGCCGCCGCCGGGCACCGCACCACGATCGGTCACGGTCATGCCCAGCACCCGCGTATAGAAATCCTCCATGCGATCGAGATCGAAGCAGCTCAGCCCGAAATGGCTGAGCGACAGCTTCCTGCCTTCAACGTGCGGTACGGTCTTGGCCGTCATCTCCGTCTCTCCTTCACTGCTGCCGCCGACTCAGTTCGGTGCGGCAGCCCATTGTTCGATTTAGTCAGATGTATAATACGGCTTGCCTGGCTTAGTCAAGCGAGTAAAATGTGCGCCGTATGAGAGGAGATGCCGGGACCAGCGACCCGACACAGGATGGGACACGGGAGCGCATTCTCGCGGCCGCCCTCGGCGTCTTTGCCGACCACGGCTTCGACGGGGCGCGGACACGCGACATCGCCGAGCGCGCCGGCGCGAACCTCGGCCTCATCAAGTACTACTTCAACGACAAGGAGCGTCTATGGAAGGCTGCGGTGACGCGTGCCTTTGCGGAACTGCAGGCGGGCTTGGGCCAAGAAGTGCAGCGGAGCAACGGTAACGACGATCTCGTCTGGCTCGAACGGGTGGTGCGCCAATTCGTCCAGTTCGTGGCGCGTCATCCCGAGTTCATGCGGTTGATGAACGACGAGGCGAAGCACGACAGCCGACGCATGCGCTGGCTTGCCGATCGCTTCGTGCGGCCGATGGGCGAGGTCATCGGCGCCCACCTCGAGCGCGCGCAGGAGCAGGGCCTGGTGCCACCGATCCCACCGTTGAACCTGCGCTACATCGTGCTCGGTGCCGCCGGCCTCATCTTCAGTCAAGCGCCCGAGTGTAAGTATCTCACCGGCGTCGACCCGACCGATCCGGAGTTCGCCGAGCGGCATGCCGACGCGGTGCTTCAGCTGCTGACCGGGGCCGGCACCCGGCAGCGATCGGCGCGGTCGCGGCGCCGGCGATTCGCACCAAGACCTTGACGCTGATTCAGCGGACGTCGAGGCCATCCGGAGATGCAGCCCCCGATTGCCCAAGACTTGGCTTCGCCGTATGCATCCCAGGTCGGCTCCGTCGGAAGGCCAAGGAGGAGAAGCATGTCGTACGCGACGCCAGGTAACCAGTTGCCGCGCAGCACATCGATGACGCGCGCCCTCTGGGTCGTGCAAGGTCTGCTCGCGCTGCTCTTCCTCTTCGCCGGTGTGACCAAGCTGGTCCTGCCCATCGAGGAAATGACGAAGCAGATGCCGTTGCCGGGCGCGTTTCTGCGCTTCATCGGCGTCGCCGAGGTGCTGGGCGGGCTTGGGTTGGTCCTCCCTGGACTCACCGGCATTCGGCCGGGCCTGACACCGCTGGCTGCCGCCGGGTTGGTAATCATCATGGTCGGGGCAACGGTACTCAGCGCGGCGAGTGGCGGCATCAGATCGGCGCTGTTTCCTCTAATCGTCGGGCTTCTCCTGACCTTCGTCGCCTATCGCCGCTGGCGAGTGGAGTGATGTGCTCGCCAAGCGCAGTGTGGACCGGCGCAAGCAGAAGGCTTACGAACCAAACGGAGACACGCCCGGTCACTCGGTGAAGATCCCGCCGGCGTCAGGCGCGAAGCGTTCGAGCAGAAACCGCTCCTGCGGCTTCTCCGACGCGGTCTTCGGGATCTCGTCGACGATCTGCAGGTATGTGGGGATGAAGTTTGGTTCGAGACCCTTGCGACACGCGGCGAAGATCGACGCGGGGGACCATGCGACTCCCGGTTCCAACACGATGGCGGCAACGACGTCCTTCTCGCCGGGTGCACCGGAGGCTGCGGGTACCCCGTACACGAACACATCCGAAACGGCGGGATGTTCGGCGATCACTTTCTCGACGAACCCTGTGTTGATGAAGTCGCCGTTGTGGCGGATGCTGCCGCCCTTGCGGTAGTCGAAGAAGAACCAGCCGTCCGCGTCGCGGTGCCCCATGTCGCCGCTGCGCAACCAGCCACCCGCGGTTTTCGCCCGTGATGCTTCCGCGTTTTCGAAGTACTCGACGCTGGCCGACTCGCCGGTGGCCGGGCGCGAGACAATCTCGCCGACGATGCCCGGCGGACACTCGTTGTCCTGCTCATCGACGATCTTCATGTCGAGCCCGGGAATCGGCTTTCCAAAGCTGCCGATGGGACCGACGCCGATCGGCTTGAACGCCAAGCCGCCTTCGACCGCGCCGTACCATTCGAAGACACGGACGCCGAAACGACGCTCGAAGGTCTCGCAGAGCGCCGCCGGCATGCCCGCGTCGATGACCATGCGCACGGGATTGTCGGCGTCGTTGGCGCGCGCTGGCTCGCTGTAGATGGCGGTGGCCATGCCGCCGAGCATCGAGAACGTCGTGCAGCCGTAGCGCCGGCAGATGTCCCACAGCCGCGACTTGGTGAAGCGCCGGCTGAAGACGGCGCGCAGACCCATGTGCAGTGACGGTCCGAGCGTCACCGCCTGGGCGTTACCGTGGGTCAGCGACAGGCCGGTGTACGGTCGGTCACCGGGTTGGTACCCGAGCATAGGGCCGAGCATGCCAAACAACCCGAAGCGGGCATTCGGGAACACCACGCCCTTCGGATCGCCGGTAGTGCCCGAGGTGTAGATGATTTGCAGCGGATCGTCCGGACGGGACAGCCGCACATCGACCGTCGCCGCCGGTGCGACGAGCACCTCGTTGAGGACGTCGACGTGCGCCAGGGAAACCGGCTCCGGTGTCTCGTGCGTGTCGAGGGCGAGGGTCCACTCCAGCTCCGGCACGGACTCACGCACCGCATCGACCTGGCTCAAGCAGTAGTCGGCGCAGATGATCCCCTGGCAATGCGACTGGCGCAGCATGTACGCCAACTTCTCGCCGCGCGTGCGCGGGTCGATCGGCACGAACACGCAGCCGCTGATCGATGCGCCGATCATCGTCTCGACGAACTCCGGATGGTTGCGCATCATCAGTGCGAAGCGCGCGCCGGGCGCGAGGCCGTGAGCGATGAGCGCGGCGGCGATGCGGTTACCGTTGGTCTGCAGGTCGGCGTAGGTGCGCACCTGGTCGGGCAGGGCACCGTCTCCGAGGCTCCAAGGTTCGAACGTCAGGACGTCGAGGTCGGGTTGCCGTTCCGCCCGCGCCGCGATCAGGTCGGCGATGATCATTTCGTTGCGTTCACGCATGGCTGGCTACTCCTGAACGAGGGGAGAGAATGAGAAACCGGAAACAGGAAATCCAAAACTCAAAACCGGCCAATGCCGTTCTCCGCAATCAACCGGTTTCCTGTTTCCGGTTTCACGTTTCCTGTTTGTCATTTCTCTTCCCTCATCGCGTCAGGATCGTCACGCACATCGCCGCCGCATCGGTGCCGATGGCGCCGCCGCCGTTGTGTGCCAGCGCGACTTTCGCGTTTTCCACTTGCCGTGCACCGCTGCGGCCTTGCAGCTGCTCGGTGAGTTCGACGATCTGCGCGATGCCGGTGGCGCCGACGGGGTGTCCCTTGCGGAGCAACCCGCCCGAGGTGTTCACCGGGATGCGGCCGCCGAGGCGCGTGGCGCCAGAATCAACGAGCCGACCGCCCTCGCCCTTGCCGCACAGCCCGAGCGACTCGTACGCCATCAGCTCGGCCGGCGCCGACGCGTCGTGGCATTCGATGACACTGAGATCCCCGGGGCCGACGCCGGCCTCTTCGTAAGCGTCCGCTGCGCACACCTCGACGGTGCCGGGCTCGTCGGCACCGTGGTCCCAGCCCGAGTGCAGCACGCTGGCGACCACGCGCACCGGGCTGCGCACACCGGTCTCGCGCGCCTTGCGCTCGCTCATGACGATCACGGCGGCGGCGCCGTCACCGATGGGCGAGCACATCGGGCGCGTCAGCGGCTCGGCAATCATCGGCGCCGCCAAGACGTCGGCGACGCTCAGCACTTCGCGGAACTGCGCCCGCGGATTCAGGCTGCCGTGATACGAATTCTTGGCGGCGATGGCCGCAAACTGCTCCACGGTGGTACCGTAGTGCTGCATGTGAGCGCGCGCCGCAGCCGCGTAGATGTCCATGAACATTGAGCGCTTCTCGCCGGCGCCACTGCCGGCGGCGGCCGCTCCCTGCGCGGCTGCACTCTGGCGCAGCGCCTCCAGCAACCCGGCCACCATCTCCACGTCGACGGCACCGCTGAAGGCAGAGAAGCTCTTGCGCTTGTCCGGATGATAGAGTTTCTCGACTCCGAGGGCGAGGACGATATCGTAGAAGCCCGCAGTCACCATCGCACAGGCCTGATTGAGGGCCGTCGATGCACTGGCGCAGGCGTTCTCGACGTTGACCACCGGGATACGGCCGATGCCAATGCTGCGCAGAATCACCTGGCCGCGAATGCATTCCTGACCGGTGACCAACCCGGCCGCCGCATTGCCGACGAACGCTGCCTGCAACGCGTCGGCCGCGATGCCCGCCTCCTTGAGCGCCGCCTGCACGGCCTCGGCGCCGAGCGCCTTCAGGCCGGTCTCCATGTGTTTGCCGAACTGGGTCATGCCGACCCCGGCGATCACAGCGTTGAAACGCATGACATCTCCTTCCTTCGCGTCCGCGGTATCCAGGCCCTCTACAGCAACCCGTGGCCTTTGATGCCGAGCGCATGCTTGAGATAGTTGAGTTCTGCCTCGCGCCACGGCAGTGGCGCTGATGCTTGAATCATCCCGTCGCGTTTGAGTTCGGCCACCACTTCCTCTGAGCGCGGGAACGGCGTGCCGTAGCGGTTCATATGAAACAGCTCGCCGAACGGCTGGCGCGGCCGCTGCCCACCGGCTTCCGGGCTCTCCGCCGGGTAGCCCACCGTTTGCAGCAAGAGCAACCGGGCCGTGTCCGGCAGTTGAAGGTTGATGCGGATCTGATCGAGGTTCGGCGAACTCAGACAGCACGTGCCGAGTCCCTGCTCAAAGGCCATCAATGTCGCCTGCGCGATCCCTTGGCCGCAATCGACCTCGCCGAGGCCGGGCTGCTTCAGCGCTTCCCTGATGCCATCGAAGATCGGGATGAGCTGCTTTTCCAACGCGTCCTTCTTGCCCTCGCCGAACCCCAGCGCGCCGGCGGCGAGCAGTTCGCGCAGGCGGTTGGATTGGTCGTCGACGGCGGCGGTGTCGATGTACCAGACGATCACCACGGGCGCGAGCCGGATCTGGAAGCCGGCAATCGGTGCGACCAGGGAATCGATCACTTCCTGCGGTGCACTGTCCTTGAACACGACCACGGCGCGCAGACTGCCGACGTTGCCCCAATGCGATGCCAGGCGCGCCGCTTCGAGCATGCGCTGAATCTTCTCCGGCTCGACCGGTTTGTAGGGCAGCAGGAAACGCATCGACCGCCGCCGCCCAATGACCTTTCTGAGTTCCATGGGTATCCCCTTCCCTCTGTCGGTCAGAGCTTGGCGGCACCGACCAAGCTGAGCACGTCGTTGCAGCCGTCCTCGATCATTGACGCACGCGCGTCACGCAGGAGTTTTTCGATCGGGTACTCACGGCTCAAGCCGTTGCCGCCGTAGATCTGCAAGGCGCCACTGGCCGCTTCGAACGCGGTATTCGTACAGAATACCTTCGAGGCGATCGAGTACTGCACCTGCGGTGGGTTGGCGGTGTTGTAGATCATCACGCGCCATGCCAGGGAACGCGCTGCCTCGACTTGCGTGAAGATCTTGAACAGCCGCGCCTTGACGCTCTGATGCTCGAAGATCGGGACGCCGCCCTGCACGCGTTCCTTGGCATACGCCAGCGCGTATTCCAGCGCGGCGCGCCCGAGGCCGACGAAGATCGCGCCCATCGACGCGTTGGCGACGGTCAGCACGGCCTCCACGACCGCCGCGTACGCGTCCGGCCCAACGATCATGTAGTCGGCCGGGATGCGCACGTCATCGAAGAAGATCTCGCCCTGGTTCAGTGCCCGTTGCCCGAGCTTGTCGAGCGGCTTGCCGCGCGACACGCCCTGCAGATCGAGCGGGACGATGCACACGCCGCCGCCCTTGAACCCCTGGCTCTGATCAATCGTGCAAAACAGCGTGGCGACCGTGGCGATCGTGCCGTTTGAGACCCAAGCCGCCTTCTGTCCGCTGATGACATACGCATCCCCCTCGCGCCGCGCCACACAGTTGGCTTTCAAGCGCGGATCGCCGAAGTGACGTTCGGTCACGGTGAGCGAATCGCTACCGTGATCCGGCTCGGTCACGGCCCAGCAGCCGATGTCCCGATTGTCCGGGCTGCCGAAGCGTTCCATGAGTGCCGGCCGTCCCGACATCTGGGCGAACATCTTGTGGAAGCCCGAGACGCCCAAGCTGATCGCCAGCCCCGCGTCGCCCCAGCCCATCTCTTCGGCCGTGAGGAAGCGCAAGCGCGCGTGGTCCGCCGGGCTGAGCTCAGCGCCGGAGGAGTCGAGCACGTCAAGTTGCAGCTCCCAATACTTCTTGAAGACGTCCCACAGCACGGACTCTGGTGCAATGACGGCCGCGGGATCGGCTAGACGATCAAGCTGCGCTCCGGCGGGTCGCATCACCTCCTGCGCGAAACGCCGGGCGGAGCCACGGATGGCGCGTTCCTGGTCGTTCAGTGTCACCTCCAGATCGACGAGCGGCATGGCAGGTCTCCCTTCCGTCCGGTTGGTAGGCGACTTTGAGCGGCCGGGGTATGACTCAGGTCATAGTCGATGCTGACATTCGCTACCGCATCGCGCCGGCGCCTCACCCGCCGCTCGAGATGTAGTTGGCCAGCTGCTCGATGAGGAAGTCCTTCTCCGAGATCACCGCCTTGACGACGTCCCCGATGGAAAGGAGGCCCGCCAGCTGACCCTCTTCGAGGACTGGGAGGTGCCGGAAGCGCTTGTCGGTCATGAGTGCCATGCACTCCTCGATGCTCTGCTCGGGACGCACGAACACCACCCTGGAGGTCATGACGTCGCGCACCGGCGTGTCTTTCGACGCCTTGCCCTTGAGGATCACTTGTCGTGCATAGTCGCGCTCGGAGAAGATCCCGACGGGCCGTCCGCCGTCGATGACGAGTAAGGCGCCGATGTTCTTGTCGGCCATCAGCTGCAGCGCATCGTACACCGTCGAGCCGGGCGCGACAGACCACACCGCGCGACCCTTTTGCTTCAGCAGGTCCCGAACGGTCTTCATGGTTCCTCCTTCCGCGGCGGTTCACCGCAGCTCCGAGCGTATTCTCCCTGAACCGTATTCTCCCACTACCGCGGAAAAGGCTCAAGCGAGCGGTCACCGCCGGGGTCACCTTGCGGTGGCCGGGCGCTGGGCCTACAGGTTGAGTATGCGCACTCTGCTCGCCACATCACTGGCGCTCGGGCTGTTGATCGTTGCGGCCCGACCGCTCCGCGCCGCCGACCCTCTGACGCCGGGCGCGACGCCGGCTGGGAAGCAACCGGTCTACACAACGACCGGCCGCCTGCAGGAACGGCACATCGAGAGTGTCCTGATGAATCCACGCCACGCGCTGTCCGTCGGGGGCGGCAGCGGCTGGTTGCTGCACTCCGGCAAAGGGCAGCGCGACGCCTGCGACAATCCGGACGCGACCTCCGGGTTGCGGATGATGTGTGTCGGTTGGTGAATTTGCGTAGGTGCGGGCTTTAGAGGGCGTCTCAAAAACACTGGCCGACGACAGGCTCGGAGACGACAGACAACAGATGCAAGCCCTTGCCAACATTAGGCTCGGGTCTGTTGTCTGACCCCTCGGTTTTGAGGCCTCCTCTTCAGCCTGCGCTGTCTCTCGTGCTCTCTAGTCAGATCTTGATGAGCACGCGATTGCGATAGAGGAGCACCGCAACCCCCAACCAGACCAGCACGTACGCCACCGCGTACAGCAGCGACGCGTTGGTCGGCCGCGCCAACGGCAAGAAGATCGTCTCGAAGAGATAGCGCTGCAAGTCCAGCGTGCTGCCGTCGGCACGCGCTACCCGCCAGAGCAGCATCTCCTTGGCGACCAGCGTTGAGAGTACGTAGGCAACGATGGGATTCATCCCGTAGATCACGAAAGGGGTCGCCCACCGCCGGTAGCCGCGGACGTCGATCAGCCAGTAGCAGAGGGCGAGCCCGCTCAGTGCCACCCCGGCGGTGAACACCACGTACGCCGCGCTCCACAGACTCTTGTTGATCGGGCACCATCGGTTGATCAACACGCCGAGCATCGTCAGCGTACCGCCTACAAGAGCGAGCCCTGCGACGCGCTCCGCGGCATCACGCGACGAGCGCAGCCAGTGGCCCGCAAGAACACCGACGAGCGTTGTTGCGACCGCAGGGAACGAACTCAGTACGCCCTCGGGGTCCCAGCCGTCGTGCAACAGATGCGCGTGCAGCAGCGCGTCGTCCACACGCGCTGCAAGCGTCGTCTCCGGCGTCAGTCCGTCGCCGGGAGCCAGCGCCGTCACCGCCCAGTACCCGACCACCAGCAGCAGTGCGCTGACGCACTGTCCGTGCACCCCGAGCGCCAACGCCACCAGTGACGCGGCGCAATAACACAGCGCGACGCGTTGCAAGACCCCGGGTATGCGCAGCACAGACCAGTCGAACAGGGGAAAGCCGTTCAAGAAGATCCCAAGGGCGAAGATCAGCACTGTGCGCCGTGCGATGCTCGCGAGCAAGTCGGCGCGGCCCGCGCCGCGGCCGCGGCGTTGATCGAACGAGAAGGCGATGGCGACGCCGATGATGAACAGGAAGAACGGGAAGATGAGGTCGGTCGGCGTGCAGCCGTTCCAGGCCGCGTGGCGCATTGGTGCGTAGACGTCGCTCCATGTCCCGGGATTGTTCACCAGGATCATCGCGACGATGGTGAGCCCGCGGAACGCGTCGAGCGACCGCAGCCGCTGCGCTGGTACGCGCGTCACCACCGCGGCCGACGCTGCGGTCTGCGCGGCTACGACTGGTGCGTCAACAGCAGCCCGAGCGCCTCGCACATCACGATCGACGCCCAAAAGCTCCAGTTCCACAGCCGTTCCCGACGCGTCAGGCTGCCAGGGGATGTGATCGTTCTCATTGCCTCCTTCCCGCACCAGGCAACAGCAAC
Source organism: Candidatus Margulisiibacteriota bacterium (assembly GCA_035541735.1). Classification (GTDB taxonomy): domain Bacteria; phylum Desulfobacterota; class Binatia; order HRBIN30; family HRBIN30; genus DATKMS01. The sequence continues at coordinate 16,109 of DATKMS010000136.1, forward strand.
CGTCAGGCCAACGGCTTGCGGCCTACGCTGAGGCGGCCACGCTGGTTGGAGGGTAGTGTGAGTTGCTCAAGGAGAAGGCGAGGATGAGCCGCTGCCCGCGTTGAAGGCAGGGGGCCGGCGTTGAGGCCGCAGGCCGACACTGCCGGGCGACACCGCAGGACGCGCAGTCAGCGTTTTAGCCGTGCTGCCAGATGCGGTGCATGAGCTTGCGCTGGCCGCGCTTGCGCACTGCGTCGAGGGCCCGCACCTCGTCCGGTGTCAAGCGCCAGCCCAACGCACCGGCGTTCTGCTCGGCTTGTGCCTTGTTCTTCGCGCCCGGAATCGGCACCGCGCCCTTGCAGATGATCCAGTTCAAGGCCACCTGCGCCGGCGTCTTGCCGCCGTGCACCTCGCCGATACGGCGTAGCTCGGCAATGACGGGATCGATCTCGGCCATCGGGTAGTCGGAGAAGTTGCGATTGCCGGGCGGCGGGTTGCTGGCGGTGTACTTGCCGGTCAGTCGCCCCATGCCCAGCGGCGAGTAGGCGAGCAGGACGACACCGAGTTCCCTGCATGCGCTGAGCAAGCCATTGGCCTCGGGCATGGTGCGCAGCAGGGAGTACTCGACCTGATTGGTCGCCAGCGCCACGCCGCGCTGCGCCAGTGCCGTGTGGATGGCGCGCATTTCCTTCTCGGAGTAGTTCGAGACACCCACCGCTTTGACCAACCCGGCACGCTGCGCCGCTGCCAGCGCCGCGGCCATCGCCGCGTGCGAGCGCAAGCTGATCGGACCGTGGATCTGATAGAGGTGCACCGCCGGCAGCTGCAGCCTTTGCAACGATGCCTTGAGCGAGGTCATGAGCGCCGCGCCCACGCCCAGCTTCCAGGGAAACGGGATGAACTTGGTGGCGATGACGATCTGTTCGCGATGTTCCCGATCTTCCTGCAGCAGCCGGCCGATCATGCGCTCGCTTTCGCCGTCGCCGTAGGCCTCTGCGGTGTCGAGGAACGTGATCCCCGCCGCCACCGATGCCTGATACGCTTCGCGGATCGTGCCGAAGTTGTAGCTGCGATCGTACGCGTTCATCCCCCACGTAGAGCGGTCGCCCCAGGCCCACGTGCCCAGACCCATCACCGGAAGCTGGACGTCGCAGCCGCGTAATGGAATGGGCGTGTCGATCGATTGTGCCGCATCGCTCAAAGTCGTCATGGCGCCCTCTTTACCACAAGTCCATAACTAGTGGGCACCCTTCGATACGGCCCCTGAACAGATGCATCTCAGGGTGAGCGGGGAATATTTAGACACTTCATATCCAACCGCTCGCCCTGGGAGATCCGACCTCTGTTGGCGGCGTATCGAAGGGCGCCCGCTGCGCGTTCCTGTGCAAAGACCTTAGGTCTGGGGCATCTCGGCCGGCAGCAGGAGGGTCACACACGCACCGTGCGGCTCGCGGTTGGCCAGCGTCAGCGTGCCGCCCAGGTCGCGCGCCAAGCGACGCACCATGGCGAGTCCGAGCCCGGTACCTCCGGCGCGCGTGCTGAAGAAGGGCCGCACACCGTTTTGCACGAGCTCTGGTGGGAACCCCGGACCGTCATCGCTCACCGCGATGCGGATCTGATTGCCCTCGCGTGCCGCCGCGACCGTCACCGTGCCGCCGCGATCAGAGAGCACGGCGGCGGCGTTGAGCAACAGGTTTAGCAGCGCCTGCCGCAGGCGGTCCTGCGGCAGCTTACAGGCGAGGCCGGCGGGGATCTGGCTCTCGAGGTGCACCTGCGGCGGGAGCTGGTAGCGCGTGAGCGTGAACATGTCGTCGACCACCGCCGCGAGGTCGACGGTGCGTAGCGGCTCGGGGGCGTGGCGCGAGGCGTCGACGATCTCGTTGAGCAGGCGCGTCAGCCGCGAGAGTTCATTGATGACCAGGTCGAGGCGCTCGACCAGCTCCGGATCCTGGATCTCGGCGCGCAGGTTGCTCAGCGTCATCTGGATGCCCGCCAGCGGGTTGCGCAGCTCGTGCGCCACCGACGCGGCCAGCTCACCGGTCGCCGCCAGCCTTTCGGCGCGCGCCAGGCTGCGATGCTGCTCGAGCAGCGTGCGCGTCGCGGCGCGCACCTCCTCCTCCAACGAAGCCGTCCGCTCCCGATGGGCGGCCTCCAGCTGCTGCAGGCGGCGCACCAGCTCATTGAAGTTGCGGTGCAACGGCAGCAACAGCGGATCAACCTCGTCGAGCGGTGCCGGTGTGAACCGCCCTTCGGCCAGACTGGAGAGCTGCCGTCCGAAGGCGTTCAGTGGTTTGATGATGCGCCGCCGCGTGATCGGGATAAGTACCACTCCAACGGCGAGGATTGCCAGCGGCGCTGCCAGCTCGAACCGCAGCTGGCTTTCTGTCTGTCGTTCCAGCTGGCCGATGAGCTGCGCATCACTGGCGTGCTCGGTTTCAATGACCTCTTGAAACCCGATGAAGCTCCCAATGAAGTCCTTGCCGTCTTTCGCCACAATGATTCGTGCGCGAAAGACCTGCAGCTTCGCTGGCGTCTCCGGATTAATCGCTAGCGTGCTCAACTCATCGACGTGGTGCAAGAGTTCCGCGCGCGTGCCCTCCACGTCGCCAGTCCCACGGGCCGCCAACACCAGACGACGTGCGGACAGCAGCATCACGACCTCGAACTGGTGCATGCGCGCCAATTGCTGTTCGGCGCTCATCAGCCGCCTCTGTTCACGTAGCGTCAGCCAGGCGGAAATCACCAACGCCGCGACCACGAGCCCGAGAAAGACGAAGGTCGCGAGCTGAATACGCCGGAAGATCGAGCTGCTCATATCGTCGGGCATAGACTAATCACAGATGCCCGCAGATGGGTACAGACGGAACGAAGTCGCCGCTCGGACCATGGGGCGACGACATCACCACCGGCCGACGTGCCACGTACGGAATCAGCCGCGCCCGCCCCACCCGATGACCGGCGTCAACAGCAGCAGCGCCCCCGCCGGTTCGTCGGCGGCGATTCACCGACGGTGCTCATCGGTTGCGGCGCGCATGCGCGCCTTGAAGAAACGGATCAGTGCATCGAGCAGATCGTCTTCGGTACTCACGGTGAGGCGTGCGACGCGAGACGGGAAGAGCTGGTCCCAGTAGGCATCGCGCCTTTCCACCCACTCCTCATGTCGCCGCGGGTTGACACGGGAAAGCATTTCGAACGGGAGCAAATTCCCCGTCGTCGGGTCTCCCGTGGCCAGCACGCCGGCGTGCGGCCACACGCGTTCCCACGGATCTTCGACCCGCACGCCGATCATTTGGTACCTGCGGCTCAGCGCCCCCCACGCCGCTGGGAGGGGGCGCGGCGGGAAGTCGCTGAGCCACAGGACCACACTGTGCTGCGGGAAGGCCTGGAGAAAGTACTGCCAGTCGATGTCGACCTCGCCGCCTGCATCGAGCTCCGGCACCGGCAGGCTGAGCAGATGGGCGGTGGTGTTGATGATGTTGCTCCGGCCGCATACCGGCTGGCGCACCAGCTGGGCGAAGGGGGTGGCGTGCCAGAAACCGACGCGGTCGCGGTTGCCGGCGGCGAGCAGGGCGAACAGACCGGCCATTTCGAGTAGCGTGTCTCGCTTGGTGCGCCGCCCGGAGCCGAACTGGAGCGCTAGCGAGTCTTCGAACAGCACGATGAAGGTGAGATCGCCTTCTTCGATGAACTTCTGGCGGGACGGTTCGTCCAGCGGCGCTGTGAGGTTCGCATCGCGGTCTCCGATTTCAGCGCTGTGCTCGTACTTCGCATATGGATTGCACTCCCGACCGCGGTCTCGGAAGGCGCACCCATACGCGCTTTCGAAGGGAGAGTCGGCGGCGTGGCGAACGCACCGCTCGAGCTTGTGCAGAAGGGAGAGCGAGGGGGCCGAGCGGTGCATGGGCGTCAAACCTCTTCCGGCAGGGGCGTCGTCTCGAGCCCGCGGTCTAGGAAGTCGTCGGCGCGGCGGGGAGCGCCGAAGGACAGGGTGGGGAGCGGGACGTGTTTTTTTTCACCCTGTCCTTCGGCCAGGTCGCGGGCTGCTGGCCGCGAGGTCGCCAGCTTGCGGGGAGCCCCGACGAGAGCGAGCGTGTCCATCGATTCCAATCTCCCTCGTTCAGTTCCTGGGCAGTGCGAACGCAACCTCCGCGCCAAGTGACGACAAGGCGATCAAGCGGGGAGTACGGTGTTCCCGCAGGCCGCTTCGAGCGGCGCGGTGATGCAAGAGAACCAGGGGGTGGCCGAAAGGAACCGCGGGCCGGTCGCCGGCTGCCTCACCGGCGCGAATCGATGGGCGGTGCCGCTTTGCCTCCTGCTGCACGGAACGCCTGGCGCGCGGCGACGCTGGCGCGGACGTCGTAGTAGTCTTCTTCCGAGCACCAGAGACCGTCGCGGTACTGCAGGCAGGTGAAGGTCGGAAAGCCGATCGCCGGCCCGTTGAGGTTCTTGGGGTCGGGGTAACAGTTCTCGATACAGAAGCACACCCGGTCGGCGTCCAGCACCACCCATTTGGGCGATGGGAAGAACATGTCGGGCACGCCGGCCATCACCGACGTGATCCACTTGCGAATCGCCGCGCGCCCGTGGAACGTGCCGTACTGGCATTCGTAGTAGTAGGCGTCCTCGGTGAACAGATCCGCCCAGGCATTCCAGTTGCGCTCGAAGGCACCGAGTCGCAGATACTTCTGGAACGCCGCTTCGAGTTCAATGCGTGTCGGCGCGCCCATGTCCGGCTCCCTTCCCGTGGGAGCGCGAGGCTAGGCAGTGATGCTTGCCGGGTCAAGCAGCTGCGACAGACTGATCCTGGCGCCAACGGGTGTCCAGTCGACCAGTGCCTCGAGCCAGTCGAGGGCCTGTGGGTGGAAGACTGCTTGGCCGGGTGCCGGCGTCCGCAACCACTTGCGAATGTAGAGGGCTGCGGCGACCAACTTCCTGGCATCGCCGCTCCGGTCGCGCAAGACCTGTCCCTCCGCCAACAGCAGCGTCGCAGCGAGAAGGTGATAGAGCGCCTCAGCAACGGGACGCGCACCGAGCTCGCGCTGTGCGCCGGACTGCGCCGGCCATGCGGCGATCGCGTGGTCGGTCTGCAGCTTCACCAATCGGACCGCCTCGACACACGGTCGCGCCAGCGGCTCAGTGACTCTCGTGAGTCGTTCGGTGATCAGCTCGGACAAGGCGGTTTGCCCGTCGTCGCGCAGCAACGCACGCTGCGCATCGAGGGCGACGACGTTGGAAGCGCCCTCCCAGATCGCACCGAGGTGCGCGTCGCGCAGCAGACGCGGGTTCACCCACTCCTCGATGTAGCCGTTGCCGCCGCGCACGGTCATGGCCTCGCCCGCGACCGCACGCGCGCGTAGCGTGATCCAGTACTTCGCCAGCGGCGTCAGCACGCGGAACAGCTTGCGGTCTGCCGCCGACCCGGCGTCCCAACGATCGAGGGCTGCGGCGGCATTGAGGACCACGGACGCCGCGGCCTCGGCGTCGAGCAGCATGTCGAGCAGATTGGCACGCAACAGCGGCCGTTCGATGAGCGCGCCGCCGAAGGCGGTGCGGCCGCGTGCGTGCACCAGCGCTTCGAGGAAGCAGCGGCGCATGATGGCGGCGGCACGCATGGCGTTCGACAGCCGCGAGACATTGACCATCTCCATCATCTGCTTGAAGCCCTTGGTCAGGTCGCCGACCACGTGGGCAACCGCACCCGCGTAGCTCACCTCCGCCGTGGCCATCGAACGTGAGCCAAGCTTGTCCTTCAGGCGGTTGATGGTCCACGCGTTCTTGGAGCCGTCCGGCAAGTACTTTGCCACGAGGAACATGCCGAGGCCCTTGGTGCCGGCCGGCGCGCCTTCCGGGCGCGCCAGCGTGAGCGCCACATCGGCGTTGGCATTGGAGCAGAACCACTTGTCACCCCACAGCCGCCAGGTGCCATCGGCGGCGCGGCGTGCCACCGTGGTGCTCGTCCCGACGTCCGAGCCACCGCTCTTTTCCGTCATCCACTGCGTACCCTGCCAGAGCTCCTCGAAATCGGTTGTGGTGAGTCGTGGGAGGTAGCGCGCCTTCAGCTCCTCGCTGCCGTACATCCGCAGCATACGTGACGTCGAGTCGGTCACCGACACCGGGCAGAGCAGGCCGAACTCGGACTGTGCGAACAGATACGACAGCGCGTACTTCACGACGTGTGGCACCTTGTCCGGCCAACCGAGCACGCCGCCACGGTGCGACATGGCTGCGAGACCGAAACGCGCGAAGGCGAGTCGCTCCATGGCCACGTATGCGGGGTGGCGCATGATCTGGTCGACGCGTTCCCCGCAGGCGTCGAAGGCGCGCAACTGCGGCGGGTTGCGGTCCGCCTCCGCGGCCAGCGCGTCGAGGTCGTCGCCGGCGACGGCACCCATCTCGACGAGATGCGGGCGGGCGCGTTCGGCGGTGGCGGCGTCCATCACGGTGGAGCACACGAACTCCAGGTTGGGATCGACGAGATAGAAGTTGAGCCCACGCGTCGTCGGCATCGCGTCGGGCGCCGGGGAATGCGCAGCGAGAGTCATGGCGATAGCGTAGCGCGATCCGGGCGGGATTGGCCAGCCGCATTTGACCGCGTTGTTTGTGCTCTTCATGCGGACGCGCTATGCGTTTTGTCCTGCTGGTGCATGCCGTGGAGCGGCGGTGGCATTCGAGAACGGCGTGAAGATCCGCAGCCGGGCACACGCGCTGTTGGCGCTGGTGGCCGCACTGCTGCTGCCGGTGCTGCTGCTCATCTTCCGCGATGCGATCCGTCTGCCCCTGGACAGCGACGGCCGCTTCCTGACGTATCAGAACGCGTTCGTGCGCGACGCCAACGGGCTGCGGCAGCTGTGGACGCACGACTTCTTTGCCGGTGCCGAGACCGGCACCGGCTATACGTACGATTCGGGATATTACCGGCCGCTCACCAACACGCTCCTGTGGATCGAGTACCGGCTGGCCGCGACGACCGACTGGCAATACAACCTGCACGGCGTCCTCGTGCACTGGCTCAACTGCGTCCTCCTGGCGTGGCTGCTGTGGGAACTGAGCGGCAGCCTGGCGGCGGCGCTGCTCGCGGCGGTGCTCTTTGGCGTGCATCCGGTCAACGCCTTTGCCGCAACGCAGACGAAAGCGCGCGCCGATGTCCTCTTCGCTACGTTCTACCTGGGGGCGCTCATCGCCTACGTCCGTGCCTGGTCCTCCGCGGCGCAGCGGCGCTGGGTGGGCGTCGGCGTTGCCGCGCTGCTGTACGCGGCCGCGCTCCTGTCCAAAGAAACCGCAGCGACGCTGCCCCTCCTGTTGGTGCTCTTGCATCTGTTGCGGTTGCCGGCCGCTGTGCCGCGTGACTGGCGGCGCGGCCTGCTGTGGACGCTTCCGTTCTGGATCGTGCTGGCGGCGTATGCGGCGGTCAGGCTCGGGGTGCTCGACATCTGGCCCTACAGTGATGTTGCCGGCTACGCGGAACGGTACTCGGCGCTCGTGCTGTACGCCAACGTCCTCAAGAACGTATCGATCTACGTGTTGCGCATGGTGCTGCCCTACGGCGCCGACTACGCCGAGCTGTGCCCGAACCTGGTCAACTTCGTCGATCCGACACTGCGCGATCCGCTGATCTGGCTGTCCGTTGTGTTGGTGATCGCTTTGCCTCTCGCGGCGCTGCGTGTGCGTCGGCAGGCGCCGGTGGTGGCGTTCCTCATTGCTCTGTTTCTCGTCACCATGGCACCCTTGCTGGCGGCGAAGAACGCCGCCGGCACGTTGAGCCCGGATGTCATCCTGGCACAGGAGCGCTGGGCGTATCTGCCGAGTGCGGCAGCAATGGCGCTGATCGCATGGGCCCTTGCCGCGGGTGTAGGCGCCGCCTGGGCGTGCGGGCGCGGCTGGGCGGCGTTGACAGCGGTGTTGATCGTCGCGGCACTGGCGGCACTCGGAAGTATGGCGGCGGTGCACGCGCGTGAAGCCGACTCGTCAATGGCGCTGCTCAAGCAGTACCTGGTGGTGCCGGAGGATAAGCTCGGCCGCTTGGAGCGTGTGAACAAGCTGATCCTGTCGGCGCAGCTCCTGTTCTTGCCGCGCGGCGACCTGGCAACTGCCGAACAACGCTGCCGCGAGGCGGTGGCCCTGGCACCCGACTCGCCCATTCCGGCAGCGGCGTTGGCCTACGTGCTCGTGGTGCGCGAACGCTGGACGGAAGTCCTGCCGGTCGTGGCGCCCTGGTATCAACCCAAGGAGGACTGGCTGGCCGCGCAGCACCGCACGAACATGCGCGTACTCGATGACCTCAATCGTGTGAACCCGGAAATCGCCTTCTACACGGCTGGTGCGCTCGCCCACACCGGCCATGGCGCGGAGGCCATGCGCGCGCTGTGTGATGCGCTCCGCCGCGGGCACAACGCGACCCAGATTCGCAATGCAGCGGCGGAGGCCTACGCCCTGTACGGCCCGCCGCGCTGCCGACTGGCGACGGAGCAGAAATCCTGTCTGCTGCACGCCCTGCCCGGCGCCATGGAACGCCTCAGGCCATTCCTGCAGCCGAGCGAGTGCGGGCACCTGCCCGATCTTCTGGAAACCATCGCTAGTCCGTAGTCACTTGGCCGCCGGCGCTGCAACCGGTTGCCAGAGCGGATGGTCGGCCAACTGTCCCAGCTTCATGGGGTCGAAGATCGCGTCGGGAACATCGACGTCGTAGCGTACTTCGCTGACGACGAGATCGGTGCTCGTTCCGGCTTGCACGTCCTTCATCGCTGCATGTAGCACCGTGGGCGAGCCGTCGATGTCCGTGATCTGGTCGAAGACCTCGGTCTTCCACAGCGCCCCTGCTGGGTCGTAGTACTCGCGCTTGAGGGGAAGTTTGCTGCCCTCGGCAATGTACGTGACCACGTGCGAGTAGTACCACTCTTCCTGTGGGACCTTCTCGTCGACCTTGTAGGCCTTCGCGCCACTCACTTCTGCCGTACCCAGGTATTTGTAGCGGTCGTGTATTCGGACGTAACCGAGGTCGGCGTACGTGAAGTCGGTATCTAGGAAATGATCGTACGCGTCGATCGGCAGGAGCTTGCGAACGCGGCGGATGACGGGGGCGTAGAGCCACATGACAGAGGGCTTACTCGGGTCCTTCGGCTCGGCGATGAGCATGGCCGTGCCGCGTACATCCAGCGGCGCGGTCATCACAATGACTTGTCGTTTGCCGTCGGCCAGCTGCTTGCGCGCGACGCGGCCCTCGAACTGAATGGTCTGTCCCATGTCACTGACCGAAACGACGATCTTTCTGGTGCTCGGGCGCGTGGGTTCGAACGCCTGCTTCATCTGCTTGATGAGGGCCTTGGCGTCCGGTGGCGGCTGGGCGATGGCGGGTGAAATGGTGACGATCAATGCAGCAAGCAGAGCGAGTACGAGATGCATGTGACCCTCCTGTCGAAGCAACGTTCGTTTGGAGACAGCCGGCGTACGCCCCATGCCAGAGCCGCGCCCGCCGGTCAACCGCCGCGTGCTATGTGGCGCCGGCCTTCTCGAGCAACGCCACCAGCTCGGCGTCGCCCTTGTTCTTGGCTGCGGCTAGCGCCGTCAGCCCGTCGTTGGCTGCGTGGTTTACGTCGGCACCGTTGGTCAACAGCGCCTGCACCGCGGGGATGTGGTCCAACTCCGCCGCCCAGATCAATGCACTCCTGCCTTGCTTGTCGGTGTTCTTGGGGTCGGCGCCGTTGGCGAGCAACGTCTTGACGGTGGCGGTATGCCCAGCGGCTGCGGCCAGGATCAGAGCGGTCCTGCCTTGATCATCGGCAGTTTCCGAGTCCATGCCGGCCTGCAGGAACAGGCCAACGACATCACTCTTGCCGTTCTTCGCGGCGTCGAGGAAGTTCCCCGGCGCCCACACCACTCCCATCTCGCCCACGAGTTTGTCGCGGGCCTGCTCTTGCGGACTCTTGCTGCAAGCCGCCAACGCAGCCCCCAGGACGAACAGCACAACCACAGTGCGTGTATGCGACATCGCTCCTCCCAGCGCTCACGTGCGCTCCGCAGATGCCACACCGGCAGCGCGTTGTCGAGGAGCGCGGCGCCTATGGGGAGCGCGTTGCCAGCAATTCTTCCAGCTTCTTCGGATCTGTCGTCGGCAACTTGCAGACGTAGCGCTCACAGACATAGGCGGCCGGCTTGCCGTTGAGCATCGTCTGTTGTTGGAGGAACGGCATGAGCGTTTCCACCACGCCATCGTTCGGCGGATGCAGCGCCAGGACGGCGCGCGGCAGATAGTGCCGCCGGACCACTGCCAACAAGGTGCGGGTGGCGTTGGCGTCCACCTCGCCAGCGATGACGATCTCCCTGGTCGGCCCGAGCGCGAAGTCGAGGGCCACGAGCATTTCGGTGTGCGCCTGCGGCGCTTGTGCTACGTCCGATGCATTGGCGGAGAGCACGGCGCGTCCGCCGCTCTCGACGGCCTCGTTCATCAGCAAGCGCCCGACCCGCAGCAAGGCCAGCGCTGCGATCGACTGCGCCGACGGCAGGGCGCCGTCGTAGGCGTCATCGACGTTGGCGATGAGGCGTTCGTTGTCGCTGCCGCTGTAACGCAATCCCCCGCTGGGGCCGGTGAACCGTCGCAGAAGTTCGTCGCTCAGATGGGCGGCCTGGCGCAACCAGCGCACGTCGAATGTGGCGGCATAGAGGTCGCCCAGGCCAAGAACGAGACTCGCATAGTCGTCCAGGTACGCCGGCGTCGGCGCGGGGCCGTTACGGAAGCTACGCACCAAACGGCCGTCGCGTTGCATGTGCGTGAGAATGAAGTCGGCGGCGCGCGCGGCGGCGGCGGCGTACTGCGGGTCCCCGAGGACGGTGCTGCCGTACGCCAGGCTGGAAATCATCAAGCCGTTCCAGGCCGCGATGATCTTCTCATCGCGCAGCGGCCGGGCGCGCGGGCAGCGCGCTGCTAACAGCGCCTGGTTGGCAGCAGCCAGCGTGCGCTGGAATCCAGCGACCTCGAGGCCATGTTGTTTGGCGAAAGCGTCGATGGACACGGGGATGCGCAACGGCGCGCGGGCATGCGCTGCGTTGAGCCCATAGAAGTCGGCAATCAGCGATCCGCGCTGCGTGCCGAGCACTGCGAGCACATCCTCTCGCGACCACAGATAGAAGCGCCCCTCTTCCCCCTCGCTGTCGGCGTCCTCGGCCGCGTAGAAGCCACCGTCGGGGGCCGTCAGGTCACGCAGCACGTAGGCGAAGATGTCGCGTGCGACGTCGGCGTCCTGCGGGTCGGCGGTGGCCTGGTAGGCTTCGAGGTAGGCGCGCGCGTCGATGGCCTGGTCGTAGAGCATCTTCTCGAAGTGCGGGAGCTTCCACTCGGCATCGGTTGAGTAGCGATGGAAGCCGCCGCCGAGCTGGTCGTGGATACCGCCACGCGCCATGTGGTCGAGCGTCACTGCGGCCATGTGCCGTGCCTGCGGCTCGCCGGTGCGCTGCCAGTAGCGCAGCAGGAACTGCAGCATGTGCGCCTGCGGAAACTTGGGGGCGCGGCCGAAGCCGCCGTTGGTTGCATCGAAGCTGCGCGCCATGTGCTCGAATGCCGACCGCAACGTGTCGGCGTTGAGGTCCGCGGTCATCCCTTCTGCAGCCGGCGCCTGCAGCGTCGCCGTGAGTTGCGCGCTGGCCTGCAGCACGTCGCTGTGTTTCGTTTGCCAGGCGTCGGCCAGCGTCGTCAGCACTTTGCGGAACTGGTCCGGTGGAAAGTAGGTGCCGCCGTAAAAGGGCTGGCGATCAGGGGTGAGAAACACGCTCAGCGGCCAGCCGGCGCCGCCGGTCATGCGCGACACGGCCTCTACGTACAACGTGTCGATGTCGGGGCGCTCCTCGCGGTCGACCTTGATGGCGATGAAGCGTTCATTGAGGAGCTGGGCGAGCGCTTCGTTCTCGAAGCACTGCTGTTCCATGACGTGACACCAGTGGCAGGTTGAGTAGCCGATAGAGAGAAAAATCGGCCGGTTCTCGCGTTGTGCCGCGGTGAACGCCTCTTCACCCCATGGGTACCAGTTGACCGGATTGTAGGCGTGCTGCTGCAGATACGGACTCGACTCGAACACCAGGCGGTTGATGTACGCGGGGGAGCGGTCCGCGTTGAAGTGGGTGGTCCGGGGTGCAGAGCCCGCACGCGACGCGGCGCGCAGCCGTTCCTGCAACTGCGTATCGAACGGCGCCGCGCCGGGAAGTTGGATGACTGGTGCGACCGGGTTTGGAGCGCCGAGAGAACTCGGTACGATGAAGAGAACGGCCAATGCCGCGATCAGCAATCTCCCGAGCGGTTCCATTGACCCGCGCCCAGAAACGTGGAGAGCCGGGCGGTGCCGCCGTCAGTTTCCCAGGTGCGGGTTGATCGCCTGCGCCCGCACCTGGTTGATTTCGCGCTCCAGGCGCGCCACGGCGGCCACCGCCAGCGGGCCGTTGATGGAACTGGGCAGCACGCCCTCGTAGACGTTCATCGGCCCCCAGTTCACGCCGATCCGCACACGCAGCCACCCGGCCTGCGCGCCCTCGGCATCCGTGATCCCCGCGAAGTAGATGCCGCGCACATCGAGTGTCAGGTCGGCTGGCTGCCCCAGGGCCGCCGGGGCCGCGCCCCCGCTGACGCGGCTGAACGTGGTCGTACGATACGTGCCGTTCCCCTCGGCGATGAGTGTGAGCTGCATCGCGCCGTTGTCCCATGTGGCGTCCACCCGCCCTATGGCAGGTGCCGACGGGTCGCGCCTTTGGCGGACAACGATATCGGCTCCCTGGATCCAGAACGCGGCCGGGGGGCCGGTTGTGGTTTCGAGGAGCAATTGCGGGCCGCGTTCGAACAGAGCGGTCGTGGACGGGACGAGCTTGCCCTGTTGCCCGCTGTCCATCTTGTCGATAACGAGTCCCCCACTGTCCGTATGCGCCGCGAACGTGGCATCGGGATCGATGGGGATCTCATGCGGTAACCACGCGCATGCCGCGTTCGCCACGAACGCCACGGCAACCAGACTCCGCCAACGTGTAAACGCCTTCATCCGATACCTCCAGGGACGCGCGACGTATCCGCAAGTTCCGAGCAGATCTTCCGATGCGTCATGCGCCTACCCTACTAGACCAAGCAGGACGACGGAATGTGTGGCCCAAGATTCCGGCGGTAGCCGCGTCAGCGCACCGTGCGCGCCTCCTTCAGTTGCTCCAGTTCTTCGAGCGAGCGCGGCCAGTCGTCTTTGAGAAGGCGCGACAGGGATCGATCGGCCAGCAGACGCCCGGTGGTTTGGCAAACCGCGCAGTAGTTGGTCTCGTTTTCGGCGTAGCGGATGCGTTGCACCGGCGAGCCGCAGTCAGGACACGGCTGGCGGTAGCGCCCGTGTACCGCGAAGCCGTCGCGAAACGCGGTAACCTCGCCGGGACCGGGAAAGTGGTCGCGGAACTGTTCGTGCAGGATGCCGATCCAGCGGCGCAGCGTCTCCTGCGTCGCCATGTACAGGCGCGTGATCTCTGCGTCGGTGAGCTTGCCGGTTTGCTTGACCGGCGAGAGCCGGGCGGCATGCAGGATCTCGTCGGAGTAGGCGTTGCCGATGCCGCTGAACACGCGGGGGTCAGTGAGCGCGCGTTTGAGAGTGTGGTTGCCGCGCACCAGCGCCGCGCGGAACTCGGCCTCGGCGGCGTCGAGAACCTCGATGCCGCCGGGGTCATGGGCTGCCAGCGCCGCCGCGCCGCGCACAAGATGCAGGGAGGCGCGCTTCTTGGGGCTCGCCTCGGTCATCAGCAGTGTGCCGGCGGGAAAGTCGAAGGCCGCCAGTCCGATCTTCCCGGGCGGTTTGGCGCCGCGACGTTCCCAGCGCAGGCGGCCGGCAATCATGAGATGAATTACGAGAAACAACTCCTCCGGCAGACACAACACGATCCGCTTGCCCAGCCGGCGGATGTCCTCGACGGGCTTGCTCTCCACGGCAGTGATGGGCGGGTCGACTGTGCGTAGCAGGAAGGGGCTGGCCAGGCGCACCCGCTGCAGCGGCTGCCCCAGCACGCGCGGCCGCAGCGCGTCGATGTAGGTCACGATGTCGGGCAACTCAGGCACGCATCACGCCTGGTACCCGCGTGGACCCGAGGCCACGAGCACCGGCTCGCCGTAGTGCAGCGACTGGTCGCTGGCGATCTCGATCTGCTGCAAGGTGATTTCGAAGCGGCCCAGCGGGCACTGCAGGAGCACGGCGAGGCGCGCACTGTCGTCGCTCAGCACCACGGCCGGCTCGTAGGCCTCGACCGGATGCACGACCTCCCAACCCTCGCCGGCAGTGATCTGGCTGAGGTCGGTCGCGGAAGCGATCACATGGGAATGCGCCCAGCGTTGGCTGGCCCACAGCTCCTGCATGGCCAACCAGTACTCGAACACGCCGATTGCAGTGTGCGGGAAGGAGAAATGCCGGTAGAGGAGCGCCACGTCTTGTGTCGGACTGCCAGTTTGCGCGCTGGCGAGGCTATCGGGCGGAGGGTGCCAATCGATAAGCTGGCGGACCCCTTCGACGTCGGTGCTGGCGCGCGCCACGAACGGCCGCACCAGCAAGTCCCTGCCGCGCTGCTCGAAGAAGCGGTAGCGCACGACGAAGCCGCCGGGCAGTGTGATCGCTGGCAGAACGGCAAGCACCTCGGCTGCGTTGGCTTCGAACAGCGCTTGCCAGTAGCTGGTGTCGGGGTGCGGCGGCGCCGCGCCGCAGCGATCCAGTGCGTGCTGGCGGGCGTCGGCCACACGCCGCGTGACCTCACGGACGTGCGCCGCAGGCACAAACTCGACGGACATGCGGCACAGCATGGCCGGGCAGGGCCGGACGCGCAAGGGCGCTAACAGCCCGTTGAAAAACTGGTCGCCATCGTCACCCCCGCGAAAGCGGGGGTCCACAAGCATGCGGAAGATCTGGATTCCCGCGTTCGCGGGAATGACGGTCCAGGGCATCGGCGGACTTTTTCACCAGGCTGACTAAAAGCGGTCGGCGATCCAGAACACCGAGCGCTCGGGTGGGAAAAGACGATGGAAGACGTCGCCGGTGGCGAAGGTGTCGGGCGTCACGCCGAGTTTAGTGGCAAGACGCTCGGCAGAGATCATGCGCCACATCCAGAAAACATCTTCAACGTGTTGCAGGGTGAGGCCGCGGGCTCGCAGGTGCTGTTGCACCGTGGGCGCTGTCGCGAGCTGGGTGATAGTGCCGGGTAATCTCCCCGCTTGCACGCTGTGCAGCCGGCACACCAGCTGTGCGAGCGCTTCATCGTGTCCGGGCAGACACGCGTGCTCCATGATGACGTTGAAATCGTACAGCGGCGTGGCGCGCGCGTATGCAACGATCTCGGTGCCCGCACGCGCCACGAGGAAATCCTCCTGTGGATTACCGGCGTACTGCAGTTGTCCGACCCAATAGGCGCGGTCACGTACGGTCGAGCCGCTGAGGCCGGATGTGTATGCGTCGTAGAGGCACATCACGGCATCCAGGTCGGCGCCGTGGAACGGGGCAACGTCGTACGGCCCCGTTCCCTCCACCGCTGCCGGTTCAATGAAAATCAGGTGCCGTACGTGGCTCTGCCAGCCGTGGCGTCCGTAGAAGACCAAGCGTGTGGCGAACAGCAGCGAAAGGTCGAACCCGTGTTCGTCCATGGCAGCGATGGCGCGGGTGAGGAGCTGCGAGGCGAGCCCCCGCTCGCGGTACTCGGCCGCGGTGAAGACGTTGCCGACTCCGGCCACCTGGACGACGGCATCACCGATACGCACCTGTTTGCGGAAGACCTGCAACGTGCTGACGATCCGATCCCGGTCGAGCGCGACGAAACAGAGGTCGTCGCGGAACGTCGGGTCGTGCCGGAAGTAGCGCGCGAAGAAGGCGCGGTCGTTGAGCCAGTGCGCCAGCAGGTCAAGCACGGCGTCGCGTTCATCTGTCGTAATCGTGCGAAATTCGATGTCCTTCATTGCCGTGCGACGCATAGAATGCGCCGCACGGCGAGTCCAGGGGGACCCGCACCAGCTCGCGCCTGTGCTATACAGCCACCGTGGCCAAAGTTCGCACCGTGTTTGTCTGCCAGAGCTGCGGATATCAGTCGCCGCGCTGGCTCGGTCGCTGCCCCGATTGCCAGGCGTGGAACGCCCTCGTCGAGGAACAGCAGGCAGCCGAAACGGACTTGGCGCGCTATGCCCCCAAGGGCGACAGCGCAACGCCGGAACCCATTACCGCCGTGCAAGCGGCCCCCGAGCCGCGCCGCTCCTCCGGAATCGGCGAACTGGATCGTGTCCTCGGAGGCGGCGTCGTGCCCGGTTCGGTCGTGCTCATCGGCGGGGACCCGGGCATCGGCAAGTCGACGCTCGTTCTGCAGGCGCTTGCCGCCCTGGCGCGTAGCGGGACGACGCTGTACGTCTCCGGCGAAGAGTCGCCGCAACAAATCAAGATGCGCGCCGACCGCCTGCACCTCGCCGAAGACCGGTTGCTGGTACTCGCAGAAACCTCGCTGGAGCGCATCATCGCGCAGGCCAAGAAGATCGCCCCGGCGGTGCTGGCCATCGATTCGATCCAGACAGTGTTTACCGAGCATCTCGGCTCCGCCCCCGGCAGCATCGGCCAGGTGCGCGAGAGCGCGGGTCAGCTCGTCCTGCTGTCGAAGGGAACGAACCTGGCCACCTTTCTGGTCGGGCACGTTACGAAGGAGGGCTCGTTCGCCGGTCCCCGCGTTCTCGAACACATGGTCGACACGGTCCTCTACTTCGAGGGCGACCGCGGCCACTCGTTTCGCATTCTGCGGGCAGTGAAGAACCGCTTCGGCTCGACCAACGAGATCGGCGTCTTTGCGATGAAGGAAGACGGGCTGCAGCCGGTGCCCAATCCTTCCGAGCTGTTTCTCGCCGAGCGGCCGATGGAGGTGCCGGGGTCCGTCGTCATCGCCAGCATCGAGGGGACGCGTCCCATCCTGGTGGAGTTGCAGGCGCTGGTTTCACCGACCTCCTTCGGCACGCCGCGGCGCACGACGCTGGGCATCGAACCGAATCGGGCGGCCCTGCTCATCGCCGTGCTGGAAAAGAAGATGGGGCTGCACCTGCTCGGCCACGATGTGTTCGTCAATGTGGCGGGCGGTGTGCGCATCGATGAGCCCGCGGTCGACCTTGGCGTGGTCGCCGCTGTGGCCTCCAGTTTCCTCGACAAGCCCGTCGATGCCCGCACCCTGGTCATCGGCGAGGTCGGTTTGGCGGGGGAGGTACGTGCCGTGAGCCAGGTCGACGCCCGCGTCCGCGAAGCCATGAAGCTCGGATTTTCGCGCTGCATCCTCCCCGAATCTTCGCGGCGGCAACTTCCGGTCTTGCCGGGGGTGGAGTTGTACGGGGTCGCCTCCCTCGCCCAGGCCTGGGATTTGCTGTTTTGAAAAACTTGAAATTCGGTATTGCACCAAAAGTTCATTCTATGGTAACTGCACACACCCCTTGATGCTGTGCCCGGAAGGGACGGCGGGCGGCTGATGGGAAGCCATCCGCGGTGAAGTCGGGGGAGAAGGACGAATGAAGCAGCACAGCCAGGTCAGTCATTGTCGCATGGGCGTCATGCGAGCAAGGAGAACAGGCGTGTAGACAAATCCACGTTGCCCGAGGGCGCCTCAGGCTCTTCCCCACCCGGGCAACTAGCTACGAAGGGAGGGAGGAACCCATGCGGTTCGCAACACCGCAGGCGCTTGCGCTTGC
>DATKMS010000137.1:0-5781 GCA_035541735.1 Candidatus Margulisiibacteriota bacterium
CGGTAAGCGAGCTCTTCTGTGATCGGGACGATGACGACGCTGGCGAGGATTCGCGCCAGCATCCAGAGTGCACCCCACGGTTGCGCCGCGGCGCTCGCAGCGGGAGGCGTTCCCGCGAGCCGCAGCCGGTGAGCTGCGTACATCCAAAGCAGAAAGACGCCGACTCCCGCGGCCACGCCGCGCCAGGTGAAGCCCCAGTCGAGCGTTGCCAAGCGCCGTCGGTAGTGCCAGAGGACCGTGGCCCCTGCGAACGCCGGCAGCAGGTACCAGGGCCCGGCGGGACCCGACGCTGCGAGCACGAGCATCCGGCCGCCGAGCATTACCAGGAACGGCAGGAGATACGCCGCCGTCGGATTGTCGGTGCGGACCGCCAGGCCTCGGGCTGTCGGGTGTTGCAGCCACGCGCTGCGCCGGCTGACGACCGCCACACTGCAGGCGGCACAATTGAATGCGATCCATCCGGCCTGGGAATGGAAGCCGTACACGGCCACGTCTGTGAAACCCGCGTTGCCGATCAGCATCAGCGCCGCGATTCGCAACACGTTGAGGCCGAAGATAAGCAACAACCCCGCGGGGATGAGCAGCAGCGCGCGTGGAAAGATGAAGTCGCGGCGGCGGTAAACGAGCCAGGCGCCGCAGAACGCAAGCATCAGGCCGACCCCCTCGAGTCCCGAGCAGTCATCAGACACCTGAACCGCGAAGTTGGACGTATAGATAATGAGGTTGGCGGGGTCGGTCTGGAGCGCCGGAAGCACCGGAGCCAGGACCCAGCGTACGAGCTCGAAGGTCACGGATACCGTCCGTGTCCATAGCTTCTGGGTCCACTCCATGGCGCACGCGGCGAGCAATGCCGCGGCGAGCGCGTACCCCCACACCATGCCGAGTGCCTGACACGCGGCGCGCCACGCCTGCCAGGGCGCAAGGGCAAGGCCCAGCGCCACCACCGCCGCCAACGCAAAACCGAGCCACAGCGCAACGAGCGCCGTGAAGGGGAAATGCACCGCATGGCTGCCGTAGAGGAGATAGGACAGTGGCGCCAGGGGAAGCGTCATTAAGGCGTGCAGAAGCAACAGGGACCAGCGCACGGGCAGGGCACGTGCCGCGGCGTTGACCTGCACGAAGCGAGCGTCGCCCCGAATCCACCCGAAGAGCGCCAGGCAGACCGCGAGGGTGACCGCGAAGCGAAATCCCCAGTGCTGCGCGTGCCGCACCAGCGCTCCGAGGCCCGTGGCTGCCTGCGCGGCGTCGAAGTCCACGATGAAGTTCAGGAGAAATTTCTCGAGCGAGAGGATCGCGCCGACGAGAGCAGCACGAGCCACGAAGCTCGGCCGGGCCTGGAAACTTCGAACTGCCGCTAAGGGTGCACTCACGGCCCGAGAGTCTACGGTCATCGGCCAGCCCCATGCCCGTGGCGGCGGCCGGGCGCTGCAGGGACTGTGACCGGGCGCACAGGCGCGCGGATGGCCGGCTTTACACGTTTGTCGTAAAGTCCCTGTCTCGTGCAGGCTCCCTTTGCGGCCCAGGGCTTGCGGCAGGAATCGCGAAAGCAGCGCAGATGCACCGGCGCAAGCTCCTGATACTCGCTGACGACTCCGTACTGAGGCCCCAGCTCGAGCGGATCTTCGCCGATCTCGAAGTCACTTCCAGTGGTGTGACCGACCAGGCGCTCGCCCTGGTGCGGCGAATGGAGCCAGACGTCGTGGTGATCGACATCGGGGCACGCGACCCAGCGGCCGCCGCCCCGAACCTGGAGCTGCTGCGCCAGATCCGTCGTCTGACTCCGGACAGCAAGATCATCGCGGTGACTGAGCAGGGCGCGCGCGAGCTCACGGTCGCGGCGATCGGTCTCGGCGCCACCGATTTCTATCACAAGCCATTCGATGCGGGGGTGGCCTCGCTCGTGGTGCGGCGTGCTCTGCGCATCCGCGAGCTCGAGGAGGAGAACTGGCGGCTGCGCGAGCAGACCGGCGAGATGGCGCTCGAGGGCATCATAGGCGCAAGCGACGCAATGCGGAGCCTGTGCCGAGCGATCGAGAAAGTAGCTCCCACCAGTGCGACGGTGCTGTTGCTCGGCGACAGCGGCACCGGCAAGGAGCTGCTGGCACGCTCGCTGCACCGGCTCTCGGGGCGTTCGCACAAGCCCTTCGTCGCGATCAACTGCGCCGCCATTCCCGATGCGCTGCTCGAGGCCGAGCTGTTCGGCTACGAGAAGGGCGCTTTCACCGGCGCTGCGCGCCGCACCCCTGGCAAGCTCGAGCTGGCCAATGGCGGCACGGTGTTTCTCGATGAGATCGGCGAGATGCCCGCACTGCTGCAGGCGAAGCTGCTGCGCGTGGTCCAGGAGCGGACCGTGGAACGCATCGGCGGCCGCACACTAATCGCGCTGGACCTCAGGATCATCTGCGCGACCAACCGCAAGCTCGAGGCCCTGATCGGTACCGGTAATTTCCGGGATGACCTCTACTACCGGATCAGCGAGGTAACGATCCGTGTACCGCCGCTGCGCGAGCGGCAGGGTGACAGCCTGCTCCTGGCTCAGTTCCTGTTGCAGCAGATCTCGGAACGCTTCGGCAAGCCAACGCGCGGGCTCGCTCCCGATGCGATCCGCGCGATTCAGGCGCACAGCTGGCCCGGCAACGTCCGTGAGCTGGAGAATCGCATCAAGGGCGCGGTAATCATGGCGGAGGGTGCGGTGGTGAGCGCCAGGGACCTGGACCTGCACGATCCGGGCGACGATCCCGAGTACCTCAATCTGCGCGTGGCGCGCCAGCGGGCCGAGATCCAGGCCGTGCGGCAGTCGCTGGCCGTCACCAAGGGAAACCTGTCCCGCGCCGCGGAGATGCTCGGCGTGACCCGTCCGACTCTGTACGACTTGCTCGAGAAGTACGGCATCGATTCGGGTCAGTTCGCCAAGCCCGCCGCGGCCGCTGCGGCGCCGGCAGTTGGGCCCGAGTCGGACGCGGCCGACATCGTCAAGAGCCCCTGAGCCGGCGCACACGTGGCGCCAGTCGGCGACATTTGGCTTGGGGGCCGAGTGGTCTGCGACAATCGACCGTAATCGCCAGCTGGGCAGGGCGGCGCATTCATTCGCTCCAGGGAGCCGCACTTGAACAGGCCGTTACACACTCTTGACCGAAGCTACGCGGGCCTGCGCCGTGGGTTAGTCGCTGCGCTCGTTGTTGGATACGCCGTCAGCCTGGCTGCGTGTGGTGGATCCGGCTCGAAGAGCGACACGAGCGAGCCCACGGCACCGACGATCACGACGCAGCCGCAGAACCAGACAGTTACCGTCGGCGCGACCGCTATGTTCACCGTCGCTGCCACCGGCACGGCGCCCCTGAGCTATCAATGGTCGAAGAACGGGACCGCGATCAGTGGCGCGACCAGCTCGAGCTACACGACCCCAGCCACGGTGAGCGGCGACAACGGCGCCAGCTTCACGGTCACGGTCTCAAACAGCGCCGGCAACCAGACGAGCAGCGCCGCGACACTCACCGTGAACCCCGCGGCCACCGCGCCGATGATCACGACACAGCCGCAGAATCAGTCTGTGACGGTCGGCTCGACTGCCACATTCAGCGTTGCGGCTACGGGCACGGCGCCCCTGACCTATCAGTGGTTCCTGGGCGGGACGGCGATCGCTGGCGCGACCAACTCGAGCTACACGACGCCGGCAACCAAGAGCGGCGACAGCGGCGATAGTTTCACAGTCACGGTCTCTAATGCCGCCGGCAGCCAGACGAGTAATGCCGCAACACTCACCGTTACTGCGACCGCCGTCGCGCCGACCATCACGACGCAGCCGCAGAGCCAGACGGTGACGGTGGGCTCCGCGGCAACCTTCAGTGTCGTGGCCACCGGCACGGCACCCCTGAGCTACCAATGGTCGAAGAACGGGACCGCGATCAGCGGCGCGATCAGCTCGAGCTACACGACTCCGGCCACAGTGAGCGGCGATAACGGCGCGAGCTTCACGGTTAAGGTCACCAACGCCGCCGGCAGCAAGACAAGCAACGCTGCGACACTCACGGTCAACGTTCCGCCCATGATCACAACCCAGCCGCAGAACCAGACTGTGACGCTGGGGGCGACGGCGACCTTCAGCGTGGTGGCGAGTGGTACCGCGCCTTTGAGCTACCAGTGGTCGAAGAACGGCACGGCCATAAGCGGCGCGACCAGCGCGAGTTACACGACGCCGGCCACCGTGAGCGGCGACAACGGTGCGACTTTCACCGTCAAAGTCAGCAACGTAGCCGGTAGTCAGACGAGCACGACGGCGACTCTCACCGTGAACGCGAGCGGTGTGAGCGTGACCGTGAGCCCCCGCCGCGCGGCAGTCACGACCGGCGTCGGGCAGACCTTCACGGCGACGGTGACGGGCTCGGCGAACACCTCCGTGACCTGGTCCGTGGACGGCGTCGCCGGCGGCAGCAGCACGGTGGGCACGATCTCGGCGAGTGGGGTGTACTCACCACCCTCGACGGCCGGCACTCATACGGTGACGGCGACCAGCGTGGCCAACACGAGCGCGTCGGCGAGCTCGAGTGTGGCGGTAACGGATCTCACCGGCGTCGTCACGCAGCGCTACGACAACGCGCGCGATGGCCAGAACCTGCAGGAGTACGCGCTCAACTCCGCCGTCCTCTCCACGTCCGGGGCGTTCGGGAAGGTATTCAGCTGCGCGATCAGCGACGGGCCGGTCTATTCCCAGCCCCTCTACGCGGCGAACCTGGCGATCTCCGGTGGCACTCACAACGTGGTGTTCGTCGCCACCCAGCAGAACACCGTCTACGCATTCGATGCCGACGCATCGCCCTGCACGACCTACTGGAAAGTGAGCCTCGATCCTTCCGGCTCGACCCCCACGCCCAACAATGGCAACCAGAGCGACAGCGACATCAACGGCCCCTACGGGATCTTCGGCACGCCGGTCATCGACCTCGCGGGCGGTGTGCTCTACGCGGTCGCCTCGACGCTCGACGGCGGCTCGACCTTCAACTATCGCCTGCACGCCCTCAACCTGGCGACCGGAGCCGAGAAGTCCTCATCGCCCGTCGTGATCGGTGCCACGGCGTCGGGAGTCAAGTTCGACCCATCGGTTCACATGCAGCGTCCGGGGCTCCTGCTGTCCGGTAGCACGGTGTACGTCTCGTTCGGCTCCTACGGGGACGCCAATACGTACTACGGTTGGATCATGGGTTACGATAAGACCACGCTCACCCAGACGGGGGCGTTCAACACTGCGCCGAACTCGACCCAAGGGGCGATCTGGATGGCCGGCGCGGGACCTGCCGCTGACGGCAGCGGCAATATCTACATCTCCACCGCCAACGGCGGCTTCGATGGCACTACGCTGCCGCCACCGGCTAGCAACGATGATTTCGGCGATACGTTGCTCAAGCTGACGAGCAGCTTGAGCGTGGCCGATTACTTCACGCCGGCCGATCAGTCTTCCCTCGACTCAGGCGATCTCGACTTTGGGTCCGCGGGCGTCGCGCTGCTTCCCGATGCCGCGGGGTCGACGGCGCACCTACACCTCGCCATCGCATCGGACAAGGAATCGAAGCTGTACCTGGTCGACCGCGACAACATGGGCAAGTACAACGGCATGATGACGAACACCAATGTTCAGACGGTAACGGTCAACAACACGGGCGGCGGCATCACCACCGGTTTCTTCACCACGGCGTCCTACTGGAACGGCAACGTCTACGCCGGTGCCGTGACCGACAACGTGAAGGTCTATCCGATCAGCAACGCCGTGCTCGCGAGCTCGCCGGC
>DATKMS010000138.1:0-9055 GCA_035541735.1 Candidatus Margulisiibacteriota bacterium
AGTTTCCGCTGCCCACGGCCGGCGGGGGGCCGCGGGGGATTGTGACGGGGGCAGACGGCAACTTGTGGTTTGTGGAGACGACCAAGGCGAACGTCGGCCGCCTGACACCCGACGGCTCCTTCAGCGAGTACGTGCTCCCCAACCCGGCCAGCCAGCCGCTGGGGATCGCGGCGACGCGCGATGGGCGGTTGTGGATCACCGAATCGGGTGCCGACAAGATTGGGCGGATCTTCCAACTCGGGGGCGGCTTCGCGCCCCCAGATGGCAACACTTTGAACTGTGAAGCGGTGGTGGCGCGCAATCTGGGATCGCTGGCCAAGTGTGTCAGCAAGTGCCAGCAAAAGCTGATCAAGGCGAACTTCCGGGGCCAGAGCTTCGATGTCGCGGCCTGTGAGACGACCGACCGCTTCAAGTCGTGCGCGGCGAAGTTCAACGCCGCCAGCAACCAGCTGCTGCTGACCACCGGGTGCCCGCTGTGCATGGGCGCAACCGCGCAAGCCGCCCTGCGCGATAACGTTGTGCAGACGCTGACCGACGGCCAGAGCGAGAGCTTCTGCGGCGATACGTTGTCGCCGAGCCCGTGAGGGTCCGAGAAACTGCCCCAGCAAACGAAGCGCAGATGGTTTCAGAGAGGCACAGCAAGTTCATAGATCCCCCGCGGGGGGAAGGAGGGACAGACATGAACGGGAAGGAACGCAACGCTGGCAACCAGCGTCCTCGGGAAGAGGTCCGGCTGGCCAGGGCTCGGGCAGCGCGTTGCGCGCGGCGCGGCGTGGCTCTGTGCGTCGGCCTCACGCTACTGGCAAGGGCCGGAGCTGCCGTCGGCCAGGATTCGACCGCGTACCTGCCGCCGACCAAGGCCATTCTGCAGGCGGAGCAGAAACTGTACGGCAAGGGGTCGACGGCGGTCAAGGGCATCATCGGCTGCCAACTCGGCGTGGTCATCGATGCGGCGAAGAACCGGCCGTACGACGAGCCCAAACTGAACGCCTGTTTAGACAAGAAGAAAGCCGCGTTTGAGCGAGCCGTGCAGGGCGTCGTGCCGGTCCACGACGGCGACCCGCCCACGCAGTTGCCGGCGCTGCAGGAGGCGGGCAGTGCCGACGCCGCCTTTGACATGATCGACCTGACCTTGCGGCGGTCACTGGGGCAGCTCTACTGCTGCGGCACCGCGCAGCTGCCCGGCAACTTCGTCGGCTATGCACCGGATCCCGTCACCGCCGCTGACCCGACGTGCACATTCAGCAACATCCACAAGGCCGGCCGCGCGCTGCAATCGTTTGCCGGAGCAGCCGCGAACTGCGAAGCGACTCTAGTGAAGCGGACGTTCCAGGGCAAACCTTTCAAAGCCGACGATTGCGAGAACAAAGCCTCGGACACCCTCCACAAGAAGATTGCAAAAGTCAGTCTGCCCGGCTGTGCGCAGCCGCTCTTCGCCCGCGCGCGCGACGCCCGCGCCCTCCCGGGAGCCGAAGAGCAGATCCTGGACAGTGTGCACGAGCACGCGGACAACGTCGCGCCAGCTGTGCCGGTAGGAGCGGGTACGCCGACGCCCGCACCGCTTGACGATTGGGGCTGCTGTGAGAACGGCATAACCTGTTCGGACGTACCGAGTAGCGTCGGTTTGAGCGCGACCTGTACGGGCTTCTCGACACCACACCAGTTCACGACGTGCAACACCTCAACCGGCCACTGCGCCACACAGATCGACACGTGTGCCGGGTGCCCGTATCCCAAGGGCTACAGCGACTGTCCCAACGACTGTCCGACACCCACGCCGCTGCCCACCGGCGTACCGACCCCGATTCCCACGCCCACCCCCTTCTGCGGCGACGGGATCTGCAACGGAGCAGAAACCTGTCAATGCGCAGACTGCCCGCCATGCGTCTGCGGTGACGGCGTGCGCTCCGGACTCATCGGCCGCAACCAGCCAGGGGACGAGGACTGCGAGGTGGGCGTGCCGTGTCCGCCCCTGAGCATCGGGAATGGGGTCACCGTGACGGGTGTGTGCAACCTGCAAAACTGCAAGTGCGAGTTCTGCCCCACGGCGGGGGCAACCGTGGATCCACCAACGACGACATCCTGCATTTGCAGCAGAGGCTATTCGTGTCCAGTGAACGGCGTGCCGTGCCCGAATCCTGCCCCCTACGGCTGCTTCGCAACCTGTCCTACGGGCGAGTTCTGTGCGCTGGGGCCAAACGGGAGCGGGAACTGCATCAACAACAACGTTCAAACTGGTTGCTTCAGCAGCAACACGTGTTGCTCACTAAACAGTGGCTGCTTGGGATTCGAGTACTGTGCCCCAGTGGCTACGGTCAACAACGCGTCGAGCAAGTAGCGCACTCTGAACCTTCATGCGGAGGGGTCGTGGCTCGCCCGCGGCCCCTCCGCCCCCAGCACCGCTTGCTTGCGGGTATGGCCCAAGCACTTTTCGTAGGGCGTGCCACGGGCAGATCCGACAGCCGATCTGGTTGCTGAACGCGCCACTTCGGATGCCAGCCCCATACCGCACGAACGCCGGTCAAGACCCGTCCCTACTGGGTGTACGACTCTGACCCTTCGGACCCGGTCGTTTGGGACGCCTGCGGCTCGTGCTCCCTCGGTGCACCTCAACAGTCCCGCAATCCGAGATTCGGCGCCGGTTGACTGCCAACTCGCCGGTCACCAAGGGGCAGCGCGTCGCCAAGCGCTCAACTAAAATCGCCTGCGCGCGCATACCCTGGCAGCGTGTCGGACCTTGGAAGCGCTTAACGGGAGGGGGCTACAGAAATGACGCTAGCCGCAGGCCCGAGGGTAGAAATACCCTAATTGTAAACTGCCGAAGGACCATGACAGATAGGAACATGGGTACCAACCCGTTCAAGGCTCGCAGACACCCTGCTCGGCGGCAACGCCGCCAGCTGCCGGAAAGGAGCCCGGGGACACCTACACGTGAGTTGAGGGTGGGAGTGACGGCGTGTCTTCCCGTCACCAACGCAACGCCCGATACCTCGGTACCCCCCGCTTCGACGCTGCCTCTTCTGCGCCAGGCGCGGGGTCTTCAGATCACAGGAGTTCCGCCGCAGCATTTGTACCCGCGGATTTCACAATGTGCCCCCGTTTGTCACGCCTCTATGGGTGAGAGGATCTCGATGCGTTCCCGCAGGCCAAAAGCTCCGGCCGCTGAGTTCGCGCCCGCCGGCCGGCCGCCAGGGACCGGACCCGTAGAGCTGCGCAGGGACTCGGTGTTCTGCAGAGAGGGCGAGTATTGGACCATCGGCCTACGAGGGCACGGTCGTCCGGTTACGCGACACCAAGGGGCTGCACTGCCTCGCCCACCTGCTGCGCCACCCTGGTAAGCGCTTCGCCGCGCGCGATCTGCTCGCTGCTGCCGAACCCTCAGACCATCCGAGCGACGGGCACTTCGAAACGTCGGTGGAGGTGGTGGGCGGCTTGTTGTTCTCTCAGCTGGTCACGCTGTACCTGACGCCGGTGTACTACACCTACCTCGAAGCCTTCGTGCAGAGCGGCCGCACGCTGCGCGAGTGCTGGCGCGGCCGGGCGACGACGTGAGCGGCGCGCGCAGACGCAGCAACGCCGATGGGTCGGGAGCGATGGGTACGCAGATAGTCTTCGATACAAACCGGCCGCCAGTTGAACGGCCGAGTCGGAATTGCAGTGACGGCGGTAGCCTGCCCGTTCGGCTCCTGCGCTTGGCACGCTAGGCAGGGCCGTAGTATGGACACCTCGAAACGCACCAGGCAGCACACCGACAAACCGATGGTTTACCCGGCTTGGAACGCGGCGTGTTGGTCGGGCGCGAGCGAAACAATGAAGAGTCCTGCACGCCACGCGAGAAGAAGAACGTGGGAAGCTGCCTCACCGCAACCAGCCGCCGGGATGCCGGCCCAAAGGGGGTCGAATGAACGAATGCTATCAACGCAGACAGGTGGTCGTCTGGTTGGTTGCTGTACTGGTTGGGTGGGGGCAGGCGGCGCACGCAGGAGTCTGGGTCGCGGGAGGCACCAATTTCGGCGGGGTCGCCGAGATGTTTGCCATCGACCCGGCTCTTCCCTCGACGGTGTACGCAGACTTCGGTGGCTTCGGGCACGGCGGGCTTGGCCGCAGCACGAACGGCGGTGCACGCTGGCAGCTCATGGGCATCCCTCCCGAGAGCCTGGGGCCGGTGCTCCTGGACCCCGCGCACCCGAATACCTTCTATGTCGGAAACGCGAAGAGTACCGATGGCGGTCTAACCTGGAGCAAGGGGAGCGTACCGCTGCGCGGCACCCCCGCAGCTCTTGTGATGCACCCCACCGACTCCAACACCCTGTACGCGGCTCTCTACAACACGCTCTTCCCAGACAACAGCACCGACGACGGCGTCTACAAAACGACCGACGCTGGAGACACGTGGGTGCCCGTGCGCAGTGGCCTGCCGAGCGGTGTCAACTTGAACTCGATTCGAATCGACCCGACAGCTGCGAACACGCTGTACACGTCCGCCTCACCCGGCGGGGTCTTCAAGACCACCAACGCCGGCGCCAGTTGGCAGGCTACAAATGCCGGGCTGGTGAGCGCGACGGCTTTCGGGTTGGTCATCGATCCCACCAACAGCAGTATCCTTTACGTTGCAACCGCTGGCGGTGTCTACAAGAGCACGAACGGGGCGAGCAGCTGGCAGGCTGTCACAAGTGGATTCTCGCCGGGGGAATTCGCTGCTCCGCTGGCGATCGCGCTGACGGATCCGGAGACCCTGTATGCGGCAGCTATCGATGCGACCGTGTCGACTTCACGCGTGCTGCGCACCACAGATGCCGGGGAGCATTGGCAACCGCTGAGCGACGGCATTCCGCCGACGGCAATCATCGTTGCACTAACGGTCGATCCCACTGATTCCCAGGTCGCGTACGCGGGCGAGATCTTCGGTGACGTCTACACGTTCGTCGCCCTATGCAGTCAAGCACCGCAAACCGGCTGCAAGCGGCCGATACGCGCCGGCGCAGCGACGGTGTCCTTGGCAAGAGGACGCAAACAGAGCGGCGACTCGGCGTCGTGGAAATGGAACCGGGGTGCGGTGACGGCGATTGCTGAGCTCGGCGATCCGACGGCAGGGACGACCTATACACTGTGTGTCTACGATGGGACATCGAAGCTTGCCTTTTGGGCTTCCGCGCCGGGGGGAGGGACCTGCGGCACCCAGGCGTGCTGGAAAGCGACCAAGACCGGGTTCAAGTACAGCAACAGCAGCAAGCTGCCGCGCGGTATCAGGACGGTCACGCTCACCAAGGGCGACGTGCCCGGCAAAGCGAAGATCGCGTTGAGCGCCAATGGGGTCAACCTTGCGCCGCTGCCCCTGCCGTTGAACCAGAGCGCTGCGGTCACCGTGCAGCTGGTCAACAGCGGCGGGACATGCTGGGAGGCCGTGTACAGCACCGCCACCCGCAACAATGCGCAGGCATTCAAGGCAAAGTCGGACTAAAGTGTCGCACCAGGCCGCAACACGTCTGCCCGGAGGGAGGCAGATGAAACGATGGCATCTGGCATGGGTCGGCGGCGCCCTGTTCGGCGCTGCATGTGCGGCGGCTGTGGCTGCTGCAGAAGCTCCCGTCTCGCCGCAGGAGGCTGGCCAAGTGGTGGCCGTCACCGATCTCAACGTGGAGAGCGGCATCGTCTCGGCTTCCCTGGTCAACCGCTCGCCGCATGAAGTGCGCGACGTCCGGTTGCTGATTCGTCATGCCTGGGTGTGGCGGGACGAGCGTCACCCCGGCAAGGACACCCCGGGCACGGCCGAGTACTATATCGTCCACAACACGATTCCACCGGGGCAAAGCTTGCGCATCACGCAAACCCCATCACCGCCGCTGCCGCAGCGCAGCGACGGGCACTTCGAAACGTCGGTGGAGGTGGCGGGCTTCGAAGAGGTGGGTGAGTAACCGCACCACGACCGCGTGCCATCTCGCTGCCGCGGCGCGCGTCTCTACCCCCGGCGACGGATGCAGGTACCGATGGACACGATGAACCCTGTGGTCAATTGCGTCGCGTATACGGCTGACGGCCGGCGCGTCGGCAGCGTAGACGTCAAGGACGTCAGCGAGGTTCTGAAGGTTCCGGATCAATTCATTTGGATCGGTTTGTACGAGCCCAACGAGGAGCTGGTGCGGCGCATCCAAGCCGAATTCGGCCTGCACGATCTGGCGGTGGAGGATGCGCTGCGCGCTCATCTGAAGTGTGCAACCGGCTCGTGCGCTTCGACGTCGGTCTGATTCCCGAGGACACGCGCGTGTACTTCCGCGACGTCTACGACCACGTCATGCGCATCAACGAGACCGTCGACAACCTGCGCGAGCTGCTCACCACGGCGCTCGAAGCCAACCTGTCGCTCATCTCCGTCGGCCAGAACGAGGTCACCAAGAAGCTCGCGGCGTGGGCCGCCATCCTGGCCGTGCCGACGATGATCGCCGGCGTGTACGGCATGAACTTCGAGTTCATGCCTGAGCTGCACTGGGGCTACGGTTACCCCGTAATCATGGGGGGGATGGCCGCCGCTTGCGGCTTCCTCTATTGGCGCTTCAAGCGCGCCGGCTGGCTGTGAGGGATTGCGAATTTCGAATTGGACCACGTCTCCCCGCCAGGCCGTCCGCAATTCGAAATTCCCACGTGGTTGCGGCAGCCGTCGCCCGCTGTTAGCTGTAGCCGCTGTCATCATGTCGCGCTCCCGGAGACTCGCGCTCGCGGCGACGGCGGCCACGGTTGTCGGCGTCGGCGCGTACCTGTACTGGGGACGATCTGCCCGTGATGCGGACGGCGGGTATGTGACGGAGAGCATCGACCGCGGCTCGGTGGCGTCGACCGTCACCGCGACCGGTACCGTGAACCCGGTGACGACGGTGCAGGTCGGGACGTATGTCTCCGGACCGATTCAAGCCCTCTTCGTCGACTACAACTCGCCGGTGACCAAGGGACAGCGGGTCGCCAAGATCGATCCGGCTCCGTTCCAGGTGAAGGTGTTGAACACCGAGGCGGCGCTGGCCAACGCGCGGGCCAAAGTGCTGAAGTCGCGTGCCGATCTGGAACTGAAGAAGCTCACCTTGGGGCGCAACCGCGAGCTGCGGGCCCGCAACCTGATTTCGCAGAACGACTTGGACACCGCCAAGAGTGACTACGACCAGGCGGTGGCGCAGCTGGCGCTCGATCAAGCGGCGGCGCAGCAGGCGGAGGCGTCACTGCAGGAGGCGCGCATCAATCTGGCGTACACGGATATCCTGTCACCCGTCGAGGGCGTCGTCGTGTCGCGCAACGTCGACGTCGGCCAAACCGTCGCTGCCAGCTTCCAGACGCCGACGCTTTTCTTGATTGCGCAAGACCTGACCAAGATGCAGGTCGATGCGGCCGTCAGCGAGTCCGACATCGGTGAAGTGCGCGCCGCACAACCCGCGTCGTTCACCGTCGATGCCTACCCGGGCCAGCCGTTTCGCGGCAGCGTCGTGCAAGTGCGCAACGCGCCGACCACCGTGCAGAACGTGGTCACCTACGATGTCGTCATCGGCGTCGACAACTCGGAGCTCAAGCTCAAGCCGGGGATGACTGCGACGGTGAGCGTCATCACCGCGCAGCGTGACGACGTCGTGCGCATTCCGGTCCGTGCGCTGCGCTTCAACCCGAAGGCCAAGTCGGGCGAAGCCACGCCGCGCCCGGCCGCGGACGGGGCGGCACGCGCCAAGCCGGCGGTCTGGACCGTCGATGCGGACGGCAGTTTGCGCCGCGTCGAGGTGCGTCTCGGGGTGCGCAACGATCAGTACGCCGAGCTGTTGTCCGATCAGCTACGCCCCGGCGATCAAGTGGCGGTGGCCTTCCGTCGCGCCGAGCAGCGCACGGCGGCGCAGCCGCCGGGATTTGCCGGGCGCCGGTTCCGGTGACAGATGCCCAGCTCGCTCATTGAGGTGCGCGACGTCTGGAAGATCTACCAGCTTGGCGATGTCGCGGTACAGGCGTTGCGCGGGGTGTCGGTCGACATCGCGGCGGGCGAGTTCGTTGCCGTCATGGGTGCGTCAGGCTCGGGGAAGTCGACGTTCATGAACATCGTCGGCTGCCTCGACCGTCCGACGCGTGGCGTCTACCGCCTCGCCGGCACCGACTTGTCAACGCTGGCGGCCGACGAGCGCGCCGCCATCCGCAACCGGCAACTCGGCTTTGTCTTCCAGAACTTCAACTTGATCCCGCGTACGAGCGCCATCGAGAACGTCGAGCTGCCGCTCTTTTACAGCGACGTGCCGCTGCGCGAGCAACGGCAGCGGGCGCGCGAGGCGCTCGCCGCCGTCGGTTTGAGCGGGCGTGAGGAGCACTTGCCCAGCCAACTCTCCGGCGGCCAGCAGCAACGCGTGGCGATTGCGCGGGCCCTGGTGAACAACCCGGCCGTCCTGCTCGCCGACGAGCCCACCGGCAACCTCGACACGCGCACCAGCGAGGAGATTCTGGACATCGTCCGCAAACTGAATGAGGATGAAGGGCTAACGATCGTGCTCGTGACCCATGAGCCCGACATCGCCGCCTACGCGCGGCGCGTCCTCACGTTCCGCGACGGGCTGATCGTGTCGGATGCGCAGCAGGCGACGCGCGTGGCGCGCCCTTCTGTGTCACTCCAGGGGAACCCTTCTTTCCCTCTCCCTGCGGGAGAGGGCAGGGTGAGGGGATGAGATGACTCTTCGTCAACTGTCTTGGGGCGCTGCGCGAATAGGTGGAGGCTTCAGAGCAACGGTTGCAAAGCATCTGATCCCCTCACCCCAACCCTCTCCCGGGGGGAGAGGGAGAAGAGGGAAAGCATGAAGCTCCTGCGTATGACCATGCGTACAGCGCTGCGCGCACTGCGGCGCAACAAGCTGCGGTCGGCGCTGACCATGCTCGGCATCATCATCGGCGTCGCCGCCGTCATCACCATGGTGAGCATCGGCCAGGGCGCGGATGCGGCGGTGCAGAAGCAGATCCTCAGCCTGGGCACCAACCTGCTGATGGTTATTCCCGGCGCGACCACGTCTTCCGGCGTGCGCTCGGGCTGGGGTGGCGTGTCGAACCTGAC
>DATKMS010000139.1:0-23953 GCA_035541735.1 Candidatus Margulisiibacteriota bacterium
CGACGGGCTCGTGCCCTTCCTCATCGACTGGGGCACGACGCCGCATCCAGCGGGAGGTGCCGCCGCCGGCTGCACGCTCCTGGATCTGCGCGCGGAACATCCCGAGCCGCAGACTATCCGTCCATTGCTGCAGGCGATCAAGGCGGAACTCGTGGTGTCCGCCGGCCCCGTCCCGGCGCTCATCGCTACCCTCGCGACGCCGGCGGGGCGGTTGGAACTGCGGTGATGCGGGTCAGGCCGGCGCGTCCGCGTCGCCTGGCTGACGCAAGACGCCGAGGATCAACGGGTGAGTCCTTATCCCCAGCGCTTCGAGGATCTCCTGCTTGAGCAACCCGGCGCGGCGGGCGCTCTTGAGCAAGTGCGGGACACGGCGGCCGGCAACGGCGTCGGCCGCCTCCGCCGCGTTGACGTCCCGTTGCTCACGCAGCATCTGTGCACCGAGTTGATCGGCGTTGTCGACACCGGCGTCGCGCATGCGCTGCACGACACGGCTGAGCATGAGCGGGCCCGGCTGATCCAGCACCACCGCCAGGATCTGGCCGAGCCAGCGCCGCGCGAAGGCGATCTGCTGGTCGAGATTGTGCCCGCGCATCCACTCCGCGACGTACAGCACGCCGAATCCCATGTGGCGGCTCTCGTCGCGCGTGACCAAGCTGATGATCTCGCGCAGCAGCGGGTGACGCGCGTGCCGCTGAATGCCCTCGAAGATGCCCATCGCCAGACTCTCGAGGAAGAACTGCTCGGTGGCGATCAGGGTCAGCGGATCATCGGACGCCAGGAGCGAGTCGAACATCATCTCGGTTCCGACGTCGATGTCTTCCAGCTCATCGTTCATCTTCTCGAGCAAGCGGCGGTACGCCAGGTGGTGGCGGGCTTCGTCCATGGCCTGCGCGACGGCGTGATTGCGATAGTCCTCCTCACGCACGCGCAAGGCGATCTTCGCACAGACGTCCTGCGCCACGCTCTCGCCGACTTGCAGGATGTTCAGGATGCGTCCGAGGCCGCGACGCGTCACCCGCGTCTTCACCGCCTCCGGCAAGCCTTGGAACGTCGGCGTTTGCGAGAACGCGCCCCAGGCGTGATCGACCAACGGATCGTCGGGCGCCACCGGTGTGGCCCAGTCAACGTCGCGTTCGATATCCCAATCCGCCGAGTGCGCCTTGGCAAACAGGGCGTTGATTCCGGAGTGACCGCTGTTGCGGAGATTGAGCAGCTCCCGTGTTCGCATTGGCCCGCCTGCTGGGGAACTACAACGGCGCCAGGGCTATGGCAACGCCTGTCTGAAACGTAAAACCTAGAGCGTAAGGTGTAAGCCCGGGCTCTTTGTACGATTTACGTTCTACCTGTTACGCTTTCTGCCTTCCGCATCGCCAGGATCAACTCGCTACGCAGGACGTAGGCGCGCTCTACGATCTCGAACCCATAGCGTGCTACCAGCTCGGTGAGGCTGGCGAGGGTATAGTGCGTGATGTGCTCGTCCTTGTAGCCGCCGGGCGCGAACCAGCCATACAGCGGTTCGATGGTGCGCCAGCCAATCGTGTCGTAATCCGGCGTGCCGAGGACCAAGAGGCCACCGGGGCGCAGCACGCGTGTCAGCTCGTCAAAGATCGCCGGGTCCGCGGCCAGGTGCTCGATGACCTGTGAGCAGACGACGCAGTCGAAGGCCGCATCGCGAATCGGCAGGGCCAAGACCGATCCGCGTACGAGCGGCACCCCGTACTGCCGCATGTAGCGCAACTTGTTGGCGAGGACATCGATGCCGACGGCGTAGTTCAGGCTCTGCAGAATCACGCTCGAGCCGCAGCCGACATCCAGCGTGCGGCCCGCGCCGCGCGCCATGGCGGTGATGATGCGGTGGCGTTCCCGTTGCCAGTAGCGTTGCAACGGAATGCGGCTGTAGAAGGCGCGCTCGTCGTAGTCTGCCGACTCGATGGAGCTGCGCAGCCCCCACAAGCGGGCGAAGGCGCGGAGGAGGTCCAGGCCGAACGCAATGACGCGGGCGTGCGACGATCCGGCATCGCGCGGATAGTAGGTGAATGGGATCTCGACGACGCGCCAGCCCGCGGCGTAGGCCTTGACCAGCACTTCTTCGAGCACGTCGAAGTTGCGCCCTTGCAGCTCGAGGCCGGCAAGCACCCGGGCGCGATACAGGCGGAACCCGCTCGACATGTCGCGCACCGGCAGGCCGAGGCCAAGCGCGAAGAAGCGGTTGAGAATGCGGCTGAGCAGCTTGCGGTTCAGGGGCATGTACGCGACGCCGCCCTTCACGTAGCGCGAGGCGATGACGACGTCTGCCTGCGCGCGCGCCCGCCACAGCTTGATGATGAAGTCCGGGTCGTGCGACAAGTCCGCATCCAAGGTCAACACGTAGGCGCCGGTGGCGGCGGCGAACCCCTCGCGCAAGGCGCCGCCGTAGCCGGGGGCACGCTGCACCAGGACCTGCGCGCCGAGCCCCGCGGCGGCTTCGACCGTGCCGTCGTGTGAGCCGCCATCGACGACCAACACCTCGTGCGTGCAGCCGAGCTGGGCAATGACGTGGCGCAAGCGCGGCAACAGCGCCACCAGGTTGTCGCGCTCGTTGAGCACGGGGATCAGCACTGTCAGATCGATCTCAGACGTCACCATCGGCTTCAGTGTCGCACCAGTGGCGTGCGATCGAAAGGCAAGAGTATCCGAAGCGTCGGCTTCCAGCGATGCACGCGCATTGGAGGGCGCCTTTAGCGCGGAAGCCGCTCAGGGAGCAAGCCTCGATGCAGCCGTCCCTCAGCCGGCAACGGCGCCGTCACCGCGCCAGTGCGACCACACATTCGACGTGCTCGGTCTGCGGCAGCAAGTCGAAGGGTTGGAGATGGGCGGTGCGATAGCCGTGGGTTGCGAACCAGTCGAGGTCGCGTGCCAACGTCGTCGGGTCGCAGGAGATGTAAACGATGCGCGTCGGCGCCGCGGCGACGATGGCCGCGCGGGTTGCCGCATCGGCGCCCTGGCGCGGCGGATTGAGGGTGAGGACCTCCAGTCGCGGTAGCTGCTGGGCTACGACCGGCAAGGTGTCAGTAACGCGGCCGCAGTGGAAGCGCACATTGTGAAAGCCGTTGAGCCGCACGTTTTCCTTGGCGTCGGCGACGGCGATCGGCGATTCTTCGATCCCCACCACGTGCTTCGCGCGGGTCGCCAGATAGAACGTCAGCGCTCCAACCCCACAGTAGAGGTCCACGCACAGTGCGTCGCTCTGTGGCGCGGCCCACTGCAGTGCCTGCACGTACAGCTTGCGCGCCACGGCCACATTGGCTTGCAGGAAGGCGCCGGCGTGGGTCTTCAGTTTGAGGAAGTCGATCCGCTCAACCAGCGCCGTCTCTCGTGTCAACGGCACGAACTGCGCGCCGAAGATGACGTTGCCTGGGTCGGGGTTGATGTTCTGTACGACGCTGCGCACGCCGCGCACGCGCGTCAGCGCGCGTACGACCTCGCGTGCTCGCGGCAGTGACCGCTCGCGCGTGACCAGAATGACCTGCACCGCCTTGGCCCAGGCGCTGACGCGCACGACTGCGTAGCGCAGCGTCCCGACGTGCGTACGCTCGTCATAGGCTGGAATCTCATACTGCTCGAGAATGCGTGCCACGGCGGCGAGCACCGCAGTGATGAGCGGATGGTGCACCGGGCACTGGCGAATGTCGACGACCTGATGCGTGCCCGGCCGGTACACGCCGAGCAACAGGCCACGTCGCGCCCGGCGCACCACCAGCTTGGCCTGGTTGCGATAGCCGAAAGCGCGCGGTGAGCCGACGACCTCGGGGATCTGGAGCGTCGTCAGGCTCGGGTACTGGGCGAACGCCTCACGGACGCGCTCGCGCTTGCGGCGCAGCTGCTCGCCGTACGGGTTGCCAATCAGCGTGCACCCGACACAGTGTGGAAAGTGCGGGCAGGGCAGCTTCGGTGCTGGCTCAGCACTCAGCATTACTCACGGCGCCGGTACTCCCCGCTGCGGCCGCCGCGTTTCTCCATGAGTCGGATGTCGCTGATCACCATGCCGCGATCGACCGCCTTACACATATCGTACACGGTCAGCGCGGCCGCACTGACAGCGGCGAGCGCCTCCATTTCGACGCCCGTCTTGCCACTCACCGTGACGCACGCCTCGATTTGCAGACGGCCGGGCGCAATGACGTCGAAGTCGATGCGTGCCACTTGGATCGGCAGGGGATGGCACAGCGGAATGATGTCGGCGGTGCGCTTTGCAGCCAGGATCCCTGCAACGCGCGCCACGGCCAGCACCTCGCCTTTGGCGATCTTCCCGCCGCGGATCAGTTGCAGAGTCTGCGGCTGCATGTGCACGACCCCGCGCGCCATCGCCTCGCGTTCGGTGACGGCCTTGGTACTCACGTCGACCATGCGGGCGCGCCCCTGCGTATCGACGTGCGACAGCCGTGGACGCGGGGCGGGGCGCCTGCCCGGCTTGCGAGAGCGTGGTTGCGTCACTATAAACCCCGGTACCTATGCCTCATCACAAGGTCATCATCATCGGATCCGGCCCTGCCGGCCTGACCGCGGCGTTGTACACTGCACGCGCCAACCTCGCCCCGCTGGTCATCGAAGGCTCACAGCCGGGCGGGCAACTTACTATCACGACTGACGTGGAAAACTACCCCGGCTTCCCCGACGGCGTGCTGGGCCCGGAGATGATGGAGCTGTTCAAGAAGCAAGCGGAGCGTTTTGGAACGCAGATGATCTTCGGCGACGTCGCCGCGGTCGACCTGGCGCGCCAGCCGTTCCGCCTGCAGGTGGGCAAGGACGAGTACACGTGCGACGCGCTCATCATCGCCACCGGCGCTTCCGCAAAGCTGCTCGGTATCGAGTCGGAAAAGCGCCTCATGGGCCACGGCGTCTCGGCGTGTGCGACCTGTGATGGCTTCTTTTTCAAGGACAAAGAGTTGGTGGTCGTCGGCGGCGGCGACACCGCGATGGAGGAAGCCACATTCCTCACCAAGTTCGCCACCAAGGTGACCATCGTCCATCGCCGCAACGAGCTGCGGGCCTCGAAGATCATGCAGGAGCGCGCCCGCAAGAATCCGAAGGTCGCCTTCATTTGGGATTCGGTCGTCGAGGAGATCTATGGCACGGCGGACAAAGCCGGCGTCACGGGCGCCCGCCTGAAGAACGTGAAGACCGGCGCCACCACCGACTTCAAATGCGACGGCGTGTTCATGGCCATCGGCCATCAACCCAACACGCAGCTGTTCGCCGGCCAAATCGAGATGGACGCCAACGGCTACATCGTCACCAAGAACGGCTCGACGTACACCAGCGTCCCCGGGGTCTTTGCGTGCGGCGATGTGCAAGACCACGTTTACCGCCAGGCGGTGACGGCTGCCGGCTCCGGCTGTATGGCGGCCATCGACGCCGAGCGCTGGTTGGAAGCGCAGCACGGGTAGCCGGCCTTCTTCCGCTCCTCTGCCCCTCCGCGCCCGCGCTCTTCACAACCGCACCGGCACACCGCGCGCTGCCAGGTACTCCTTACACTGTCGCACCGTGTACTCGCGATAGTGAAAGATCGACGCGGCTAGCGCTGCCGTGGCGCCGCCAGCCGTGAGGCCGTCGTAGATGTGCTCGAGCGTGCCGACGCCACCCGAGGCGATCAGCGGCACACGCACGGCGTCGGCGATGGCGCGCGTCAGCGCAATGTCGTAGCCCTCCTTGGTGCCGTCGCGGTCCATGCTGGTGAGCAGGATCTCGCCGGCGCCGTAGGATTCCATCCGCTGCGCCCACTCGATCGCGTCGAGACCCGTCGGCGTGCGGCCGCCGTGGATGAAGACCTGCCAGGAGGGCGCGTGGCTGGCCGCTGGTCGCCCGTCGTCGGAAACACGTTTGGCGTCAATTGCCAGGACGATGCATTGACTACCGAACTTCTCGGCGGCGGCACGGACGAACTCCGGCTGCTGCACCGCGGCGGTGTTGATCGACACCTTGTCGGCGCCGGCGTTGAGCAGATCGCGGACGTCCTGGATCTCGCGCACGCCCCCGCCGACGGTGAGCGGCATGAACACGGTCTCTGCGGTGCGCGCCACGACGTCCAGAATGATTTTGCGGCGCTCGTGCGATGCCGTGATGTCGAGGAAGGTCAGCTCGTCGGCGCCTTCGTCATCATACCGTTGCGCGATCTCCACCGGATCGCCGGCGTCGCGCAGGCCGACGAAATTGACCCCCTTGACGACGCGGCCGTCCTTGACGTCCAGGCAGGGGATGATGCGGCGGGCGAGCATGGCGTGCGCTTATGACTTCTGGTCCCCGCCCCGCGCCACCGTGAGTGCCTCAGCCAGATTTACCGCCCCGGTGTACAGTGCGCGGCCGACGATGACGGCGTCAATGCCTGGTACGCCGGCTGCCATCAGCGCCTCGATGTCGGCCAGCGAGCCGACTCCGCCCGATGCGGTGACCGGAATGTCGACCGCTTCGGCAATCGCCACCGTGGCAGCCACGTTCACACCTTGCTGCGTGCCGTCGCGGCTGATGTCGGTGTAGATGATGCGGCAGGCGCCGAAGTCTTCGGCGCGCCGCGCCAGATCCGCCGCACTGGTCGTGCTCGTCTTCGTCCATCCCTGCACGGCAACGCGGCCCTCGCGGGCGTCGATCCCTACCGCGATGCGCCCTGGAAAGCGCTCGCACGCGGCACGCACGACGTCGGGATCCGCCAGCGCAGCCGTGCCGAAGATCACCCGGTCCGCGCCGCGTTGCAGCAACTCCGCGGCGCGCTCGACGCCGCGCACCCCACCGCCGATCTCGATGGGCATCGGTAGCGTCTTGCACAGCACCTCGATCGCAGCGCCGTTGACCGCATGGCCGCTGACGGCGCCATCCAGATCGACGACATGCAGGTACTGCGCGCCCTGGCTCGCCCAACGCTGGCCGATGGCCACCGGGTCATCGCCGTACACCGTCTCGGCGTTCATCTCACCGCGCAGCAAGCGCACGCACTTGCCGCCCTTGAGGTCGATGGCAGGTACGATCAGCATGTCGCTCGTGGCTGGTCGCTCGTCGCCGCTCGGCCGGAGACGATTTCCCCGAAGTTCCGCAGGATCGTCAGTCCCACGGCCTGGCTCTTCTCCGGGTGGTACTGGGTCGCGAAGACGTTGTCGCGGGCGATGGCGGATGTGAACTCGACGCCGTACTCCGTACTGGTTGCGGTCAGCGACGGAGCGGCGGGGACGACGTAGTACGAGTGCACGAAGTAGACGAACGCGCCGTCGTCGATGCCACGCAGGTGCGGTACATCCTGCCGCTTGGTGATCTGGTTCCATCCCATGTGTGGGACTTTGAGATCCGGCTGGTCCTGGAAGCGCACGACGCGGCCCGGGAAGATGCCGAGGCCCGGCACGCGGCCGAACTCTTCGCTTTCTTCGAACAACAGCTGCATGCCCAGGCAGATGCCGAGGAACGGTGTGCCGCGCTCGATGATCCGGCGGACCGTATCGATCAGCCCGTAGGTGCGAAGGTTGTCCATGCACGCACCGAACGCACCGACCCCGGGCAGCACGACGCCGGCCGCGGCCGCGATGCGGCCGCGATCGCGCGTCACCTCAGCGGCAAACCCGACGCGTTCGATACCCTTCTGCACCGAGCGCAGGTTGCCCATTCCATAGTCGACGATCGCAATCATCGCGCTGGCCTGGCCGCTTCGGCTCACAGGCTTCCCTTCGTCGATAGCACGCCGGAGACGCGCGGATCGACCTGCTTCGCGGCGTCGAGCGCCCGCGCGAGTGCCTTGAAGGCGGCTTCGATGATGTGGTGCGGATTGCGGCCTTGCGTCTGATTGAGGTGCAGGTTCATGCCGACCTGGTTGGTGAACGCCAACAGGAAGTCGTGGATCAGCTCGGTGTCGAAGCTGCCGACGCGCGCTTGCTTGATGCGCAGGTTGTAGGCCAGGAACGGCCGGCCGCTGAGGTCGATGACGGCGGTGACCAAGGCCTCATCGAGCGGACAGGTGGCGTCGCCGAAGCGGCGGATGCCCGCCTTGTCGCCCAGCGCTTCGCGCAATGCTTGGCCGAGAGTCAGGCCCACATCTTCGACGGTGTGATGCTGATCGACGTCGAGGTCGCCGCGCGCTTGGACCGTGAGGTCGAAAAAGCCGTGGCGCGCGAAGATGTCGAGCATGTGGTTGAGAAACGGGATGCCGGTGTCCACAGCGGCCTGGCCGCGGCCGTCGACGTTCAGCTCGACGGTGATGTCGGTTTCCTTGGTCGTGCGCGTCACCCGCGCGCGCCGGCCGTTGCCCCGCGCGCGCGCCGCCGCGGGCGTGCGCACGGCGGCCGCCGCCACCGCTGTCTGCCTTCTTGTTCGTGCCATTCCGCCCTCCTTGCTACGCGTCCCGCCCGCCGGTGAAGCGGCAGCGAACCGCCGCAGCGTGTGCGTCGTAGCCTTCCAGCGTCGCCAGGCCGATCACGGCTGGGGCCAGCCGCCGCAGCCCGTGGCGCGTCGCCGACACGACGCTGGTGCGCTTGACGAAATCATAGACGCCGAGCGGTGAGAAGAACCGAGCCGTGCCGCCCGTCGGCAGCACGTGATTCGGGCCGGCAACGTAGTCTCCCAACGGCGCCGGAGCGAACGGGCCGAGGAACAACGCCCCGGCATTGCGAATCTGTCCTGCCCAGCGCCGCGGCCGCGCGACCATGAGCTCCAGGTGCTCCGGCGCGACGCTCTCGGCCACCTCCACCGCCTCCGCCAGACTCCGTACCACCACGAGCGCGCCGCGGCGGCGCAACACCCGCGCGATGTCGCCCCGACGGGGCAGCCGTTGCAGCTGGCGCTCGATCGCTGCTTGCACGGCGAACGCCAACGGACGCGACGGCGTCAGCAACACCGCACACTCGTCCCCGCTGCCATGCTCGGCTTGTGCGAGCAGGTCGGCGGCAACGTGTTCCGGATCGGCGTTGCGGTCGGCGATCACCAGGACCTCGCTTGGCCCGGCGATCTTGTCGATGTCCACCGTGCCGTAGACGATCTTCTTCGCCGCCTGCACCCAGGCGTTTCCCGGCCCGACGATCTTGTCGACCGGGGCAATGGTCTTCGTGCCGTACGCCAGCGCTGCCACCGCCTGCGCACCGCCGATGCGGTACACCGCGTCAATGCCGGCGATTGCCGCCGCAGCGAGCACGGCCGGATTCACCCCGCCGCGGCCGGCGGGCGACACCATGACGACTTCGCGCACGCCGGCAACGCGCGCCGGGATCGCATTCATCAGCACGGACGACGGATACGCCGCGTGCCCGCCGGGCACGTAGAGGCCGACGCGTCGCAGCGGTGTGATCTGCTGGCCGAGACGCAGCCCGATGGTGTCGCGATAGCTCCACGAGCGTACCCGTTGCCGCCGGTGAAACGCGGCGATGCGGCGCGCCGCCAGCCGCAAGGCACGCAACGCCGCCGGCGCCACTGCCGCTTGCGCCGCAGCGATGTCCGCGTCGCTGACGCGCAAATGCGCCGGCGACAGTGTGACACCGTCGAAGCGACGGGTGTAGGCGACGAGCGCACGGTCACCGCGCCGCCGCACCGCGTCGACGATCTTTCGCGCTTGCGTCTCAACCTGCACACTGGCACCCGCACCGCGTTCGCGAATGGCGGCGAACTGGCGGGCGAAATCGCGTTCCTGCGTAGAGAGCACTCGGACCAGCATCCCGCTACCCTCGCTGTTGCCGGACCCGGCGGATTCCCGCGCCGAGCGCGGACAGCTTCTCTTCGATGCGCACGTAGCCGCGGTCGAGATGGTAGACGCGCGACACCTCGGTTGCACCGTCGGCGGCCAACCCAGCCAGCACCAGGCACACGCTGGCGCGCAAGTCCGTGGCCATCACGGGCGCACCGGAGAGCACCGCCACGCCGCGCACGATGGCGTTGTT
This sequence comes from Candidatus Margulisiibacteriota bacterium, assembly GCA_035541735.1. GTDB lineage: Bacteria > Desulfobacterota > Binatia > HRBIN30 > HRBIN30 > DATKMS01. Next base: position 9,882 of record DATKMS010000139.1, read on the forward strand.
GCCCTCGACCTTGATATCTGCGCCCATGCGGTTGAGCTCCAAGACGTGCATGAAGCGGTTCTCGAAGATGGTCTCCGAGATGACGCTACGGCCGTCCGCCAGCGACAGCACTGCCATCATCTGCGCCTGCAGGTCGGTGGGGAAGCCGGGGTACGGCATCGTCTTTACATCGACGCTGCGCAAGCGTCCGTTGCCGATCACACGGATCCCCTCGCTGTCCTCCTGCAGTTCGACGCCGGCCTCGCGGAGCTTCAGCGTCACGGCCTGCAAGTGATCAGATCGTGCACCGCGCACGTAGACATCGCCGCCGGTGATTGCCGCTGCCATCATGAATGTCCCGGCTTCGATCCGGTCGGGGATGATGGTGAAGTCGACTCCGTGCAGTTTTGGTACGCCCTCGATGGTAATGATGTCCTCGCCGGCACCGGTAATCTTGGCGCCCATGGCGTTGAGCGCGCGAGCGAGGTCCACGACCTCTGGCTCGCGTGCGGCGTGCTCGATTGTGGTCGTGCCCTCGGCGAGCGTTGCCACCATTACCAAGTGCTCGGTCGCGCCGACCGACGGGAAGTCGAGATAGATGCGCGCCCCGCGCAATGCCTCCGCCTCGGCCTCGACGTAGCCGTGGACGATGCGCACACGTGCGCCCATCTTCTGCAGGCCGTCGAGGTGCAGATCGACCGGGCGGCTGCCGATGGCACAGCCACCGGGCGTCGATACGCGCGCCTGGCCGAAGCGCGCCAGCAGCGGCCCCAGTGAGAGGAACGAGGCGCGCATCGTCTTGACCAGCTCGTACTGCGCCTCGAGCCGCGCCAGGCGTTCGGCCTGAACATTGATCACCCCGTCGGAGTCGTCAACGCGTGCCCCCAGGTCTGCGAGCAAACGCAGCGTGGTGCGGACGTCCACCACACGTGGCACATTGCGAAAGGTGCAGCGTTCCGAGGTGAGGAGCGAGGCGAGCAGAATGGGTAGGGCGGCGTTCTTGGCGCCTTCCACCGTCACCTCGCCTTTGAGGCGGCGACCGCCGCGGATTTGGATCGTGTCCATTGCCTCAGCGTCGCGCCATCAGCACGCGGGGCAGGCCCGCGTAGTCGGAACGGATGGAGATCGTCTTGAAGCCTGCGGCGCGCGCGAGGCGCTCTACGGCAGCCGCTTGCTCACAGCCGATCTCCATCAGGAGCCACCCAGCCTCGACCAACCGATCGGGTGCAGCTGCCAGCAAACGGCGGACAACCGACAGGCCATCCCCGCCGCCGTCCAATGCGGCCTGCGGCTCATAGGCGAGCTCGGGTTGCAGGTCGGCGAAGTCATCGCCGCCCAGATACGGCGGGTTCGCAACAATGATGCTGAACCGCTGATCAGCCACAGCCGCAAACAGGTCACTGCGCAGACAACGGACGCGCTCGGACACCCCCAGCCGTTGCGCGTTCAGTTCGGCCACCGCCAGTGCCGGCGTCGACAGGTCGAGCGCCCACACGTCGGCATTTGGCAGCTCGTGTGCGAGCGCGACGGCAATGCAACCGCTGCCTGTGCCGACGTCGCAGATCTGTCTCGGCGAGTACGTTGCGACGGGCATGTCGTGCCGAGGCCGGGGAATGAATTCCCCGGCTGAGTCGCTCGAAGCCCACTGAAGGGGCTCACCGCCCTCTCTGATCTGCGTTTGGAGCCCCGTTGGTGGGCTTTGCTGCAACTCAGCCGGGCGATTTGATCGCCCGGACGCGCGGCCCGCGAGTTTCGAGACGCCCTCGTCACTCCCCAGCGTCGGCGGCGAGACGCCCAGGTGGCGCGCATTCGTACCCACCGAAAGAACCGGGCGCAAAACCTCGAGCGCCAGCTCCACCAGGAGTTCCGTTTCGGGTCGTGGGATCAAGACCGCCGGCGTCACCGTAAACTCGAGCGACCAAAACTCTTGCCGGCCGACGATGTACTGCAGCGGCTCGCGCCGCTGGCGGCGCGCCAAGAAGCCGCGGAATGTCTCGACGCTACCGCGGGGTGCCGGCTCGCTGCCACGCATGTACAGCGCCGTGCGGTCCAGCCCGCAAGCGGCGGCCAAGAGGAGTTCCGCATCGAGGCGGGGCGTCCCGACGCCCGCAGCGTCGAGCGTCAGCGCCGCCTGCGCGATCAACTGAGCAATGCTGTCCGGGCCACGCGCCATGGCGATTGCCGTATCCATCAGCTCGCTGCCTTCAGGGCTGCACTCTGGTGATGCGTGATCAGCGCCTCGATGAGCGGCTCGATCTGGCCTTCGATGACGCGATCGAGCGAGTATAGCGTCAGGTTGATGCGGTGGTCGGTGACGCGCCCTTGCGGGAAGTTGTAGGTGCGGATGCGTTCCGAGCGTTCGCCAGTGCCGACCATGCTGCGGCGGCTCTCCGCCACCTCCGCCTGCTGCTCGGCTTGCGCGCGTTCGAGCAGCCGGGCGCGCAAGATTTTCAAGGCCTTCGCCTTGTTCTTGTGCTGCGATTTCTCGTCCTGGCAGGCAACCACCAGCCCCGTCGGCAGGTGGGTCACGCGCACGGCCGAGTCGGTCGTGTTGACGCTTTGGCCGCCGGGGCCGGAGGAACGAAAGACATCGATGCGCAAGTCCTTGGTTTCGTCGATGTGCACGTCGACGTCGTCGGCCTCGGGAAGGACGGCGACGGTGACCGTGGAGGTGTGAATGCGGCCGGAGGCTTCCGTCACCGGCACGCGCTGCACGCGGTGCACACCGCCCTCGAACTTCAGGCGGCTGAAGGCGCCGCGCCCCTCGATGAGCGCGATGACTTCCTTGAAGCCGCCGAGCCCGGTCGGGCTGGCGCTCAGCAGCTCGACGCGCCAGCCGTGCTCCTCGGCGTACCGCGTGTACATGCGCAGCAACTGCGCGGCGAACAAGCTCGCCTCGTCACCGCCCGTGCCGGCGCGGATTTCGAGCACCACGTTGCGCTCGTCGTTCGGATCGCGCGGCAGCAGCAGGCGCTTCAACTCTTCCTCGAGCCCCTCCAAGCGCTCGCGCAGCGCCGGCAGCTCGGCCTTGGCCAGCTCGCGGATGTCCAGGTCGGCTTCCTCGAGGAGCGCCTTGTGCCCTTCGATCTCCGCCGACAGGCGCTTCCAGTCGCGATAGCGCTGGACGATCTCGTCGAGATCCGCGCGTTCCTTGGACAGACGGGCGTACTCCTTGCGGTTCCCGATGACCGCGGGGTCTACGAGGGACGCTTCGAGGTCGACGTAGCGTTGCTCGACGTCTTCGAGTTTCTGGAACATTTTTACTCGTGCTCGTGTGCGTGCTCGTGCTCGTTGGGAATTTGTACACCTGACGAGCACGAACCACGAGCACGAACACGCTCTTCAAAAAAAAGGGCGCGGGAGAACACCTCCCTCGCCCTTCTCATGTGTACGATCCGGAGAGCGGCTGCGCTCCGGACGCTATTGTTCGATGCCGTATTTGCGCTTGAAGCGTTCGACGCGTCCAGCAGTGTCCACCAGCTTCTGCTTACCGGTGAAGAAGGGGTGGCAATTCGAGCAGATTTCCACATGGATGGTTGGCACGGTCGACCGCGTTTCGATCACGTTCCCGCAAGCGCAGACGATCTTCGCCGCCTCGTACTTCGGATGTATACCCTCTTTCATGAGTGTGACTCCTAGTGGAGGCGTGGTCTATAGCATCCGTCTTCTACACCCGCAAGGCGAGCGGAAACACGAACGTGCTCTGCCCGGTCAGCGACGCCAGCCAGGGTCGTCATGCTGAGCATCGCCGCCCGCGGCGCGCAGCATCTCGCCGCGGCGCTCCGGGTGGCGGCGGCTGTTACTGGTCGCGAGGGTGCGGTGCTGTCACCGGCCGCAAGCTCCCCTCGTGCCCGGAGAGTTACCGAATCTGGCCGCGGATCTCACCAGCGACGAACGCGGTCGAGTGGATGTTCACGTACAGATTCCCGGCGAGCAAGTCGCTGACGTCGCTCGGCGTCAGATTCCACACCTCGTGAACCGGGCTGGCAGGGTTGCTGAAGGGGAACACGATCGGACCCGGCGTTCCAGCCGGGGCCTTGTGAATGTGGCCGAGAATGGTGTTGGCCACGGTATGCGTACAGTCGATCGTGAGCGTCGTCTGTGCCGCATTGAGCACGAGGGTGCAGGACCCAGTAGCCGTACTGTTATTCGGCGGGGTTTCCTGGCTGCCGCTGAGTGCAATGTTGAACGTCGTCGGCGGCGTCCCCTGTCCTGCCGGGCCGCAGAGCAAATAGGGTTGCAACTTGCTTACCGTCCGGCCCCCGAACTGATCGAAGACCTGCAGCGACGGATTGGGAGGCGTTGGGGCGTTATCCGTGCACTTGATCTGGTAGCAGAGCGTATCTTCCGTCAGATCCTGGCCGGCAACCGGTGCCGGGGTGAAATCCTCAAACTTCCCACCCGGAGGCGAGAACTTGCGCTGCAATTGCCCAGTCACGGTCTTGGTACACAGAACAGCCGGAACGAGCCTGTCACGCTGCAACTCTCCTTCCCGAAATCGGCGCCGTTCAGGTGGCCAGCAGAGCGATGCAGGAGAGGATCACCGAGACTCCGCCAAAGATGACTCGCCGCATGACGTACCCCCTTGCCCGGAACAGGCCAGGCTGCCCTTGGTTAGTCTGCCCTGATGTGGTCCGCGAGCGGCCTGCGCCACTCGCTGCCCTTGTCAACTTCCGATTGCGCCCGGCATCGCTTTCCAACATGGCCGGCAGCGTCTTGGTTCCCGGACCGGGTAAGAAATTTTCGCCACACGACCCTGCAGTGTGATAGGAGACCGTAGCTCGTGACGTACAGCGAAAGGGGAGGCGATGGCGGTTATCTATCACGACACGGATGCGGACCTCGACGCGATTCGCGGCGAGACGGTTGCAATCCTCGGCTACGGCAACCAGGGAAGCGCTCAGGCGCGGAACCTGCGCGACTCGGGGCTCAAGGTGATCGTCGGCAACGTGGAGGACGCGTATCGCGATGCGGCCCTGAAGGATGGCTTCGAGGTCATCCCGATCGCGGCTGCCAGCGCGCAGGCGGACGTGCTCTTCCTGCTGGTGCCCGACGAACTCATGCCTCAGATCTACGAGCGCGACGTTGCGCCGCACCTGCAGCCTGGAAAGCTGCTCAACTTCGCCCACGGTTACAACATCGCCTTCAACCTCATCGTGCCGCCGGCGTCGATCGATGTCGTCATGATCGCGCCGCGTATGATCGGTACCGGCGTGCGCGACACCTACGTTTCGGGTGAAGGCTTCCCGAGCTTCATCGCCGTGCATCAGGACGCCACCGGTCGGGCCAAGCAGCGCCTGCTCGGTTTGGCGAAGGCTGTCGGCTCGGCACGCGCCGGCTGTCTGGAGATGAGCATGCACGACGAGGCGACCCTGGATTTGTTCACCGAGCAGGCTTTCGGTCCCGCATTCGGCCGCGTGATGATGACCGCGATAAATACCCTCGTCGAAGCCGGCTATCCGCCGGAAGCCGTGCTGATGGAGCTCTACCTATCGGGCGAGATGGCGTACAGCTTTCTGAAGATCCGTGAGCTCGGCATGCTCAAGCAGCACGAGCTGCATTCGCACACCAGCCAGTACGGCACCATCAGCCGCAGCGTGCGCTACGCCGATCTCGACCCGCTGCTGCAACAGAAGATGCGCGAGTCGCTGGAGGAGATCCGCTCGGGTGCGTTTGCCAAGGAGTGGTCGAGCGACCGCGCGGACAAGCTCGAGCTGCTGAAGCAGGTCCGCGCCATGCAAGCCAGCCTGCCAATGACGCAGTGGGAGGACGCTACGCGCCGCGCCTTTCGGATCGGCGACGCAGCGTGCGAATGACGCCGGCCTTATGGGTCGACGACCTCGACAGAGAACCCCACCGTCCCGGTGGCATCGCTTTGGTTGCCCACCTGCACTTCGACGTAGTCGCCCTGTGCGACGGCGACGGTGTTGGTCGGATCATTGCAGGTCATCGCTCCGGCCGCCACCGTACAGTGTGGTCGCGAGCCGCCACAATTCGGCGGCGACGTCGTGCCGGAGCAGACGGTGACTGTGAAGGCCGTGGTCGCTGGCGTTGTCGAATGCACGTACAGATTCTGCAGCCGCGCGGGCCGGTCCATCTGCATGGCCGCCCCGCCCGGCGTGCTTGCGTTGATGGGCAGATGATAGCCACCGTAGGTGGTCCCCGAGGCGAAGTGTCCCCGACGCGAGGTGAGGGTCGATCCGGCATTGACGTAGGACAGCGCAAGCGAACGCGTCTTTGACGCCGCTGCACCCGTGCGGTTGAGACGAATCGCCAGTCGATCACCCGCATTGAAGGCGCAGCCGCTGGCACACGCGGCGCTGTTGAACTGGTTGCCAGCGGTGACGGAGACGGCCATGCCGGTGTCCGCTCCCTGGGTCAGGTTCCGCACTGTGAAGGTCTCCGCCTTTCCGCTGCCGATGTTGGAGTTCAACTTCGCGGCCAGGCCGGTCAGCGTCCCGGCGTGCGGCATGACGATCGAAACGTCGTCCGGGCTCGCGCTGGCGCAGGTGGTGGCACCGCTCGTGGCGTCCACTTGCATGCCGCAGAACTGCCCGTCGGCAGGCGCCTCCGCGTCCGTCTGCAGCGTGATGACATCGTCGTGCGGGGCGGTGCCGCCACTGGCGGTCAGCGTGACCACCGCACCGCAGCTCGGTGCCTGGGTCGATGCCGCATTCACGACCCGCAGGTCCAACGTGTCGGTGGCGGCGAAGTCGACCGTGTCGACCAGGTCGGTGCAGCTCGTTGCCCCGCCGCTCAGGACGCACGAGAAGGCGGTGTTCGCATCGTTCTTGCGGAGCACGATGGTGTGTGTGCCCGAGGTTACCGCGGTCGTGCAGGTGACGAACAGATTGCTCAGACGCCCGGCGCCGGGCAGCTGGAACTCCGCGTTGGCTTCGCCGCTGACCGCGTAGTGGTGCACGTAACGCGTCGCTCCCTTGCCCACCCCTGTCCAGGAAAAGAACAGAACGGCGTGCGGCGGAAGAGGGGTCGGCGTTCGGGTCTGCGTTGCGCTTGGCGTCATTGACGGCGTCGACGTTGGAGAGAACGTCAGTGTCGCAGTCGGTGTCGCGGTGGGCGTGCCGGACGAAGTGGGAGTCGGCGGCTGGGTGAATGTCGATGTCGCGGTTGGAATTGGAGTCCATGTCGGTGTGTCGCTGGGCGTTGCAGTGGTCGTGGGAGTCGGGGTGATCGTTGGAGTGGCAGCCGGTGTGTGAGTGAAGGTCGGAGTGTCGGTGGATGTGGGGGTCCACGTTGGCGTGTCGGTGAACGTCGCGGTCGGGGTCGGGGTGGCGGTGTCCGTCGCGGTCGGGGTTGGTGTTTCCGTGAAGGTGGCGGTGTCAGTAGGAGTGGGAGTTGATGTGGGGGTGTCGGTGGCTGTTGCCGTGTAGGTTGGGCTATCGGTAGGGGTCGCAGTTGGCGCGACCGTGGCCGTCTCCGTCGGTGTCGCGGTCGCGGTGTCTGTCGGCGTTTCGGTTGGCGTGGGGGTAGGTGTGTTCGTAGGGGTGTCTGATGGCGTCGCCGTGGTGCTTGCGGTGGGGGTGTTCGTCGCCGTCTGGGTGGGCGTTGGCGTCGGCGTGTTGGTCGGCGTCGGCGTTACCGTTGGGGTTCTGGTCGGCGAGGCCGTCGGCGTCGGCGTTCGTGTTGGAGTGATCGTCCGAGTAGGTGTGATCGTCGGCGTCAGCGTGACCGTCGACGTCGGGACCGGGGTGCCGCTCACTTGAAAGCAGTACAGGTGGAGGGCGAATGAATTGCAGGACAACGTCCCGTCGTTCGACCAGAGGGAGCTCTGCCCAAATGAGTCTCCCACTGTGCCGTTCGTCCCACCTTTCCAATCCGCACAGGTGGTGGTCGTCTTGAACCCAAAGGCGTCTGAGCCCGTCCACGAATACGACGACACCGCATGTCCGTTCTCGTCGACTCCGATCGGCACCTGGATGGTGCCGTCGGTCAGGTCGCTCTTGCTGTTTGCGACTCGAGCGCCCGTCGTGAGTATCCAGGGTCCGTTCGAGGTTAGATGGTCCCTGGCATTGGTGACTGAATCGGAGAGCCATGCCACCCAGGCGCCGGGCATGCCAGCGGCGGTTGCCATGTCGGCGCACTCCTGATCTGCGTACGCGAGGCTAGTCACCAGACGCCCCAGGTAGGTGCGGCTCGAAACGAAAACTTTGAACGGGGTGGGGGTGGGCGTTGCGGTCGGTGTACTTGTTCGCGTCGGCGTCACGGTCTTGGTCGGCGTTGCCGTCGGCGTCGGCGTCACTGTCGGCGTGTACGTCCGAGTGGCTGTCGGTGTGGGCGTGCAGGGACCCAGCCTGTCCGCGGGGCAGCTGTTGGTCGTGCCGGTGCAATACTCGGGGACGTCACACGCGTCGACGGCCGCGCGGCACAGAAGGCTCGACGGCGCGAACGTATCGATCGGACAAGTGACCGACGCGCCGTCGCACTGTTCGGCGATGTCGCACGGGCCGACGGATGGCCGACACGGGTACGCTGCTGGCTGGATTTGACAGGTCACACTGCAACAGGACGCTCCGCCATTGTCGATGCCCTGGTCGCAGTCCTCGCCCGGCCCGACGATGCCGTCGCCGCAGCCGGCTACTGTGTAGCGCGCCACCGCGAGGGTGCTATTGCCGAGGTCGTCGATACTATATCCCGCCACGACGAGCTTCCCGTCGTTCTCTTCGATAATGGACTTTCCTTGATCCGAACCGAGCGCAAACGACGGGTTGAGGACGATGCCGCCGCTTCCGAAAGTTGAATCGAGGCTGCCGTCGGCGTTGTAGCGAATCAGGCCGGCTTCCCAGGTGTGATCCTGCGCTTCGACGGCAGCGGCAACGACGAACTTGCCGTCGCGCTGAATTTGCAACCCATATCCGAACGCGCGTCCCGAAGCGAAATCTGTCATGACGATCCCGCCAGTGCCGAACGACGTGTCCAGCGACCCATCGACGTTGTAGCGGACCAGGGCGACGTCGACGGTGTTGGAGGTGACCGTGTCTCCCGCGACGACAATCTTGCCGTCGGATTGCACACCCACGGCCCGCGCTTCGTCGGTGCCGGTGCCGACCGCAGTCGTCACTCTGCCGAGGTTTCCGAAGGTGGTATCGAGACTCCCGTTCGCGTTGTAGCGGGCGACGGCGAAATCAACACTTGAGGGTCCGGTGTAGCCCGCAGCTACCAGTTTGCCGTCTGGCTGCAGCGCCAGCGCGTAGGCCATTGCTGATGAACCGGAAAACTGCGTGGAGACCGTGCCCGCGCTACCGAAGCTGGTGTCGAGGTTGCCGTTCGCGTCGTAGCGTGCCAACAAGAACGTGCTGTTGACGTTCGTGTACCCGGCCACCACGAGCTTCCCATCGGGCTGCTGGACGAGCGCCCGCGCGGCATCCTTGTAGGGGGTCATCGCGGTAGTGACCGTACCCGCGTTGCCGAAGCTCGGGTCGAGACTGCCGTCGGGGTTGTACCGGGCCAACGCGAAATCGTCATCGCTCGAGGTGATCCACTGCTTCCCGGCCACGACCAGCTTTCCATCGGGTTGTTGCACGACTCCGTACGGAAGGTCCTCGCCGGAACTCAACTTCGTGAGTACACGGCCGCCGTTGCCGAACGTCGTGTCCGGGCTGCCGTCGGTGTTGAGCCGGGCGATTCCGAAATCGTTGTCGTTGCCGTTACGCGTGCCCCCAATGACCACCAGCTTGTGGTCGGCCTGCTGTACCACCGCAAAGCTCGCGTCTCCATGCAGCGGCAGCGAGGTCGTCGTTTGTCCATTCGCGCCGAAAGCGGGATCAGGGACGCCGGTGACGCTGTAGCGCGCAAGTGCGAAGTGATAGCGCGAATCGAGTGCGTAGCCGACGGCAACGAGTTGGCCGTCGGCCTGTTGCAAGAGCGCATACGCCCCCTGGTAGGAAGAAGAGGCGAAGTCCGTGGTGACGATCCCCCCTGTCCCGAACGTCGGCTCGAGTTGCCCGTTCGGTTGGTAGCGGACGAGCGCGAATTGGGACGAACCAGAAACACTCGTCGACCCAGCAGCGACAAACCCGCCGTCCGGGAGCTGAATGAGCGCTGCCGCGGTATCCTGACCGCCAACGTTGGTCGTCACGACGCCGCCGCTTCCAAACGTGCCATCCGAACTGCCGTCGACGTTGTATCGCACGAGCGCGACGTCCTCGTCGTACGTCGCGCTTGTCGTGTAACCGGACACCACGATCTTCCCGTCCGCCTGCTGGACGACGGCGCTTGCTGTGTCGTACCTCCCGATACGCGTTACCACCTTCCCACCGTTGCCGAACGTGGTGTCGAGACTGCCATCGGGGTTGTAGCGGATGATTGCAAAATGGCTGTACCCATCGGTTCCTGTGCTGGTACCAATCACGACCAACTTCTGGTCGGGTTGCACAACGATGCCAGTCGCCGCATCGTCAGATGACCCAACGGCCGTGCGCACGATTCCACCATCGCCGAAGGTCCCGTCGGGCGTTCCATCGGCGAGAACGCGCAGCACGGCGAAATCCTTGTCCGTGCCATTGGACAGGGTCCCCGCCAGGACCAGACTCCCGTCCGCCTGCTGCGCCACCGCCGCCACGCTGCCACCGGGCACCAACTCCTTTCCACCGTTGCCGAAGGTGGCATCGAGGGTGCCGTCCGGGTTGTAGCGCAGAAGCGCAACCGGATTGGTCGTGAACGGAGACCATCCCACCAACACCAGCTTTCCGTCCGACTGCTGAATCATCGGGCCCGGATAAAACGGATTCGACCCGACTGTCGTCGTGAGCATGCCGCCGTTGCCGAAGGCAGTGTCCAGGCGACCGTCCGGGTTGTAGCGTGCCAGTCCAAAGGCCTCCGTTCCACACTTTACGTCACCGCCGACGACGAGCTTGCCGTCCGCTTGCTGCACGACCGTGAATGCAAGGGCGCTTGCCAGTCCCGGTCCGACCGTCACCCTGGCGAGGCCACCGACGCCAAACGTGAGGTCGGGATCCCCATCCGCGGCCCGGGCTGCGGCCCCCACGCTTAGCAGGGCAGCCACGGCCAACAGCACCCTGCCTAACGGCTGCGTCGCGCAGCGGCATCTGCTCTCAATGATCCTGAGCGAGTGACCAGCGATGAGCCGGCCCAGCACGCTGTCGGAAGCCACTTCGTTTGAGCCCTTGGCCATGCGCCCCCCCGGTACGATCCAATGCTGGTACGGCTACGCAGTACAGGCGTCGCGCCCTAACCCCCTGCTCGCTGCCCGTACCGCCGACCGTTCCGAGCAACGCCTATGCCACCGTGTGTGGGGGGCCGTCGTCTCACCTGAATCATATACAGTGCATAGTGACCACCATGTCTTTGACGCTCAGGTACAAACGTGGTCACCTGTCGACCAATTTCGCCTCCTGTACAAACTATCGAGTGCGGACTGTGCAGAGCGAGCTGGGAGCGAACGCCGCGCTCGCGCGTACGCGCTTTGGGCTCACACTTTCCCTCTCTGCCTTGCGCCCCGTTTGTGGTAGAAAACCAGGACGACCGTGCGGATGATCAGCCGCCGCATGCTGGAGGTGTACAACTCGACCGGCGATCATCTTCCCGAGCTGCGCCGCAAGTTTCCCTACAGCCCAGCCTTCATGCATCCGCAAGACTTGGCGCGACTCGGCGTCGACCCCGGCGAGGTTGTCCGCATCGAGTCGGATCACTCGTTCATCTACGCCATCGCTGCGCCGTCACGCGCCGTGCTGCCCGGCGTAATTTCCATGGCGCATGCGCGCGGCGGCACGGCGGATGACATCAACAGCACCAACCGTCTCGTGACCACCGAGCGTGACTTCGAGCCCATCTCCGGAATACCTCGGCAGAGCGCCGTCCCGGTCAACGTCCGTCCGCTCGCGGCTCTGGAGCAGGGGTAGCCTTCGCAGGAAGTGACGCCGGGCGACGCGTGTGCGCGCGACCGGTCTATGCGGTGGGGTGTTCACGCCTGACCCGCGAGCATGAGTTGTGGCGGTTGCGCCACGCGTGCAACCGCGGCCGTGTCAGGCCGCCGCGGCGAGCAAGGGGGCGAGTTGCGCGCGGTCGAAGCACACTTCGTTGCGGTAGATGCGGTCACCGTGCACCTCCACGAAGTCTATGCCATCGATCTCGATGGGTGTGTCGCCGGCAGCGCGACGGAAGGTTGCGTGCCAGAGCACAGCGCATCCCTGCCCGTCCTCGAACAGATGTGCTTCGCGTAACGCCCAGTGCATCTGCCAGCGCCCGAACAGCTTCGACAGGTAGCGGCGCATGGCGTCGGCGCCTCGGAGCGCGCCGCGCGTGTTGGGATCGCGATACTCGAGGTCGGGGGTGTAGCAGGAGAGCACCCGCTCCACCTCTTGCGTGTTCCATGCCCCGAGGAACTTCTCGGCCAGTGTCAACATGATGTGACGATCCATTGTTGGTCCCTCCTTTTTTCCTTGTCGGTGTATGGTGTGTGCCCTGCGTATCCCTTAGTTACGCGCCGCACGCTGCAGTGCGTAGGCGCAGGTGTCGAGCACCAGCTGCTCCAGGTCTTGTGAAGGGGGCGCGCCCGCCTCCACGTCGCGCTTGAGGGCCGCCGTCGGCAGGTCTACCAGCGCGAAACGGACGGCGCGCAGCTGCGCTGCGCCCGTGCACCCTGTGAGCCGCGTCGCGTACTGGCGCAAGCTTACGTCCGCCCGGTGCGCCAGCGCGGCGGCGCGGCGACGATAGCTCGCCGGCCAACGCTCCGCCGCAAAGTCCTCGCGCCGGTGCAGGAGCATGAGGCGAGCCTCACGCGGATGCTGACGCACCCACTCGCACGCCATGCGCACTGCCGCCAGGCCGGCTGGCACCACCTCCGCCCCTTCCAACTCAGCGAGAAAGCGTGCCTGGAAGGTCTCGACGAAGTCGAACCACAGTGCCGCCAGGATCTCGTCGCGCGACGCATAGCGATGATAGATGGAACCGATCGGCATGCCCGCCGATTTCGCGACCGCAGCGATCGTCAGCTTCTGCGGGCCGCTTTCTACCGAGACATGCTTGGCCCCCTCCAGGATCTGAGCTTCGTCGTATCGTCGCGGGCGCCCCATCGTTTTGGAATACATATTCTAGAACTCTGAGTCAACTAACCCAGAGGCAAGCACACGACGGCGCGCAGTGGACACGCGTGCGCAGTTCCCCGGGTTGCGCTTCTTGAGGGACCCTCACGCGCGACCACCTCCGGTGTTCATCGGATCCGTCGAGGGAACGCTGAAGCCGACCCAATTGGGTGTCGGATTTCTTTACAGAATGCGAGGGGTGGGGCAGCGTCTGGTTTGCGAAGCAAAAGCGCTGTGAATTCGCCTCGTGGTTGGCGCCAACCCATCGGGGATCAAGGGAAAATTGGGATTAGCGTGTCGGGATAGTGTACTCCAGTCTAAGTCATGTGCCATGCTACGTCCAGCTCGTCGACCCATAGTATCCAAATGCATCGAGAATAATTTCCACGAAAATTCATCTCGTTATATTGAAGCAGCAGATTTACGCTCGCCTCGGCTGGCGTGTGGCACAAATTGAGCAACGGTACGAGGCGGGGGTACAGTTTTATGGAAAGAGTACGCCGACTTGCTGGAGCTCTGGGGATTGGGGTTGTCATCCTCTGGGTGGCTGCTCCAGCCGCACGGGCAGTGCCTTTTATGTTTGATTTCAACACCATAAGCGGGACAAGCAACACTGCCGTGTCGAACTACATGAACAACATGCTGCTCGCCACTGCGGGGTCGGGGTACAGCGTGACCGTAACCGGGGCGATGGCCGATACGACGTACAATGGAGACGGGCACGCTGTAGGCCCCAACGCGGTTTCAAAAACGTTGGGAACCTCGGATGGAGGTACAGATCACCCCGGCAGCTGGGACATTTTCATATCCAGTAATCCCAACGGGACTCCGAACGACCGCATTGTCATGAAGTTTTCGTTCCCGATTTACTCGGTCTCCTTCGACTACGAGATCTTTCCGGATGGGACCTGCCCTGACATGAACCATTGCGCAGGCGGCGCAAACCTTCCGGATCTCAAATTCATGGCCGGGCCCATTGGGTCTACCACGATGGTCATGCACTCGATGAGTGCAGTACCTGTCAGCCCCAAC
>DATKMS010000140.1:0-10025 GCA_035541735.1 Candidatus Margulisiibacteriota bacterium
CGGATTGAGGTGACATCCCGAGATGTGGCCGATAGCGAAGGCCATCGTCAGGACGGTCAGACCAAAGGCGAGCGCCACTCCCAACAGCCCGATGCCCACGTTTGGGAAGGCCGCGGCCAGCACCGCGCTACCGCACCCTCCAAGAACGAGCCAGAATGTTCCGACAAATTCTGCCGCGACACGATTTCCGAGTGCCATGCTTTTTTCCTCCTTCGTGAGCAATCAGCTACCGCACGTCGGTGCTGAGCGGTATCGAAGCCGAGACGCAACCTATCTACTCATCCTCCGGTGCCGCGCCCGTATCTGCACCCGGCGCCGCAGCCGGCGTCTCCGCCGCAGGCGTGGCTACTGGTGTGACCGGCGTCGGCAGACCGGCCTGTTTCATGATCTCTTGCTTGACAGCCTCGCTGGCCCCCTTTTTCGCGGCCTCCCCTAGATCGCCGAGTTGAGCACGCGCTGGGCTGCCTGAGACCATCAAGAGGCCGATGCCAAGAACGATCGCGCTGCTGAGTGCTTTCACGTGTCCCTCCTTCTCATCGCTGTGAATTCCTGTTGGGGAACGCTGGTTGCCATCGGAGTCGAATCGACCGCTAATGCGCACCATGATAGCCCAAAATTTGCCCAATGGTGTAGGCCCCGTTTGCCCCCCCTCAGTCCCAAGGAAACCAACCTTCTCCACCTTCTGCTTCATCTTCCCGACAGCCTGATCGCCTTGTCCCTGGCGCTTCAGCTTCCTGTCGCCGGTCAGAGCTCCAGCAGCTTCCTTCACGCGTCCGTTCATCCGACCTGCCGCTCGACATGCTCGATCCCCCTTTCCTGTGGGTCTTGACAGCAACGGCTGTGCGGCAAGGGGCCGGTGCTGCTGCTCGTGCACGGCATGGCCGGTAGTGCAGTGACGTGGAGGCATATCATACGTGGCTCGGCCGCGCCGGCGTGCGATCTACGCCCGCCAGCCAGGAGATCTGGCGGAGCTACGCGTCGCTGGCGGACGCCGAGAACCGCCGCGCCTTCTTTCGCAGCCTGCGCGACGTGATCGACTTCAGCGGACAGGCGGTGAGCGCCCTTGGCCGGTTGTACCGGGCAGCGCAGCTGCCGACATTGATCGTGTGGGGCGCGCAAGACCCGTTTATTCCAGTGAGCCACGCGGTCGCGGCGCACAAGGCCGTTCCCGGCAGCCGTCTCGAAATCTTCGAGCGGGTAGGCCACTACCCGCACTGCGCGGCGTGAAGGGTCTGGTCTTCCAGGGCGCCACTGGGACCTTCACGCTCGGCATCAGCGGTACGATCAAAGCCACACACAACTGATTTGGCGGTCCGTGGCGGCCTGCGCCGTTGCACCCTGGTGCTGTGCGCTGCGGCAGAGTATGACGGCGCAATGCCGAACCAGGTTGCGGCGCGCTTCGCCTGCGATTCGCTCGTTGCCCTCGGCAACTCCACCGCCGACGGCGCGACGCTGTTTGCGAAGAACAGCGACCGGCCGGCCAACGAATGCCAGCCGCTGCTGCAGGTGTCAGCGCAGTCGCACGCTGCCGGGGCGGCGCTGCGCTGCACGTACGTCGAGATCCCGCAGGTGGCCGAGACCTGCCGGCTGATCGGTTCGCGCCCGTTCTGGTGCTGGGGCTTCGAGCATGGGCTCAACGAGCACGGCGTAGCCATCGGGAATCACACCGTCTTCAGCAAGGAACCGGTCGCCGGCAAAGGGCTCATCGGCATGGACCTGGTGCGCCTCGGCTTGGAGCGCGGCCGCAGTGCCACGCACGCTGTCGAGGTGATCACCGCGCTGCTCGAGGCGTACGGGCAGGGTGGCTCCGGCTACTTCGACAAGGATTGGGCGTACCACAACTCCTTCCTCGTCGCCGACCGCAGTACCGCGTTCGTTCTCGAAACCTCGGATCGTCACTGGGCGGTGCGCCGCGTGGAGGACGTCGCGAGCGTATCGAACCATCTGAGCATCGGCGCAGATTGGGAGGCGCTGTCGGACGGGGTCATCGAAGATGCCATCGCCCGCGGCTGGTGGGGCGAGGAAAGCGACGAGCGTTTCGACTTCGCCGCTGCCTACCGAGACACCGGCGTCGCACCTGAAGCGATGTCCAGCGGTCGCCACCAGCGCAGCTGCGCTCTCCTCGAGAGCGGCAAAGGTTTTATCAGCGTCGCCACGCTAAAGGCGGCACTCCGCGACCACTACGGTGCAGGCGCGCCGCTGTCGCAGCTGACCCCGGCCGACCCGCGATACTTCAGCATCTGCATGCACGCCGAGCCGGTAGGCACGACCACCGCCAGCGTGATCGCCAATCTTCGAGACGGTGGTCCGCTCACATATTGGGCCAGCCTCGGGTCACCGTGCGTCGGTGCCTTCCTGCCGCTCTACGTCGACGCGGACATACCCGCGATATTGAGCCACGGCGGCGAGCATCCGTCCGACGACTCCCCGTGGTGGCTCGCCAAGCGGATTCTGACCCTGGTGGAAACTGACTGGGCAGGTCGCGCCCCACGCGCACGCGAAGAACTCGAGGAGTTCGAGACGAGTGTGGCCGCGCAGATGGAACGCGAGCGCATTGCCTCGAAGTCGGCCGCCCAGCGCACGGCGTTCATGCACGCCACGGTGGATGACTGGCTGGCGTGTTTGCGAAGGCTTGCTGAGCGGCTTTGAAGTCAGACGACAGACAACAGGCTCGCAGACAACAGACCCAAACGACTATCGGTCTGGAACTGGCCTGTCCTCCACGCAGCAGCAGCTTGCTGCCTCTGACCCACCAAGCTATGCTCGCCGCGCTTTGCACCCGGCATGGACTTCGTGCTCCAGAATCACAGTAGCTACCCACGCGTCGGTGACAAGCCCGGACAACAGCGCTTGCGGCGCGCGTTGGCAGCACGCGAGCGCGGTGAGATCGATACCGCCGAGTTCGCCGCGATCGAGCGCGCCGCCGTCGATGAAATCGTGCACGAGCAAGAGCACGCCGGTCTCGACATCATCACCGATGGACAGATCCGGTGGTACGATCCGATCTCGCACGTGATGGGAGCGCTCGACGGCGTACGCATCAACGGCCTGCTGCGCTATTTCGACACCAACTTCTACTTCCGCCAACCGGTGGTGCAGGCGGCGGTGCAGCACCGAGGACCGATCGCGTGCGAAGACTTCCGCCTGGCGAGCTTGGCGGCGCGCCTACCGGTCAAGCCGGTGCTCCCGGGACCGTACACGTTGGCACGGCTGAGTGTCATCGAGTCGAGCGCCTACACGAGCGTCGCCGCCTTGGCGCATGCGCTCAGCGCATCGCTGGCGGCGGAAGTCGGAGCGCTGGCGCACGCCGGTGCACGCATCATTCAAGTCGAAGAACCGGCGATCCTGGCGCACCCGGAAGACAGCGATTTGCTGCGCCGGCTCCTCGAGCCGCTGTGGCTGGCGCGCGGTACCGCACAGCTCGTCGTTGCGACCTACTTCGGCGATGCCGAGCCGCTGTACGCCCAGCTCAACTCGCTGCCCGCCGACATCCTCGCTCTCGACCTCACCTACAGCCCACGCCTCGTGGAGACCATCGCCGCCGCTGGCGCCAGCAAGATTCTCGCACTCGGCATCGTCGACGGGCGCAACACCCGCCTCGAGCACGCCGACGCAATCGCCGAACAGGTGACTACGTTGCTGCGCCGCTACACGCTGGACACCGTGCACCTGTTGCCGTCCTGCGGACTCGAGCACCTGCCCCGGGACCGTGCCCGTGCCAAGCTCGACGTGCTGGGCAAAGTCCGTCGGCTGCTCACCACACCGCAATGAACCGCGCCGTTCTCGAAGGTCTCGGCATCGAGCTGCCGCTGTTGCCCACCACCACGGTCGGTAGCTTGCCAAAGCCACCGGATCTCGTGGAGGCGCGGGCGCGCTTCGCGCGCGGCGGCATGTCGCAGCGCGAGCTTGATGAGGTCGCCGAAGAAGCCGTTGTCTTCTGGTTGCAACGGCAAGAGGAATTGGGACTCGATATCCTCGTCGACGGCGAGATGTACCGTGGGGACATGGTGGCGTACTTTGCCGATCAGCTGGAAGGCATGGAACTCGGCGGCCTGGTACGCGCCTACGGCAACCGCTACTACCACAAGCCGGTGATCTGCGCTCCCGTACGCTGGGAGCAACCCATGACCGTCGGCTGGTGGCGCTTCGCCCAGGGGCACACCACGAAGCCGGTCAAGGCGATCATCACGGGACCGTATACAATGATGGACTGGTCGTTCGATGAGTACTATCCGGATCGCCGCCGTGCCTGCCTGGCGTTGGCGCACGAGATGCGCAAAGAGGTCGAGGCGCTGGCAGCGGCAGGTGCCAAGATCGTCCAGGTCGACGAGCCGGCGCTGTCGGTGCGGCCAGAAGAGCTGCCCGTCGCCATTGAGGCGATGCACGTGGTCACCGACGGCCTGCCCATTTACAGCATCACGCACGCATGTTACGGCGCCTTCGAACAGATTTATCCTGGCATGCTCGACCTTCCGACGCACAACCTTGATCTGGCGATCTCGCAGAGCGCCATCGACTGGATCGGCATCCTGCGCCGCGCCCCGTTCACCAAGGATCTCTCTGTGGGCGTCCTCGACGTGCACTCGCACGCCGTAGAATCGGCGCAGGCCGTGTGCAACCGGATCGAGCGCGCGTTGGAGCTGGTGTCTAGCACAGCGCTGTGGGTGACACCGGACTGCGGACTCAAGACGCGTACGCTCGAAGAGGCGATCGAGAAGCTGGGCAACATGGTGGCCGCCACCCAGCAGGTGCGCGCGATGGTGGCTTCAGGACAGTGATGAACCGGGACGAGATCGTACGCATTTTCGAAGGGCTGAATCTGCGGGGCAACCAGGTGGTCGTCCACGCATCACTCTCGAGTTTCGGCCGCGTCGACGGCGGCGCCCCGACGCTGTGTGCCGCGTTGCTGGAAGCCATTGGGGATGGCGGCACGATCTTGCTGCCGGCGTTCACGTACGACGAAACGTTGAATGGTGCCGCGGCGGCGCGGCCGGTCGCGTACCATCCAGACCTGCCGGTGAGCCGCGCGATGGGCGCGGTCGCCGAGGCGTTCCGTCATGTGCCGGGGGTGTTGCGCAGCAGCCACCCAACGCATTCCTTCTGTGCGTGGGGCCGCCAGGCGCGCGAGGTGCTGTCGACGCAACGCGACAACAACCCGCTCGGGCCCATCAAGAAACTCAACGTCGTCCAAGGCCAGGTGCTGCTCCTCGGCACGTCGTTGCAGCCCGTCACGGCCATCCATCTCGCCGAGGAACGCATCGGCGCCCGGTCGCTCAGCCGCCGCACCGCGCTGCGAGTGAACGCCGCGGGATACGCCGAGCGCGTCGTGTTGGAGAACGTGCCGGGATGCAACCGCGGCTTCGGCAAGCTCGAACAACACCTCGATCCGTCGAAAGTGCGCGCCGCCACACTGCCGCACGGCGCCGTGCGCAAAATCCCGATCCGCTACCTCGTCCAGCTCGCCACCACCGTCTTGGAGCGTGACCCGCGGGCCCTCAGCTGCGACCAGCCGGACTGCGACAGCTGTGCGGCCAAACCCGACGCGGTCAGCTCACGGGAAGAACCGGCCGTCGGTACACAGGGCTGACTCACGCCGCGTCGGCCATCCAGGCGCGGCCGAGCGCCAGCTTCCGGCCGCGTACCGTAGCCAACACATACGGGCCTTGCGGCAGCACGGCGACATGCGCCGCCGCAGCGTGGCGTGCGAGGGCGTCTGCGAGCGCCGCCTCCACCGTGGGCGCCGGCGTAACGAGCAGCGTGCGCACGACTTCGGGCACCAGGCCATCGGTGACAACCGTCACGTTGGCCTTGCGCAGCACCTGACACAGGTGCTGCACCATCCATTGGTCGATGCGGAAGAAGCCGGGGCTGGTGATCTGCGCCATGAACGCATCGTTGCCGCGCGCGCCGCGCAGGAGATCCTGGAAGTCCTGGCTGCCGATGCCCTCGGTGAGCGCCGCCGCAAGGATAATGGTGCCGCCGCAGCGCACGATGTTGAGCGCCCCGGTGAGGCCCTTGATCGATTGGTAGAACGTCTGATCGAGCGGGTAGCCGCCTGCGGACGTGATGACCACGTCTGCCGCAGCGGGCAGGTCGACGCGCACCTCTCGTTCCACCGCCTGCATGCCGGCTTCGTGCGCCCGCTCGATGTGCCCCGCGAACACGCCGGTGAGACGCCGGGCACGATCGATCGACACGTCTACGAGGAAGTCGACGCCGGCCAGGCGCGCAATTTCCAGCAGATCTTCGTGGAACGGATTGCCGTCGACGATCCCCGGTCCGACGTTGTCCTCGAGCATGCGCGGCCCGTGCGCGCTGCGCATCGTTTCGACACCGGCGAGCCCGGGGGCGACGCCCTTGCGACCACCGGAGTAGCCCGCCATCAAGTGGGGCTCGATCAGGCCGGTGACGATCTTCAGATCGGCGGCCATGAAGCCGCGGTCAAGCCAGATCTCCGTGCCGCGCGTCGTGCGTCCGAGGTGGACGTGCGCATCGGCGTCGCGCGCGATGTGATTCCGGAAGGGGTACCGCTCGACAATCGCCGCGCTGGTCATCTCGACGAGTTCGTCGTGCGTGTTGGCGCGGTGCAGCCCCGTGGCGACGAGAATCTCGATGCGCTCGCGCGCAATGCCCGCCGCCTCGAGCGTCCGCAGGATGGGCGGCAGCACGATGCCGTTCGGCACCGGGCGCGTCTTGTCGGAAATGACCACCACCGCGTCGCGCCGGCCACGTGCGATCTCATGCAGCGGGCGCGCACCGATCGGTTGCCGGAGTGCCTGTTCAACCGCGGCGGTCGGATCGGCGAGTGGCTCACCCTTGGAGGGATTCACCACGGAGACGGCCAGCGCATCCGGCACAGAGATCGTCAGCCCGGGGCGGCCGTAGTCGAGTTGGAGGTCCATCCGCGTCGATAGTCGACAGTCGAGAGTCGACAGTCAAGAGGCCCTCTCAGCGTCTTCGCCCGTCGGGGTTCTGAAGCCGCCACATCGGCCAGCAGCACGGCGCACACGTGGCGCGTAAAGGCGGCGTCGGGTTCCAACCTACCCTCTCATGTGTTGCTCCACACGCGGGTGGCGCGCGCCGTGGCGCTGATCTCGACCAGGATGCGATGGGCTTCCTGCAAGGCGCGTTGCCGCGCCGCTTCGTCGCCGCGCAGGCGCTCCAGCTGGGCACGCACGCGGAGGGCTTCCGGCTCGCGCGCGGAAGCCGGTGTCCCTCGTGAGCCGCTCGGCGAGCTCGACCGCCTCGACGGCCTCGGCGCTCACCCCCTCGGCGCGCAGCAGGACGCTTGCAATCTTGTACGCGGCGAGGACGCGGAATGCCGCATCTCGGGAAAGCGGCGGTAGAGCGCCAACGCTTCCCGTGCCGTGTCGCAGGCCTCGCGGATGTGTCGCCCCCCCGAGCGTGGCGCAGGAACAGCGTGTTGCCTCTACGTCGCCGGGTGTCGTAAAATGCATTCGTCCGGTTGCCATGCACGACACCCTTCCGTTGATGCACACCCTCGACGAGGGCGCGGCGCTGCGCTCGATCGTTGAGGGCACGGCCACCCATACGGGCGATCGCTTCTTTCAGACGCTGGTCGAGAGCCTCGCGCGCGCCCTCGGGACGCATGGAGCATGGGTCACCGAGTACCTGCCGGAGTCGCGCCGGCTGCGGGCGCTCGCCTTCTGGCTCGGTGGCAAGTGGATTCAGGACTTCGAGCACCCGGTTGACGGCACGCCGTGCGCGGACGTCGTCGACGGCCGCCGCCTCGTCCACATCGCCAGCAACGTGCTCGCACTCTACCCGAACGACGAGCCCGGGCGCGAGATGGGAGCCGTGAGCTATCTGGGCGTGCCACTCCTCGACGCCGCCGAAACCGTCCTCGGCCATCTGGCCGTGCTCGACCGCCGCCCGATGCCCGCCGCGCCGCGCGCCGAAGCGCTGATCCGGATCTTCGCAGCGCGGGCGGCTGCCGAGCTGCAGCGCCTGCGCGCCGAAGCCGAAGTGCGCGAGCGCGAGGAGAAGCTCACCCGGCTCGTCGACAGTGCGATGGACGCCATTGTCGAGCTGGACGACGGCCTGCGGGTCGCGCGCATGAACCCCGCCGCCGCGAAGCTCTTCGGTGAGGCAGCCGGCGGGACCGACTTCCGGCGCTTCCTCTCTCCGGAGAGCGGCGCGCGGCTCGGCGTCCTGGCGGCCGAGCTCAGCGTCCGCGCCGAGGGCGAGCGCTCGCTCTGGATCCCGGGTGCGCTGGCCGCGCGGCACGCGAGCGGTGCCGAGTTCCAGGCCGAGGCGACGCTCTCTCGGTTCGACGTCCACCGCCGCGTCTTCTACACCCTGATTCTGCGCAACGTGAACGAGCGTCTCGAGGCCGAGCGCCGCATCCGCTCGCTCACGGTCGAGGCGGAGTACCTCCGTGAGGAACTGAAGGCGCTCGCCGGGTTCGACGACATCCTCGGCGCCAGCAACGCTTTTCGCGGCGTGCTGCAAGCGGTGAAGCAGGTGGCGGCGACCGATGCGACTGTGCTCGTGCTCGGCGAGACAGGCACGGGGAAAGAGCTCGTCGCACGCGCGATCCACGCCGCGAGCGGGCGGCGCGCGCGGGCCCTGGTCAAGGTGAATTGCGCGGCCATCCCGGCGGCGCTGGTCGAGAGCGAGTTCTTCGGCCACGAGCGCGGCGCCTTCACCGGCGCGACGCAGCGGCGCGACGGCCGCTTCGCACTCGCGCACGGCGGCACCATCTTCCTCGACGAGGTGGCGGAACTGCCGCCAGACCTGCAGGTGAAGTTGCTCCGCGTGCTCCAAGAGGGCGAGTTCGAACCTGTCGGCAGCTCGCAGACGCGCACGGTGGACGTGCGGGTGATCGCCGCCACCAACCGCGACTTGGTCCGTGCGGTGAGCGAGGGGCGGTTCCGGGAGGATCTCTACTACCGGCTGAATGTCGTTCCGATCGAGGTACCGCCGCTTCGCGAGCGCGGGGACGACGTCGTCGTTCTGGCGGCCGCTTTCGCCGCACGCGTCGGGAAGCGCATGGGTCGCACGATCGAACCGCTCTCGGCCAACGACGTCACGCGGCTCCGCGCCTATACCTGGCCCGGGAACGTTCGCGAGCTGCAAAACGTGATCGAGCGGGCCGTCATCACTTCGGTTGACGGCCGGCTCGACCTGGCGCGCTTCCTCCAGGCCGACCCGGTCTCCGCGGCGGCGGCGACCGACCGCACGCGGGGCGTCATCAGAACCGTGCGCGAGCTCGAGGCGCTCGAACGCGAGAACATCCTCACCGCGCTCGATTCCGCGGGAGGGCGGGTCGCTGGCGCGAACGGCGCGGCCGAGCGGCTGGGAACCAAGCCGTCGACCCTCAGGTCGCGGATGAAGGCGCTCGGCATCAGCCGGCCGAATTGAACGCCATCGGTGGCGAGATCTCGCACCAGCCGAGGCGAGATCTCGCGTCCGGCACCCCTTCGCCATCACGGGTGAGCTGAAACCGCGCCCTCGCACGTCCGACAACCGTTGCCCGCTTGCGTGGCGCGCCGCTTGCGATGCCACCGAGGAAACGACTCGCACGGGGCAAACCCAGAAGGGGCAAACCCCAGAAAAGGAGAACAAGCCATGCACGCGAGATACGCCGAGTGCCGGCGCAGCGTCCTGATGTTGGTGCCGCGACTGCGGGTGGGCCAGCCGGTGGCGACGAAGGTGGCACGACCCAAAAGGGCGTGAGCGATGCCCCTGCGTTCGTGCCCCCTGACCATCATTTCATCCGAAAGGAGGAGAGCCATGCTGCAGCACGTGATCGAAAGCGATGTCCCCGGAACGGGGAAGGTAAGCATGAAGCAGTTGCAAACGGCAGCGATCGACGAGTTCAAAACGCACTTCCTGGGGAATGTGCTGCTTCCTGGCAGCGCAGGCTACGACGAAGTACGCCAGATCTGGAACGCCATGATCGACCGCAGGCCCGCTCTGATCGCCCGCTGTGCGTCGCCTGAAGATGTCGTCCACGCCGTCAAGTTCGCGCGCGAACACAACCTGCTCGTCTCGGTCCGAGG
>DATKMS010000141.1:0-4304 GCA_035541735.1 Candidatus Margulisiibacteriota bacterium
CCCCCACGCCGCAGCATGCCTCCCGCGCTCGCCTTCTCTCTTTAGTTCTTCTCGGCATCCTCGCCTCCGCACCTGCCCCGGCCGCCACGGTCAACAAGATCCTCGCCACCGTCGATGGCGAGCCGATCACCCTTTACCAGCTCAAGCAGTACAGCGATCGCAACCTGCGCACGCGCCAGGGACCGCCGCTCGACCGGACGCAGATGCTCGACGCGCTGATCACCGACAAGGTGATCGAGAAGGAAGCCAGCGACAAGGGCATTATCGTGCGCGACGAAGATATCGACCGGTACATCGAGGGCATCAAGGAGCGCAACCATCTCAACGACGAGCAATTGGAGCAGGCGCTTACCGCCCAGGGTCTCACCAAGGAGAGCTACCGCTTGCAAGTGCGCGAGGACATCCAGAAGGCGCAGCTGATCAACCGCGAGATCCGCGGCAAGGTCAACGTCACCCCCGAGGAGGTGGAGCGTTACTACAAGGCACACATCTCCGAATACTCCACCCCCGAGCGCATCGAGGTCGCCCACATCCTGTTCCACCTCGATCCCAATCCCACGCCCGACCAGGTCGTCGCCATGACCGCCAAGGCGGAGGAGGTGCGCGGCCGCATCCAGAAAGGCGCGGACTTCGCCGAGATGGCGAAGCAGTATTCGGACGATCCGAGCGGCAAGGACGGCGGCAACCTCGGTTGGTTCAAGCACGGCGAGATGCTCGACGAGATCGAGAAGGTCGCCGAGAAGCTCAAGGTCGGCGAGGTCAGCGAGCCCGTGCGGACCAAAGCCGGCATCCACCTGATCAAGCTGGAAGGCCGCGAGGGGGCGTCGCACGAAAACCTCAGCGATCTGCAGGATCAGATCAAACAGCAGCTGTACAACGCGGCGCTGGAGGATCGCTTCGAGAAGTGGCTGACGGACGAGCTGCGCAAGCGCCATCACGTCGAGACGCTCGAGTGACGCACGCGCCCGCTGTGCGCCGCGTGCCCATCGCCATCAGCATGGGTGACCCGGCCGGCATCGGTCCGGAGGTTGTCGTCAAGGCGATCACGACCCGCGCCGTTGCCACACGCATCGAGCCCATCCTCGTTGGCGACCCGGGCGTCTGGCATGACACGGCGCAACGCCTCGGTGCCCGCCTCACCTTTGTCGAAGGTACCGAGCGCAGCCGCTCCGGACACGTCGTGGTCGCGGTCGCCTCGCAGCTGCCCGCACGCTACCGGCAGCCGGGTGCAACGGCCGGCGGGCGGGCGGCGGCCGCCTGCGGAGAGGCGGCACACGCGGCGATCCTGGAAGCGGTCCGCCTGGTGCAGGCTGGTCGCGCACGAGCACTGGTGACGGCGCCGATCAGCAAGGCGCACCTCGTCGCTGCCGGCCACGACTTTCCCGGGCACACGGAGCTGCTCGCGCAGCTCTGCGGCGGCGTGCCGGTACGGATGATGATGGTCGGAACGCGCTTGCGCGTCGTGCTGGTCACCACACACCTGCGGCTCGCCGACGTGCCGCGGCACCTGACATGCCACAACGTGCTGCAGACCATCGAGCTGACGGCGGATGCGCTGCGCCGGCACTTCCGCACGCGCGCACCGCGGGTCGCCGTCGCCGGGCTCAATCCGCACGCCGGCGAAGAGGGCCTCTTCGGCGATGAGGAGGCACGGATCATCACGCCGGCGATCCGCACAGCCCGCCGCCACGGCATCACCGTTAGCGGACCGCATGCCGCGGACGGCGTGTTCGCCCAGGTGGCCGCAGGCCGCTACGATGCCCTGGTGTGCATGTATCACGACCAAGGGCTCGCGCCGTTCAAGCTGCTGCACTTTGCCGACGGCGTGAACTTCACGCTCGGGCTGCCCTTCGTGCGCACTTCGCCGGATCACGGCACTGCATTCGACATCGCCGGCACGGGCCAGGCGGACCCGCGCAGCATGATTGCCGCGTTGCAGCTGGCGGCCGCGCTCCGACACTAAGCCGGAAGCGTGCCCACAATCCCGGGACGACGTCCAAGACTCCGCGACGTTGCAATAAATCGTCACGCTTTTGCATCTCTCCCTTCAGAAGGCGGGTGGCAAGCGACGGCAACTTGGTGAGTAATGCGCGGAGCCGTGGGTCCGGCCGGTAAGAAATGCACCGTCCGCACCGCACGATTCGATCGATTACCACTGGGCGACCGGGCGGAGTTGTAGAATCTATGCGAGACGCTTAGGCTACACGGCCTTAGGGAGCAAAGCATGAAGGCACTGATTCTTACGGGCGGAGCAGGTCGCACCCTGGTCCCCTTCTCATCCACGCGGCCCAAGGCGATGACGGTGGTTGCCGGCGGCTCGTTGATGCGCCGCACCCTCGGACATTTGCGCGAGGTCGGTGTCACCGACGTCACCGTTGTGCTCGGGCAACACGGCGACAAGGCAAGAGCGGCCTTCCAGGACGGCCACGAGGTGGGCGTGCACCTCTCGTACGTCGAGCAGGAACGGCCGAGCGGCATCGTCGACGCGATCCTGCGGGCGCGCGGCCGCTTCATCCCGGGCGAGTTCTTCATTCTGGTGTATGGCGATGTCGTGACCGCTGCGAACCCCTTCCATCAAATCCTGCAATCGTTCAACTCGTTCAAGGGCCCCATCGCCGGCGTTTGTCTGCCCGGCCCGCCGACCCAGCGCTACGGCAACGTCTACCTGAGCGGCACGCGGATCAGGAAGATCGTCGAGAAGCCCTCGACCAGCGGCCTCGGCAACTACGTCCTGGCCGGCATCTTCGTGCTGCCGACCGAGGTCTTCACGTTGCTGGAAAAGAGTGAGGGGGACATGGAGCGTGTCTTTGACGCGCTCACCCAGGCTCCCGGACTGCACGCCTCCATCTGGGAGGAAGGTTGGATCGATGTCGAGTTTCCGTGGGACATCCTGGCCGCCAATCGCATGGTGATGGATACGTGGGAAGAGGCACAGATCTCGCGCCACGCCATCATCGAAGGCAACGTGACGATGACCGGACCGGTGCGCGTCGAACGCGGCTCGGTTGTCAAGGCCGGGGTCGTCCTCGCTGGCCCGTGTTACATCGGCCGCGACTGCTACGTGGGCCACAACGCCCTGGTCCGCTCGTACTCCTCCCTCGGCCCGGGATCGATGATCGGCTATGGCGTCGAGCTCAAGAACTGTGTGCTCTTCGGCAACTCGAAGGTGGGCCGCCTGTCGTTCGTCGGTGACAGCGTCATTGGCGAAAACGTCGACATCGGCTCGGGCATCATGACGATCAACAACAACATGGACGGCAGCTCGGTGCGCGTCGACGTCCGCGGCGAGGTCGGCGACTCCGGGCTCACCAAGCTCGGCGCCTTCATGGGCGACAACGTCAAGGTCGGCGCCGGCAACACGCTGGCCGCGGGGACGGTGTTGGCACCGGGCGTCTGCGTGCCGCACCACGCCACCATCGGCGGCGGGAGGTAGAAACCCATGTGCGGCATTGCAGGGGTGGCGAGCTTCCATTCCATCGGCGATCGGCTGTACGAGGGCGTCCATCATCTGGAGTACCGCGGCTACGACTCGTGCGGCGTCGCGTTCCTGAACCACGATCACATCGAGGTGCGCAAAGATGTGGGCACCGTCGACGAGGTGGATGGCAAGGAAAGCATCCGCCACCTCGAGTCCTACGTCGGCATCGCCCACACGCGCTGGGCGACGCACGGCAAGGTCACCAAGGAGAACGCCCACCCGCACCTCAGCTGCCGCGGCGACTTCGCCGTGGTGCACAACGGCATCATCGCCAACTACAAGGCGCTGCGTGAGGCGTTGCTCAAGAGCGGCCACCGCTTCCGCTCGGAGACCGACACGGAGATCATCGCCCACCTCATTGAGCAGCGCTTCACCGAACTCGGCGACGTCGAGGCGGCGCTGGTGCGGGCGCTGACCGAGCTGGAGGGCAGCTACGCCCTGGCGATGATCTCCACCAACGAGCCGCAGCGCATCTTCTGCGCGCGTCACGAGAGCCCGCTGATCATCGGCGTCGGCAGCGAGTCGAACTACGTCGGCTCGGACTTCAACGCCTTCATCGACTACACCAAGAACACGGTGATCCTGGAGGACGGCGAGTACAGCGTGGTGTCGAAGGACAGCGTCTCGGTGAAGAGCGTGCGCTCGGGCGAGGTGGTGGAGAAGGCCATTACCGTGCTGCCGTGGGACTCCGAGCTGTCGCGCAAAGGCGGCTACCCGCATTACATGCTGAAGGAGATCCACGAGCAGCCCCAGGCGGTGCGCAGCGCGCTCAGCATCGATGCCGAGCAGATCACTGCCGTTGCCGACATGATGGCGGCCGCACGCC
>DATKMS010000142.1:0-3542 GCA_035541735.1 Candidatus Margulisiibacteriota bacterium
CACGCGCCAGGGTCTGACTGCCGCACAAGTGGTGAATGAGGCGAACGAGCACGAGCTCGCAGACCTCATTTACGAATACGGAGAGGAAAGGAGGTCGCGGAGAATCGCCAGAGCCATTGTGCGGGGGCGACCCGTGACAACAACCGGGCAACTTGCCCGACTTGTTGCCACAGCCGCCCCGGCAATGAAATCGGACCGCATTCATCCAGCAACACGTACCTTTCAGGCCCTTCGTATTTATGTGAACCGGGAGCTCGACGAAATCCGCACGCTGCTCGAGGCCGCACCCCAGTTGCTTAAGCCCTCAGGCCGCCTGGTCGTCATCAGCTTCCACTCGTTGGAAGATCGCATCGCGAAAGACAGTTTGCGCGATGGCGCGCATCGAGGTATCTGGCAAGTTTTGACCAAGAAGCCGGTCACACCGGACGAAGACGAAATCAACCGTAACCCGCGCTCCCGTAGCGCCAAACTCAGAGCAGCAGAAAGGCAGGGAACAGGCAAAAGGGAATAGGGAACAGAAGTGCCGGCAAGTCTGGAATGCCTGCCCTTCGAATACATGAACTGATCCCTGACCCTGATCCCTAATCCCTGTTTCGCAAGGAGCACGTATGGCGGCATGCACGACAACCTTTGACCTCGGCCAGGCGGCAGCAGCAGGCTGGCCCGCACATGTTGCCAACCACAACGCCGAACTCCTCGCGCAGCAGCCGGTGCGCCGCCGCGGCGTCCGCACTCCCGAGATCATGTTCACTCGGCACTTCGACAACACCCGGCTCGTCAAGGCGTCCGATCCGGTGCGCGTGCGCCAGATGCGCGTTTTCGCTGCCACCCTTGCCGTCCTGTTCTCGCTGGTGATGGTCTACGGCCTGCAGCACTTCAGCGCCATCGAAGGTTCCTACCGCGTCGAGTCGGAAAAGCAGCAGCTCGATCAGCTCCGCGAAGAGAATCGCCAACTCCGTCTTGCCGAGGCCCAGCTCTCGCAGCCGGACCGCATCGATACGCTCGCGCATCAGATGGGTCTTGCCGCTCCCAATCCAACCCAGGTTGTACGCCCCACGGCACAGCCTGAAACCAGCGCTCCCGTCTACGCTCAGTTCACCCCCCCTCCCCCACCGCTTAAATAGGGCAGTGCCTACAATAGAAGATGGCTAGCTCAGTCGCTCCCTCCCCCGTCATGCAACCAACCCAACCCTCTCGCGCCGCGCGTATACGCGGCGCGACAACCCGCACCGCCCTTATGAAGCAGAGACGCTTCTGGCTGATCTGCGTCCTCTTTGCCTCCTGGGCCGGCATCATCACCCTCCGCCTCTTCTGGCTGCAGATCGTCCACCACTCCGACTACGTCGAACGCGCGCAAAAACAGCAGCAGCGCACCTTCCAGGTCGCCCCCCGCCGCGGCATCCTCTACGACCGCAACATGCACGAGCTCGCCATGACCGTGCAGGTCGACTCCATCTACGCCGTCCCCAACGAAATCGACGACAAAGACAAGCCCGCCCTGGCGCACACGCTCGCTGCCATCGTTCACACCGACCCTGCCGACGCGCAGACCTCCGAGCGCGAGATCCTCAAACGCCTCAAGGATGGGCGCGGCTTCGCCTGGGTAGCCCGCCGCGTCACGCCCGATGTCTCCAGGCGTCTCCATGATCTGAATCTCGACGGCGTCTACTTCCAGAAAGAATTTCAGCGCTCCTATCCCGACAGCCAGATCGCCGCGCAGGTTCTCGGCTACGTCGGCGTCGACGACAACGGCCTCGGCGGCCTCGAGCAGAAGTTCGACTCCCGCCTGCACGGCACACCCGGCGAAATGCTCACCGCCGTCGACGCGCGCCGCCACGTGCTCGGATCCACCGAGCGCGAACCGCAGCCCGGACAGAACCTGCAGCTCACCATCGACGAGCACATCCAGTTCATGGCCGAGTCGGCG
Source organism: Candidatus Margulisiibacteriota bacterium (assembly GCA_035541735.1). Taxonomy (GTDB): domain Bacteria; phylum Desulfobacterota; class Binatia; order HRBIN30; family HRBIN30; genus DATKMS01. The sequence continues at coordinate 1,928 of DATKMS010000142.1, forward strand.
CTCGACCGCACCATGGAAAGAACCCACGCCGACAACGGCACCATCGTGGTGCAGGACGTGCACACCGGCCAGATTCTCGCCCTCGCTATCCGGCCCACCTTCAACCCCAACGACTTTCGCCACGCCACACCGAAGCTTCTCAAGAACCACGCCGTCAGCGATGTCTATGAGCCGGGCTCGGTGTTCAAGCTCGTGACCTACTCCTCTGCAATCGACGCGCAGGTGGCCAAGCCCGACGACATGGTCGACTGCCAGGGCGGGCAGATCACCCTCGCCGGCCGCGTCATTCACGACGACAAAAGCGATCGCGGTCTCGGCGTCGTCAGCGTAGCCACGGCGCTTGCGCGCTCCAGCGACGTTGCTGCCGTCAAGATGGCCCTCAAAGTCGGGCCCGACCGCTTCTATCAATACATGCGCGCCTTCGGCTTCGGTTCGCGCACCGGAGTCGAACTGCCCGGTGAAACGCGCGGCCTGCTGCGCCCCACGAGCAAATGGAATGGATCGTCCATCGGTTCTCTGGCCATCGGCCAGGAAGTCGGCGTGACGCCTGTCCAATTGGTCTCGATGGTTTCGACCATCGCCAACGGTGGAACCTACCTGCCGCCGCGCGTCCTCCTGAATTCCGCCGACCAGAACTCCGTGGCTCAACAGGCACAGCCCTTCCGGCTTAATGAAGACCTGCCTAACCCGCTACCCCCAGGCGCGCACCGCGTCATCTCCGAGATGGCCGCTGCCCAGATGCGCAAAATGATGGAAGGCGTCGTTCTCTACGGCACCGGTAAGCCTGCGCAGCTCAACGGCTACTCCTCAGGCGGCAAGACCGGAACGGCGCAGAAGATCGACCCGCAAACGCATCTCTACTCGAAGACCATGCACATCGCATCGTTCGCCGGCATCGCTCCCGTGAATAACCCGGCCATCGCCGTCGCCGTTGTGATCGACAACCCCAAGGGCGTGGACTACTACGGCACCGCAGTATCGGCGCCAGTCTTCGCTGACGTCGCGCAGCAGGTCCTCGAATATCTCGGTGTGCCCCACGACATCGACGTCAAGCCGCCGAAGACGACGGCAAAGAAGGAAAAGATCGAGCTCGCCGAAGACGATGCCGACGCCGATCAGAGCCAGGTGAACACGCTCTTTGCCGCGGTCAACGATCTGCCCGCCGACGACCCGCTGCGTACTCCGCCGCCGGTCCAGCAAGCGATGGCGGCACAGCCAACGGCATCTCCGGTTCAGAAGCCCACACCCGTCCAGGTCAACGCCGCAACGTCTTCTCATGAAGCTTCCCCCGCGGCGCGGGCCACTGCAGAGTCTGCCCCATCGCAGGTGGCGCAGAATGGCCACACGGTGGTGACCATCAGCGACGGCAAAAAGCTCACCGTCCCCTCGCTCATCGGGTTACCCCTGCGCAAGGTGATTGAGATGGCCTCGACCGCAGGCCTCAACGTCGAAATCGTCGGCGACGGCATCGCCCGCGAACAGGCCCCCGCCCCCGGAACAAAAGTCCCCAACGGCACCAAGATCGTCGTTCGCTTCAGCCGCTGATCACGGAAACAGCAGGGTTCGCTGGAAGCATCCTGTCGTCCTCAGCACTCAATTCTTCTCAGCCGCGTCC
>DATKMS010000143.1:0-4979 GCA_035541735.1 Candidatus Margulisiibacteriota bacterium
GCGCGGGGATCCGCGCGACAACAAACCGGGCCAGCGCATTGTAATCCCCGAGCATCCCGCGCAAATTGCGGCGGTGGATATCGACCTGGAGCGCGTGCGCCGTTTGTACTTGCAGCGGGCGATCGAGTCGCTCCCCACCGCCGCCAGCATGAGCGCGATCGATCTGGACTTCCTGGCCGCCGAAACTCGTACCAGCCGAGCCTATGTGCAGGAGAGCATTGATGAGCTGCGCCGAACGAGCGGATGAATTCACGTCGCGCCGCCCGCAATTGCGGGGGCTGTCCGACGAGCAATTGCGCGCCCGCTTCTGGACCCTCGTCGAGCAAATCGTCGCCCCGTTGATTGAGGAAGCACGCCTGCACACCACGCCGTCGATCGAGCGTTCCGTGCTGCTGCGCATGGGGTTTTCGAGCATCGAGGCCAAGGGGCTCGTCGCACGGATGCACGAGCGGGGGCTGCTCGGGTACGGCGCTGGCCGTCTCGTTTTGAACCTTGCCAAGAGCAAGGGCATCTCCGTGCGCGCAGCGGGCGCCGCACTGCTGGCTGGGCGCTACTGGGAAGACCTCGTCCGATGAAGCTGTCGCCGGACCAGAAACTCGACCTGCGTGAAGTTCTCGCGGACCTCGACCGCTACCGGCCACGACGGAAGGGGTGGACCTGGCGCACCAAGATCGCAGAGCATCAGGTTGGCGCCTTCCTGCTGAAGGACAGCTCCACGAACCTCGCACACTCGGTGCCGCTGCCATCGGCGCATGCTTTCGGAAACATCGATCCGCAATGTGACTTCGTCCTCACCACGGAAATCGCCTCCGGACGATTCGAGGACGACCTGCGCCGCATGCGCATGGCGGCCTGGCACGGTGCGGATCACATCATGGTGATCCGCACGACCGGGCAGTCGCACATCGACGGGCTGATCGAGGGCACGCCCGAAGGCGTCGGCGGCATTCCGATCACCAGAAAGCAGCTGCGCGCCACGCGTAAAGCGCTGGACGCCATCGAGGACGAGGTCGGCAGGCCGATCAACTTCCACTCATACGTGAGCGGTGTCGCCGGGCCGGAGATTGCCGTCCTCTTCGCCGAGGAGGGGGTGAACGGAGCGCACCAGGATCCCCAGTACAATGTGCTCTACCGCGGCATCAATATGCATCGCTCCTTCGTGGACGCCGCCGAAGCCAAGCGGATCATGGCGGACGCAGGCATCCTGCAGCTCGACGGCGCGCACAACGCCAACGCCACCGCCAAGGAAGCGTGGAAGGTGACGCCGGAGCTTTTCGTCCAGCATGCGATCAACACCGCCTACTCACGGGCGGTGGGCATGCCCGCCGAGCTCATTGCTCTCTCCACCGTGCCGCCGACCGCACCGCCGGCGCCCAAGCTGCGGTTGGATCTGCCCTACGCCGTCGCTCTGCGCGAGCTCTTCCGCGGCTACAAGTTCCGCGCGCAGCAGAACACGCGCTACATCGAAGCCGACACGATGGAAGCCACCGTTACCCACGTCCTGGACACGCTGATCTCGCGCCTGACGTCCGCCGACGTCCAGAGCACGATTACGCCGGACGAGGGCCGCAACATCCCCTGGCACTACAACAACGTTGCGGGCGTGAACACGGCGCGCCAGACGCTGATGGGGCTGGACGGGGTGATGGAGCAGTTGCAGCTCACGCAGGCCGGGCCGTTGCAGGCGCAGGTCCGTGAGCTGACGGAGCGCGCCGTGCTCTTCCTCGAGGAAATCGTCGCGGGAGGCGGTTACTATGCCGCCGTCGCCGCCGGACAGTTCGTCGACTCGGGATACTTCCCCGAGCGCAAGGGCGATGGCATCGTGCGCGATCCTGACGGGGGCGACGGCGCGGGCACGGTGATCGCCCGCACCACGGAGTACGGCGCTCCGGTGTGCAGCCACTTCGGCAACAACGTCTCCGCGCGCGCCACGGGCAAACCCTGTGACGAATACGGCGGCTGTACGCTCTGCGATCCGTCGAAGATCCAGTACATCGACGAGCTCGACGCCGAAGACAACGTCGAGAAGCGTCTTCAGACGCCACTGGCCGAACGGGCCGCGGGCGTGCTGCGGCCCGAGGTCGAAAAGCACGGCGACGGAGTCGTGTGCGTCACCCTGTTCGTGCCCGCCAGCCCGAGCGTGGCGGAGGCGGCCGCGCTGGAGATGGCGAAGCGCATGGGGCTCAAGGACCCGGAGGTGATCAGCCGGCGACTGATGCACCCGGCGGAAGGCAGCCTCCTTGAGGTGAAAGGAGTGCTCGACGTTGCTGTCCGGATCACAGATCTCCCGATGCCGGTGCGCGAAGAACCACTGGCGGAGTCGGAAATCGAGGCCTGGGTGCGGGCGCGCGACATTCACGTGGTCGCCGCAACCGTCGGCGAGGACGAGCACTCGGTAGGACTGCACGAGATCCTGGACATCAAGCACGGGGGCATCGAGAAGTACGGCTTCCGCTGCCATGACCTTGGCACCTCGGTGCCCATCGAACGCCTCCTGAATGCAGCCGAGCAGACCGGAGCGCGCGCGGTACTGATCTCGACGATCGTCACGCACGGCCATGTACATGAGGTGCACATGCGCCGCCTGCACGCGCTGGCGCTAGAGCGTGGCCTGCGCGAGCGCCTCGTGCTCGTTGCTGGTGGCACGCAGGTGACCAACGAGCTGGCACGCGGCTGCGGTATGGACGCGGGCTTCGGCAGAGGGGCCACCGGTCGGGATGTGGCCAGCTTTCTTGTCCGCAGCTTGCGGGCACAAGCGAACAAGTAGAGAGCCCAGTGGCGCGCCCGTACCTCACGATCGACCTCGACAAGATCGAGCACAACGCACGCACGATCGTCGCCCTCTGCGCCCAGCACGGCATCACCGTGACGGGTGTCACCAAGGGCGTCTGCGGGCATCCGGACGTCGCCAGGGCCATGTTGCGTGGCGGCGTCGCGTCGATCGGCGAATCGCACCTGGAGAACATCCGCCGCCTCCGGTCTGCCGGTGTGAACACGTCGTACATGCTGCTGCGGTTGCCGCCACTCTCCGAGGTCGATGCGGTCGTCGAGGTTGCGGACGTCAGCTTGAACTCGGAACTGGCAGTGCTCGCGGCGCTGTCGCAAGCCGCGCACGGATGCAGCCGCATCCACGATGTGGTTGTCATGGTTGACCTTGGCGATCTGCGCGAGGGCATCTGGCCGGCGGATCTCCTGCACTTCGTTCGGGAAGCCCGGCAACTCTCTGGCGTGCGCATCAAAGGCATCGGCACCAACCTCGCCTGCTTCGGTGCGGTTGCGCCATCTGTCGAGAACATGGGGCGTCTGGTGGAAGTGGCGCGCGAGCTCGAGCAGGCGCTGGGTATCAGGCTCGACTGGATTTCGGGGGCCAACTCCAGCGGCTTGGAGCTGATCGCCGCGGGACGCATGCCGCAGCGGGTCAATCACGCACGCATCGGCGAAGCCATCCTTCTCGGCCGCGAGACCGTCCACCGAGGGCCGTGGCCCGACACCGTTCAGGACGCGTTTGTCCTCCACGCCGAGGTGCTGGAGCTGCGAAGAAAGCCGTCGGTGCCGATCGGTGAGCGCTGCCAAGACGCGTTCGGAAAATACCCGACCTTTGAAGATCGGGGTGAGGTATTACGAGCCCTTTTGGACATCGGGCGTGAAGACGTTGACATCGAAGGTCTTACGCCCGTCGAGCAGGGCGTCATGATCCTGGGGGGATCGAGCGACTACCTTGTCGTCGACGTGAGCGCAACGGGCGGGCGGTTTCGTGTGGGTGACGACATTGCGTTTGCGCCGAAATACGGTGCGCTGCTGGCGGCGATGACATCGGAGTACGTCGAGAAGCGCCCGATCCGAAGCGGAGCAGTGAATTGATCCCGGTGGACCCCGGTACGAGCCGTCTGACAAAGGTGGTCGTTCACCTCGATCGGCTGACCCACAACCTGGGGCTGCTCCGGGAGCAGGCGGGTGGCTGTGCCGTGTGGCCGGTGGTCAAGGGCGACGCCTACGGACACGGTGCCGACATCGTCGCCCGTCATCTCATCGGCCTTGGCTGCCGCACCCTTGGTGTCGCAGATATCGAGGAAGCGGTGGCGTTGGTCGACGCGGGCATCGAGGCGACGATCATCGTGCTGTCGGCAACCCTGCCGGAGCACAGCGAGGCACTGGTCGCCTACGGATGCGAGCCGGTCGTGTGCACTCTGGAGATGGCGGAGTCGTTGGCACACGCCGCGCAGCGACTGGGCAGGCGCGCCTCCATGCATCTCAAGGTTGATACGGGGATGGGGCGCATCGGCATTCGCGGGGACGAGGTGGTGGATTTTCTGGAGCGCTGCCGCCCTCTGTCGGCGCTGCGCGTGCGCGGCCTCATGAGCCACTTTCCCCGTGCGGACGAAGCGGACAAGACCTTTTCCAGGGCGCAAATCGAGGAATTTCGCCGCGTCATCGCGGCAACGAAGGGCTACGGGATCGAGGTCCGACATCTGGCGAATAGTGCCGCGCTCTTCGACCTGCCGGAGTCCTACTTCGACGCTGTCCGGCCGGGGATCGCCATCTACGGTCTGTGCCCGTCAGCACAGATTGCGAATCCGCGCGCCCGGGAGCTGCGGCCGGTACTGGAATGGAAGACCCGGATCACCTTCCTCAAGGAGGTCGCTGCCGGCGTCGGCTTGAGCTACGGACACGCCTTCCGCACGCAGCGGCCGTCACTCATCGCCACCGTCCCCGTCGGCTATGCGGATGGCCTTGATCGGAGCCTGTCCAACCAGCTCGATCTGTTGGTCCGCGGTGTGCGCTGTCCCCAGGTCGGCCGCATCACCATGGACATGAGCCTGATCGACGTGACGGGGCTGCGCGGACAAATCGAGTTGGGGGACGAGGCGGTGATCATCGGCCGCCAGCATGACCAAGAGGTGACTGCGGATGAACTGGCCGCGACGCTCGGTACCATCAACTACGAAGTGGTCACCGCCATCTCCCACCGCGTGCCACGC
>DATKMS010000144.1:0-24771 GCA_035541735.1 Candidatus Margulisiibacteriota bacterium
GGCAAGGTCGCGAAGGCCCGGCAGAGCACGGTGAAAGCCGAAAGCTCGGCGTGCGCGGGCGTGCAACCCGCTTTTGCCAAGACCGATGCAACCACGGTCAACGCGGCGGCAGAGAACCAGGATGCGCTCCTCTTCTCCGACCTGCTCGGGTCGAACCTGGATCTGGCGGTTCTCACAGGGAAGGCGGCGGCGAAATGCCAGAGCGTGACGGCAAAGGGCTTCGAAGACATGTTGAACACGATCCTCGGCCAGTACAACAAGTGTGCAAAGCGTCACGTAACGTTGGGGTCGAGCCGCGAGGATCTCAAGACTTCTTGCGTCGAGTCGTTGTTCAACGACAATGACCGCAACAGTCCCTTCTTCATCCAGGACTTGACCGACTTCGTCACGAATCCGTTCCTCTTCAAATGCCCTGATGGCAAAGACTTTGTCGACAACGACGTCGTCATTCCGGGCTATTGTCGCCACCAGGAAAACATCAATCTATGGGGTCTTTGCATTGAGCAGCGCGTCAAATGCCGCGCTTGCCTCATGATCAACCAGATGGACAACCTCAGCGTCGATTGCGACTACGCCGACGATCAGCGGCACAACCAGAGCTGCCCGCCATCAATACCATACCAGCTGCCGGGCGTGGCCTGCGGCAACGTTGTCGATGGGCGAATCGAGTCGGGAGACCTGGCTATCCCGTACATCGGGATCACCGATGAATACGAGCTGATCCTGGCCCAACAGACCACCCTCAACCTGCAACTCGATGCGACGGGACTGAGCGACTTTGCCGTGGGGGTGTTGGATGACAACTACCAATTGGTGTTGAGCGGTTTGCCTCCCCTGAGCGCGACGCTCAAGGCCGGACACTACACGGTTTTGGTCATTCACGGTGCGCTTGCAACGCCCCCATCGGTGTACCCGTACGAGCTGAGCGTGGGCTGCACGAGTTGATGGGGGCGCGAGACGCCCACCGACCGAGCCTTGAGACGCCTCTGAATTCCTGAATTCCCTCACTGGCCTTCGGAGTGGGGCGCTCACACTGTAGGCGGCATCTCTCGCGCGCCATGAATGATTCTCAACACCTCGACGCGCTCTGGACCCACGCGATACACGAGCCGATACTTCCGCACGATGAGCTCTCGAACCGACGGGTCGTCATACTCAGGAACCCGGCGGCCGCGTTCTGCGAACACGCGGACCGACCGGGCTGCGGCGACGAGTTCGCGCACGACGGTGGCCGCGTAAGACTCAGAATCGCGGGAGATGTGCTCAGCAACGGACACCAGGTCATCGCTGGCCCGGATGCACCAGACTATTTCCCGATCCATCGCGCCACCCGCTGCTCCACTTCCTCTTGAGACAGCGTGCGGCCTGCAGCGATGTCGCGCAATCCAGCATCGATCGCCTGACGCACGTAGATCCGGTATTGGATTTCTTCGAGCGTTGCGTCGTCCGGGAGCGTGTCGAGAATGTGTCGAACCTCATCCTTTGCGGTCTCCATGTGGGACTCCTCTAGTCTCAGCCACCTCTACCTCAAACAGACGATGCGAGAAAGCTTGCGGCGGCACGCCGGGTTGCGTCGATTGCTCGCGCGGTAGAGCCGCCGGCGGACCAGGGCACAGTCAGTACCCTCCCGGGAGGGCTCATGGCAGGTTTGGTTGACTACGCAGACAAGACAGTAGTCGTCACCGGCGCATCGAGCGGTATCGGCGCCGCGTTTGCCCGACAGCTCGCCCGTCGCGGTGCACGCGTCGCGCTGGTGGCCCGGCGACGCCACCAGCAGCGGTATCTCGGCGATCATCACACCGACCGGCGAGTTCCTGCAGACCATCGGCGTGGACGAGCGCGGCAGTCTGGTGGCGACGGTGACGCCGGAGCGTGATGCCTGGAGCTTGATGCTAGCCTGGGCGACTGGTTCGGGCCGGCGGCGCTGGCTGGTGCCGCTGGAACGTTGAGCGTGCTGTTGGTGCGATCTTGGACGCGCTCGTGAGGCCGAAAAGAGCAGGCTGAGGGCAACACGGCTCCAAGGCAAGGAGCGGGCGTTCTGGTTGCGTGCAGGGTGCTCGGGCCGTGGGGTTCCATGGAGCGATGCGAATGTGCTAGCCGGTGGCGGGCTAGGGCGAGGCAGTTCGGAGTGCAGTCGAGCGCAGGGCCCGTGCCTGCAGTCGAGGTGCGATCGGAGTGCTTGTGTCGGGTTGACGGAAATGCCTCGCCCCTACAACGGAGGAACCACATGGCAGGACTGGCTGACTACACAGCGAAGACGGCAGTCGTCACCGGCGCGTCGAGTGGCATCGGCGCCGAGTTTGGCAGACAGCTCGCGCGGCGCGGTGCACGCGTCGCGTTGGTCGCCCGCCGGCGCGACCGCCTCGAACTGCTCGCCACGGAGATCGCGAACGCAGGCGGTGCATCGTCGGTGCACGTCTGCGACGTCGCGCAGCGCGCCGCGGTGGAAGCGACCTGTCGCGAGGTCGTACAGCAGTGGGGCGGCGTCGACCTGCTGATCAACAACGCCGGCTACGGGCGCCACATCCTGGTGAAGGACCACGACGTCGAGGACATCGAGCGCATGATGCAAACGAACTACATGGGAGCCGTCTACTGGATGAAGAGCGTGCTTCCCATCATGCGCGCTCGTGGCAGCGGGTGGATGGTCAACATTTCATCCCTGGCGGGCGCCATGCCCCAGCCCGATGAGGCGGCGTACTCGGCAACCAAGTTCGCGCTCAGCGCGCTGTCCGAAGCCCTGGCCTACGAAGTCGCGCCGCTCGGCATTCACGTCATGGTGGTGCATCCGGCGCTGGTGCGCACCGAAATGTTCACCCCCGAGGTCATGGCGCGCCTGCCCAGCGCCGCGGCGAACAGCTTCATCGAGCCGGACGCGTTCGTCACGGCCACATTGCGCGCGCTCGGGCGCGGCGAGTTGTCGATCGTCGTCCCGCGGCGCTTCCGCGCCGTGACGCTGCTGCGCGCCCTGTCGCCGCGCGTCATCGGCGGCGCGCTCGCACGGATCAAGCTGCGCGCCATACCCGACCTGATGCGCTGAAGCGGTGCCGCTCCTGGGCGGCCGCCTTCGAAGAGCTGGCAGGCCCGCGGCGCCGATGCGATCCTACTCCTCGTCCTGGTCCGCAATCTCGAAGCTGCCCATCAACCATTTCGTTGAGTCCGTAAGTCCCTGGGTGGTGACCGAAGTATTGAAGAGATCACCCGCTGCCACGGGAACGCTGTCACTCAAATCGCTGCAGGCTGTCGCGTTCGTTGCCAGGCTGCACGCGAGTGCCGTGCCGGCAACCTGCGGATCCGTTTGGCCGCTCTCGACCGTCAAGGTTGTCGGCGTCGCTGGACTCGCGCTCGACGCGACCGTGAGGTTGCGTATCTGCCCGGCTTGCGGAACAGGATAGAGGGCCCGTCGAATGCCCGTTCCCGGTACGGCGCTGTCAAAGTAGGGAATGATCCACATCGTGTTCTGGTTGAACGATCGCGCCATCGCGACGATCGTGCCAATGCCGCTGAATTCCAGTGCGATGTGCCGGGCACGCGTTTGCGGATCGCCGCTGCGATTGAATAGCACACTCACCAGATCACCGGCGTTGACGTTCACGGTGTGTGAATCAGAGCATCCTGCCTGGTTTGGGAAGACGGTGCAGGTGGTCGCGGTCGATGCGCCATTGACGCGTACCGTGAAAGTCTCGGTGTGATTGTTTGAAACGTTGGTGTTGTACGACACCGAGATTCCCCGGATCGTTGCCCGAGCGGGCATCACCAGCTGTGCCAACGACTCGGTCGATTGCGTGCAACTCAAGGGGGCCGTGTCGTCCGGCGTACCCATCCCACAGAACTGACCGTCCGTTGGGGTGGACGTCCCATCGGTCCCGAGAACGACAATGGCGTTGTGGCCTGCAGTCGCAGAGCCGCGTGCGGTAACCATGAAAGACACTTGACAGTTGTCTATGGCAGGATTGTTTAGTGGGATGGTAGACACATCAATGGCATCCGTACTAGCGTAGTCATAGTAGTTGACCGTGTCGCTGCAGGTGACCTGCGTCTTCCCGAGCAGGGTGCACGACAAGGGAGAAGGAGTGCCGGCATCCGCCGCGTTGACTCGCAAGGTGAACGTCAGAGCCGCATCCGCACTGTGCCCAATGGTTCCGGGCGCGGCTTCGCAGTAGACGTACATGTTCGACAGGCGACCGGATGTCAGCGGCCTGAAACTCGCCGATCGTTCGTCGCTGGCGGAGATGATTCCGGTATCGAGATAGCGAACCGCGGAAGCGTTGGGCTTCCCCCAGATGAAGAGCGCCGCATGCTCGCCGCCCGTGATCACCGTCGGGGTTGCCATCGGTGTGCCAGTTGGGGTTGCGATCGGCGGCAGGGTCACGGTCGCCGTCGGCCGAGGCGTCGCGCTGGGGGTGATGGTCGATGTCAGGGTGGGCGTTGGTGTCGAAGTCGGTGGAGGCGAGGGGGTCGGAGAGCACGATGGGGTGGTTGTCGGAGTGGGCGTCGGCAGATCTTGAATTTCGAAGCTCCCTGTCAACCACTGCGTGCTGTCTGTCGTCCCTTGCGTGGACTCTGAGACGTTGAAGAAGTCCCCAGCCGCCACCACCACTGCGTGCGACGTGTCAGAGCAACTCGCGCCGTCGGCCGCCACGGCGCACATCAGGGATGAATCAGACACGCTGCTCGTCGACCCTTGCCGCGCTGTCACGGCAGTCTGTATTGCCGGGCTGGTGCTGGTAGCGACGGTAAGGTTCCTGAGAATTCCGGCTTGCGGGAACCTCTGTAAAGCCTTTGTCGAGGTCGTGCTGTCGTTGTAGGAACTCAGATACGTCGTGCCGGCGTTGAAGGATCGCGCCACCGGCACGATGGTTCCGATGCCACTGAACTCCAACGTGATGTGTCGAGCGAGCGTCTGGGGAGATCCGGTTCGATTGAACAGGACATCGACGAGATCGCCCGGACTGAGGTTGATGAGGTCGGTCGTATCCTTGCACGAAGTTCCATTGGCGAAGACGGTGCAGACCGACGCCGTCGATGCCCCATTGACGCGTACGGTGAAGGTCTCCGTCCGGCCGGACGTCACGTTCGAATTCATCACGACGGCCAGACCTTGCAACGTCGCGGCGTTCGGCATGACGAAGGTTGCCAGGGCCTCTGTCGATTGCGTGCAACGCAGTGCGGCGCTGTCATCGACCGTGCCCCAGCCGCAAAACTGGCCATCGGTGGGGCTGGAGGTGCCGTCGGCGCCGATGACCAGGATCGCGTTGTGCGCTGCGCTGTCTGAACCATACGCCGTGACCTGGAACGAGACCGAACACACCCCGACGGATGGTGATGCCAAGGGCGTCATCGCGACGTCGATCTTGTCCGTGCTCGCGTAATCGTAGTGATTCGTCGTGTCGCTGCAGGTGTGGGCCGAGGCGCCGGTGATTGAACACGTCACGTCGCCCGGTGCGCCCACGGCGTCAGCCCCGTTGGCGCGGATGTTGAACGTGACGGTACCCGCGCCGGGTGGGGTGACGCAGTAGACATGCATGTTCGACAATCGACCGGAGGTCACCGGAAGGAAACTGGCCGTGCTGTCTCCACTGGAGGAGAAGATGCCAGTGGTTCCGAACCGTGCAGCCGTAGCGCTGGTCGATTTCATATTCAGAAGCAGGTTGGCGTGCTCGCCACCGGTTATGGCAGTGGGGGTGCCGGTCGGCGTGTTGCTCTGGGCGCCAGCCGTGTTTGAGAAGACCACGGGAAGAAGAAGGAGGAGCGGTCGAAAGCCGCGCCCAAACGTGCGGATTGCGCACCCCAGATACGAGTGCCGTACGCCGAGCCGCCCCGTGCTCTCTCTCCGCCACCAGCTGCCCCACCCATCCGTCCTCATTGCGCCCTCCACACGCCCCCCGTGTGACCCGCACCTCCGTCGCCAGCGGCAACCGCAGCGATCGCAATGGCGCGTACCATGACTGAACCGACTTCTGTTTGTCAACGACTCCATCCGCCACAGACGACGCGAGGCAGTGGACGGGAACGGCGCCCACGACCGCTGCACCCGCCCGTCTCTTGACTCTGGGCCGTCGACCGTCAACTCTGGCGGCTATGTTTCTCGACCTCTTCTACGGCTTGCGCGACGAGGGTGTGCCCGTCGCGATCCAGGAGTGGCAGACGTTTCTCCGGGCGCTCGAGGAAGGCCTGCACGGGTCGAGCCTGCTCGGCTTCTACCATCTCGGACGGGCATGTCTGATCAAGAGCGAGACGTACTTCGATCACTACGATCGGGTCTTCGCCCGCGTGTTCAAGGGCGTCGAGGGCGCGGTCAGTGACGAGGTCACCAAGAAAGTGCTCGAGTGGCTGCGCGATCCGAAGAACTTTCCGAACCTCACACCGGAGCAGCTCGCGCAACTCGAACGCTTGAGCTCCGATGAGCTGATGAAACGCTTCCTCGAAACCCTGGAGAAGCAGACCGAACGCCATGACGGCGGCGGAAAATGGGTGGGCACCGGCGGCAAGTCGCCCTTCGGGCACGGCGGGCAGCACCCGACCGGCATCCGCGTCGGCGGAGCGAGCAAGAGCCGCTCGGCGATGAAGGTTGCCGAGGAACGGCGCTTCAAGGATTACCGCACCGATGCGACGCTCGACTCCCGCCAGTTGCGCGTGGCGCTGCGCCGCATGCGCCAACTGACGCGCAGCGGCGATGCCACGGAGCTGGATCTCGACGAGACGATCGACGAGACCTGCAAGAACGCCGGCGAGATCGAGCTGATCTTCCGGCCGCCGCGGCGCAACGACGTGCGCTTGCTGCTGCTCATGGACGTCGGCGGCACCATGGAACCGTACTACGAGCCCGTGAGCCAACTGCTCACCGCGCTGCACGAGGAGCGCGGCCTGCGCGACTTCCAGCCGTACTACTTCCACAACTGCGTCTACGACCACCTCTACACCAGCGCGCGCATGCTGAAGAAGGACGCCATTCCCACCGGAGACGTGCTGCGCCGCCTCGACAGCCGCTGGAAGGCACTGTTCGTCGGTGACGCCGCCATGCATCCGGCAGAGTTGCTGGAGCCATACGGCAACATCGATCCACGGCGCACAGCACCGACTCCCGGCGTCGTCTGGCTGCACCGCATCGCCACGCACTTCGACCGCACTGTGTGGCTCAATCCGGAGGGCCCCGCTTATTGGGAGGCGGACACCGCGCGTGTCATTCGCCGCCTCTTCCCCATGTACCACCTCAGCGTCGATGGCCTCACCCACGCGGTGCAGGCTCTCGTCGGTGCTCGGACGTAAGAGAACCACTCGGGAGCTGGTCATGCTCGGAGTACTCGTTGGACTGATCGGTGGAACCCTCAGCGGACTGACCGGGCTCGGTGGGGGCTTCATCATGGTGCCGCTGCTCGTGTATCTGTTCGGCATGTCGCAGCACAGCGCGCAGGGAACGTCCCTCGCGGTGCTGCTGCCGCCACTCGGGTTGCTGGCGTTCCTGCAGTACTATCGTAACGGCCACGTCGACCTGCAGGTTGCCGTACTGGTGGCGCTGGGCTTCTTCTTCGGCGGCTATCTCGGTGGGTACCTGGCGCAGCTCATCCCCGGACCGGTGCTGCGCAAAGGGTTCGCCGTAATGATGGCGCTGATTGCGTGCGACATGTTCTTCCGCAAATGATGCCTTGAGCATGGACCACGCGCGGCCGTTCACGTTCAATCCCTTCGACCCCGACGTCCGCTACGATCCCTTCCCGTTGTACGCCCGCGCACGCCGCGAGCATCCCGTGTACGCGCACGAGGGCCTGCCGCTGGTGTCGGTGTTTCGCTACGACGATATCCAGGCGATTCTGAAGGACCCGACGACGTGGTCGAACTTCTTCCCGCCGCCGCCCGGAGTGGAGCTGCGTGCCGACCTGCCGCCGAGCATGTTGATGCAGGATCCCCCGGAGCACACCCGCTTGCGCGGACTGGTGAACCAGGCCTTCACGCCGCGCATGATTCGCCGGCTGGCGCCGCGCATGGAGGAGATCGCGCACGAATTGCTCGACGCGGCATTGGCGCGGGGCCAGGTCGATCTCGTGCAGGCGCTGACGTACCCGCTGCCGGTGATCGTCATTGCAGAGATGATCGGCGTGCCGATGGACCACCGCGATCAGTTCAAGGAGTGGTCGGACGGCCTGGTCGAAAATTTCGGCCTCGGCCTGCTCGCTCCGGAGCCGCCGGAGGTCATCGCCCGCGAGCTGCAGCTCATCGACGAGATGCGCGCCTACTTCACGGAATTGATCGCCGAGCGCCGAGCGCAGCCGCGTGAGGATCTGCTGAGCGGTCTGGTCGCAGCCGAGTTGGAGGGATCACGGCTCACCTTCGACGAGATGCTGCAGATGCTCATCCTGCTGCTGGTTGCCGGGAACGAGACGACCACGAATCTGATCGGCAACGCCGCCGTCGAGCTGATGCGGCATCCCGACCAACTGGCGCGGCTGCGTGCGCAGCCGGAGCTGCTGCCGGCGGCGATCGACGAAGCCTTGCGTTTCTCTTCGCCGGTGCAGGTCGACGCACGCTACTCCAAACAGCGCACCGCGGTGGCCGGCCAGACGATCGAGGCGGGTACCAACGTGCTGCTCTTGCTGGGGTCCGCGAACCGTGACGAGGCCATCTTCTCCGACCCGGAGACGTTCGACATCGGGCGCGCGGACAATCGTCACCTGGCGTTCGGCTTCGGCCCGCACTACTGCCTCGGTGCCAACCTCGCGCGCCTGGAGGCGCAGGTGGCGATCCGCGTGCTGCTGCAGCGCACGACGCGCTTCGAGCGCACGGACGACGAACGCCTGCCGCTCCATCCCAGTTTCATCTTCCGCGGCTTCACCCGGATCCCGGTGGAGCTGGGGGCGTAGAAGATGACGAGTGATCAGTAATCAGTGATCAGCAGTGGTTTTCTGATCACTTGATCACTGGTTACTTGATCACTGATTACTCGATGACCGATCAAAACCCCACCGCCGCCAGCGCCTGCTCGAGCTGCGACTCGGTGGAACCGTAGAACTGCTCGAGCGTCTTGGCGCGCTTGAAGTAGAAGTGCACGTCGAGTTCCCAGGTAAAGCCGATGCCGCCGTGCATCTGGATGGACTCGCCGCAGACCACGCGAGCCGCATCGCCGGCATAGGCCTTGGCGGCGGCGCAGGCGAGCGCTGCGTCTGCGTCGTTGGTGTCGTAGCACCACGCGGCGCGATAGACCGCGGAGCGTGTCGACTCGGTCTTCAGCAGCATGTCGGCGAGGCGATGCTGCAGCGCCTGAAACGAGCCGATCGGCCGCTTGAAGGCTTGCCGCGTGCGCACGTAGTCGAGCGTCATCTCCATTGCGCGGCTCATGACGCCGAGCAGCATGGCGCTGGCACCGACCGCCGCGAGGCGGTCGATGCGTTCCAGGAGGCTTGCCGGACCGACCGCAGTCGCCGTGTGATCGAGGGTGACCTCACCGAAGCGCTGCGCCGGGTCTAGCGTGGGCATCCCGACGACATCGAAGGGCTTGCGCACCAGACACAGCGTGTCCGGCGTCGCAACCAGCAATGCATCCGCCTGTGCCGCGAATGGGATGAAGTATTTTCTGCCGCAGACGCGACCGCCTTCGTAACGGGTCGGGGTCGCCTTGGTGCCGCAAAAGGGTGCGTCCTCACGCGCCAGTGTCACGAGTTGTGCGCCGGCACTGATCGCACCAAGCAACGCTTCTTGTCCGCCCGCGGCGGCAAGCGTCGCCGCGGCCAACACCGCATCGAGGTACGGGCCGGGCATGCACGCGCGTCCGACTTCTTCGAGCACGATCGCCAATTCGATGGCGCCCAGCCCCTGCCCGCCGGCGCTCGCCGGCAAGATGAGTCCGAGGTAACCCATCTCGGCGAGGCGTTGCCAGTCGGCCGGTTCGTAGCCGCGCGGCTCATGTTCCATGACCCGCCGCGCGCGCTCCGGTGGCCACTCGCTCGCCAGGAAATCGCGTGTCGATTGCCGCAGGATGGCTTGGTCTTCTGACAAATCGAATTTCATCGGCCCTCCGTCGGCAGGTTCAACACCCGCTTCGCGATGATGTTGCGCTGGATTTCGGAGGACCCAGAGTAGATCGTCCCAGCGCGCGACCACAGAAACTCGCGCGCCCAGTCGACGTCGGTGCGGGCGTCAGAGCTGGTGCGGAGCAACTGGCCGCCCGGGCCGAGCATGTCGAGGGCGGTTTCACGGAAGCGCTTGTCGAACTCGCTCCAGTAGAGCTTCTCGATCGACGATTCCGGTCCCGGCACCTTGCCGTCGGCGAAGTTGGCCAGGCTGCGGATGCCATTGGCGCGCATCACCTCATTCTCGACCACGAGCCGCCCCAGCTTCTCGCGGGTCGCGGCGTCGGTGCGGCCATGCTCTTTGCACGCCGCGGCCAGATGCGCGAGGTCGCGTCCGAAGCGCGTTGCGTATGCCAGCGCCAGGCCGCCGCGTTCGTAGGCGAGCACCGTCATGGCGATGCGCCAGCCCTCGCCGATCTGGCCGACGAGATTCTCGCGCGGCACGCGGGCGTCTTCGAAGAACACTTCGCCGAACTCGCTTTCGCCGGTGATCTGCCGCAAGCGGCGTACGGTCACGCCGGGGGTGTCGAGCTTGCAGAGGATGAACGAGATGCCGCCGTGGCGGTCGGCGGCGTCGGTGCGCGCCAGCACGAAGATCCAGTCGGCCCACGGGCCGAAGGTGGTCCAGATCTTCTGCCCGTTCAGCACGAAGTCGTCGCCGTCGACGACCGCGCTCGTGCGTAACGATGCCAGGTCGCTGCCGGCGCCCGGCTCGCTGAATCCCTGGCACCAGATTTCGTCGGCGGCGAGCATGGGCGGCAGGAAGCGGCGCCGCTGCGCTTCGCCGCCGTGATGGATCAACGCCGGGCCGAGCAGGTTGATGCCGAGGAAGTTGAGAATCTGCGGCGCGTCGGCGCGTGCCAGCTCGTCCTCGAAGATGGCGCCCTCGACCGCGGTGGCGCCGCGGCCGCCCCATTCGCGCGGCCAGTCCATGCCGAGGTAGCCGGCTTCGTACAACTGGCGCTGCCATTTCCGGCGCACCTCCATCAAGCTGTCCTCGGTGGCCCGCGGGTCGCGCAGCTCCTCGCGCCACGGGCGTGACAGGTTCGCCCGCAACCACGTGCGCAGCTCGTCGCGGAACTTGACGTGCCGTTCAGTCAGTTGGAGATCCATGTGCGTTTTCTAGGAAAGCGCTGCTGCCAGCGCAACGGGACAAAACACGGTCGCTGATTTCTGGTCCCTGGTCTCTGGTCCCCGGCTTCCGGCTGTAGTAACCAGGGACCGCTAGACCAAGGACCAAGGACCACGAATATGAATCCGAGCCAGATCCGCGAGTTCGTCGAGCGCGTGTGGGTGGACAGCATCCTTCCGACCCTACGGGAGTACATCACCATCCCCAATCAATCCCCGGCGTTCGATCCGCAATGGCAGCAGCACGGTCATATGGATCGGGCCGTCGAGCTGGTTGCGCATTGGGTTCGCGCCCAGAACGTTCCGGGGTTGCAGCTGGAGGTCGTGCGCCTGCCGGGGCGGACACCGCTGCTGTTGATCGACGTCGCCGGCGACTCCGACGAAACAGTGCTGCTTTACGGCCACCTCGACAAGCAGCCGCCGATGGATGGGTGGAGCGAGGGGTTGGGTCCATGGACACCCGTGGTCAAGGACGGCCGGCTGTACGGGCGCGGCGGCGCGGATGACGGCTACTCGGCGTTTGCCGCGATCACCGCGGTCAATGCGCTGAAGCGGCAGCACATCCGTTGCGCGCGCTGCGTGGTGCTCATCGAAGCCTGCGAAGAAAGCGGCAGCGGCGACCTGCCGCCTTACATCGATGCGTTGCAGGACCGGCTCGGCAGCCCGAGTCTCGTCGTGTGCCTCGACTCCGGCTGCGGCGACTACGAGCGGTTGTGGATCACGTCCTCGTTACGCGGCCTGCTCAACGGTAACCTGACGATCTCCACGCTCACTGAAGGCGTCCACTCCGGCGCTGCCAGCGGCATCGTGCCGTCGACCTTTCGCATCCTGCGACAACTGCTCAGCCGCCTGGAGGATGAGCAGACCGGAGTGGTCATCGCGCGCGACTTATGCGTTGAGGTACCGGATGAGCGCATGCGGCAGGCGGCCGCGACGGCTACGGTGCTTGGCGACTTTGTGCATGCCTCGTTTCCGTTCCAGCCCGGCACATCGCCGGTGACCCGCGACATCACGGAGCTCTTGCTCAACCGCACCTGGCGGCCGCAGCTCGAGATCACCGGCGCGGGTGGCCTGCCGCCGCTCGACAAGGCGGGAAACGTGTTGCGTCCTGCGACCACGGTGAAGCTTTCTGTGCGGCTACCGCCCACAGCGAACGCCAAGGCCGCAGTGCGGGCCATCAAGCAGATCCTCGAAACCGACCCGCCGTACGGTGCACACGTGCGCTTCGACTTGCTGGAAGCTGCCACCGGCTGGAATGCGCCGCAATTCGCACCGTGGCTGGAGCAGTCCCTGCGCCAGGCGTCGCTCGATTTCTTCGGCAAAGAAGCCTGCTACATGGGCGAAGGCGGCACGATCCCGTTCATGAGCATGCTCGGCGAGAAGTTTCCGAGCGCGCAGTTCATGATCACCGGCGTCCTCGGCCCGCACGCCAACGCCCACGGCCCGAACGAGTTCCTCGACCTGGCTACGGGCATGCGTCTCACGTGTTGCGTGGCGCGGGTGTTGGCGGATCACTACAAAGCTGGTCGCTAGGAAGTGAGGAAATGAAAAACAGGAAACTGGAAACAGGAAACCGAAAACGGGCAAACGGGGCGGGCATTGATCGGTTTTGAATCTGCGGTTTCGTGTTTCCGGTTTTCCATTTTCTTCCCGAGTGCAAGTCCGCCAGACTGCTAGACAACTAAATCCTGATCGTCCTCCACACGCCGCTGCGGAACCGTAGTAACCACGCGGAGCCCAGCACGGCGACGTACAGCAGCTCACCGAACCACGCCCCGACCACGCCGCGCGCCAGCACGACCGCGAAGCAGTAGACGAGCGGCAGCCGTACGCACCACGCCAACGTCGCCTGCATGACGAACGGGAAACGCGTATCACCGGCGCCACGCAACGAGCCGCCGGCGATGATGCCAACGGCGTCGAGCAACTGGAACAACGCCCCGAGCGCCAGCAACGGTCGGCCGAGCATGATGACCTCCGGGTCACTGGTGAAGATCCCCAGCAGCGCGTCGGGAACCGCGAGAAACAGCACGGCGACTGCAGTCGCGAGCGCCATGCCGAGCTTCATGGCCGAATGATGGGCGCGTTCGGCGGATGGCAGGTCGCGCGCACCGACGTAGCGCCCCACCAACGCCCCACAGGCGATCGAGATGCCGAAGGCTTGCATGAACGACAGCGACAACAGCTGAATCATCGCCTGACTCGCCGCCATCTGCGTGTCGCCCATGCGCGCGATGATCGTCGAGAAAAGCGCGAACGAGATCATGTCAAGCACCCACTGCCCACCGACTGGGACACTGGTTCGCGCGTAGCGCCACATCGCGCTGGGGTCCGCAGGCGTCGGCCGCGTCGCGTACTCGGTGACCATGCGCGGGCGCAGCAGCGCCACCAACATGATGCCCGTGTACGTCCAGTTGGAGATTGCAGTCGCGATGCCCGCGCCAGCCACGCCAAGCGCCGGCAAGCCAAAACGCCCGAAGACCAGGCCGTAGCAGGCGAGCGCATTGAGCACATTGGCCAGCACCGTCGCCATCAACGGCGTGCGCGTGTCGCCGAGACCGCGGAAGAACGACGTCAACGTCACCGCCGCGACGACCGCCGGTGCACCACACAGGCGGCCGTGTGCGTAGCTCGTTGCCAGCGCCTGCAGCTCTGCCGACGGACCGAGCAGGCGAATGAGTGGCCCGAACGCCAACTCGATGGCGACCACCCAGAGCACCGCGGCCGGCAGTAACGCGTAGAGCGCCTGCCACACCCACGGCCCGCACTGCTTGCGCTCGCCCGCACCGAACGCGTGCGACACGAAGGTCTGCACACCCGTTGCCGCGCCGACGAAAGCCACCAGCATCGTCCACACCCAGATGCCGCCAAACCCGACAGCGCCCAGCTCGGTCACCCCCAGGCGGCCAACGATGGCTGAATCGACCACCTGCATGACCGTGTCCGAAAGCGTCTGCAGCACCGCCGGGGACGCGAGCAGTGCGACTTCGGCAACACCGCCGGGGAGGCGGTGGACGCGAGTGCTACCCAGGACTTCGACTTTCGCAGTCATCACTCCATACCCTCAAAGCGCCGGAGGCCACGAACGCCTCTCGCGTCCGCGGCCTCCGGTGAAGGGCCTCCTGCGTGTGTCGTCAGTCAGGAACGGACGCGAGCCGAGACAGTTCCAGTCATGGCACGGTTGGGCACGTTCTGGAATACGGCAGGATTCTTTTGATCCAGCATCAGCATCCGCTTCTCCCCAGTCGGGAGCCCCGACCCTACCACCGGTCGGCGAAAGGCCGCAAGAAAATCCCTTCCACGATCGTGGGCCGATGCAACGGAACCCGCGTCGGGTTGCAGTTGCGCCGTCTCCGATGTACGCGCAGCAGAGCAAGGAGAGGAAGAATGCATGAAGTACGATGAGATCCTTTACGAGGTATCGGACCACGTCGCGACGGTGACGTTGAACCGCCCGGAGAAGCTGAACGCCTGGACGATGCGCATGGGGGCGGAGGTGCGGCACGCGCTGCATGCGGCAGACAAGGATCCGGCGGTGCGCGTCATGATCGTGACCGGCGCCGGCAAGGGCTACTGCGCCGGGGCCGACATGGAAATGCTGCAGGCGGCACAAGGCAGCGGCGATGCGTCCGCCTTGAGCGTCCACGACCCGAACCTTGCGGTCCAGATGGATGCGTCGCTGCCCGCCGCGTTTCGGGGTGAGTACAGCTATCCGCTCGGACTGCAGAAACCGGTGATTGCGGCGGTCAACGGCGCCGCCGCCGGGCTGGGGCTGTCGTACATGCTCTACTACGACATGCGCATCGCCTCGGACCGCGCCCGCCTGGGAACGATTTTCTCGCGCCGCGGGCTGGTCGCCGAACATGGCAGCGCCTATCTCCTGCCGCGGCTGGTCGGTATGGCGAACGCCTGTGACATCCTGTTTTCCGGACGGCTGGTGAGCGCCGAGGAGGCGCTGCAGATGGGGCTGGTGAACCGCGTGGTCCCACACGAGCAGTTGCTGCCGACGGTACGCGAGCTCGCCACCGAGATGGCCACGTTGTGCTCGCCGCGCTCCATCCGGCTCATGAAGCGGCAGCTGTACAGCGACCTGTTCAACGACCTGCAGACGTCGATGGAGATCGCCGACCGCGAGATGGTGGCGAGCTTCACCACCGAAGACTTCCGCGAAGGCGTCGCCTCGTTCCTACAGCGGCGCAAGCCGCAGTTTACTGGAAGATAAGGTGGAAGTGATCGAGTGATCAGTGATCAGTAATCGAGTGGATTCCAATCCCTTGGGCCCACTGATCACTCGATCACTGATTACTCGATCACTGGTTACTGGTCACTGGTCACTCTCTCCCCATGCTCCTCCCCCTCGGCGATTCACCCAATCCGCGCGGTGTCCCGGCGATGACGTACGCGCTGGTGCTCGCCAACGTCGCCGTGTACATCGTGATCACGCTGCCGTTGAGCTCCGTCGCGGTGGATCCCAACGATCCGGCGCTGCAGGAGTACCTGCGCATCGTGGCGCGCAGCCTGCCGCAGCGTGTGCCCGTGCGGGAGATTCTCGAGAATACGTCGGCCTACGATTTGTTCGTCTTTCACTACGGCTTCCGGCCGGCGGCGCCACGCCTGGTGAACCTCTTCTACTCGCTCTTCCTGCACGCCGGCTTCCTGCATCTGTTCGGCAACATGCTGTTCCTGTGGATCTACGGCGACAACGTCGAGCATCGCCTCGGCCGATTCGTCTATTTGATCGCCTACCTCGGAACCGGCGTCGCCGCGACGCTCTTCCACACCCTCTTCGCCTCCGCGTCGCTACTGCCATTGGTGGGGGCGTCCGGTGCGATCTCGGGGGTGCTCGGCTTCTACTACCTCTTCTTCCCGCGCAATCAGGTGCGCCTATTGGTTCTGCTGTTCCCGTTCTTCATGGATGTGTTCCTGGTGCCGGCACGGTTGGTTCTCGGCGCGTATCTCTTGCTGGATAACCTGCTGCCGTTCCTGGTCACCCGCGGCGTGGAAGGCGGCGGCGTGGCGTACGGTGCGCACATCGGTGGTTTCATTGCCGGCCTGGGCGTGGCGTGGTTGATGGACCGACGGGAACTGACCGAGCGACCGCGCGAGTATCGGGGCGTTGCCGCGCCGGAGGCTGTGCAAACCGCGGAGGAGGCGCTGCGTGACGCGTTGGCCGAGGGCCGCAGGCGCGAGGCAGCGCAGCTCTATTTCTCGCTCGGTGCACAGGCAACGCGCGGCCTGTTGTCACCCGAGCAGTCGCTGGCCTTGGGGGAATGGCTGCGCGGCAACGGTCACGCCGAGGCGGCGCTGGTCGTCTTTCGACGACATCTGCGAGATTATCCGCACGGACCCGACGCCGCTGCAGCGCATCTAGGCGCCGGGCTCGTGCTCCTGGAAACGTTCGACGAGCCCACGCCCGCCTATCAACATTTCCTGGAGGCGCTCGACCTCAATCCGCCGCCCGAGGTGGCCACCCAGGCGCGTGCGGCGCTGCAAGCGATCGCGGCGCGGCAGAAGTTCCAAGTCGGCAGGGTCCACAACCGCCGCGGCCCCTGACGCGCGCCGCTGCTCACCGCGGCGGCACATCGGCAACGGCTCCCACTTCCAAGTTCCGCTCTTATTCGACCTTGACTTTGACTTGCTTCTGCTTTGCCTGCTCGGTCTTGGGTAACCGAATGTTGAGCACGCCCTCCTTGAAGGTTGCCTCGGCGGCCTCCGCGTTCACCTCGGCGGGAAGCTCGATCGTCCGCACAATGGCGCCGTAGGCGCGTTCGCTGCGGTGATAGTCGGCTTCCTTGACCTCTTCCTCACGCTTCTTCTCGCCCTTGATGGTGAGGGTCAAGCCGGTCAGGTTCACGTCGATGTCTTCCTTGGACATGCCCGGCAGCTCAGCCTTGACCACGACAGCGTCCTTCTCCTCGTACACGTCCACGGGCGGCGTGCGCAGGCGCAGCTCACGCGTTGGCCACCAGCGTTCCGTGCCCCACAGGCTCGGCCAGGGGAAGCGGAGCTCGTGCGACAGCCGGTCGAACAACCGGTCGAATTCGCGTTCCCAGAGCGGCAGCGAGGGGACGCGGGTGACAGGTACGATCTCGCGGGTCTTGCCCTCGCCTTTCTTCTCCTTTGCCTTGGCCATTGCGTGTCCTCCTCGTGATGCGAAGTTCGTGTCGGGATGCTCATAGGGACTTCGGCGTTCCTGCCGCTGCGACGGCGACGAAGGCGTCCAACACATCGCTTCGGGCGAGAATGCCGACGACGCGATGCCCTTCGACAATGGGAATGGCACCGATGCGCTCGCGCCGCATGATGCGCGCAGCTTCGATCACGTCGTCCTTCGGACCGAGCGTCAACACGTTGGGTGTCATCACCATTTCGATTCTGATCTGCTTCGGGTCGGTCCCCGTCGGCTTGTGGGATTTGCCCAACGGCGGCGCATCGAAGACCGACGGAAAGGCATCCCGCAGGTTGCGATCGGTGACGATGCCAACCAGGCGGCTGTTGACGACGACCGGCAGCTGGTTGATCCGATGCTGCTCCATGAGGTCACGGGCATGCTGGATCGAGTCCAGGGGTTTCACGCAATGGACCTCACGGGTCATCCACTTCTCGACATGCACAGCGGCACCTCCACAAAGGACTCGGGCAATCGCCCTGCCAGTAGGTGCAGCCTAGCACGGACCGTGGTCCGTGAGCACTCCCTAACGTTCCCGACGTTCCCAGAAACGCTAGGCGCGCCCTGGTTTCTTCCAAGCTCTGGGAAGGGATGACGAGGGCGCTACTGATGCTCTGGGTGGGAGGATGGAGGGCCGAGGTGCTTGAGGAACGCGACAATGTCGATCAGATCCCGCACGGTCATGATCGAGCTGTAGTCGCCCATCTTCGACGACACCTTATCGAGGCCACGGTACCGCTCGATTGTCCCGGAAATGTAATGGTGACTGTTGATGATCGAGTCGGCCAGGAACGCCGCGGGGAGCTTGCTGTAACCGGCGACCAGGTCCGGACCGATGCCGCCACTGGAGCGTTCCTTCGGTAAGTCGGCGTTCGGCACGCGGTGGCAGCTGTAGCACTCCATCTTTTGGAAGGCGGCCTTGCCCGCCTCCGGATCACCCTCCGGCATGGTGAATTTCCAGCCCTGGGGGAGTTGTGGACCGTGCGGTTTCTCTTGCGCCCGGCCGGCTGCAGGCAGCATCACCAGACACATAACCACGGCACTGCAGAACCACGCACGCCCCATGTCAGCTTCCTTTCCCCTGCTGTGCGTCGACGATCTCTACCAGCAGGTGCAGCAGGTCGCTGCGCGAAACGATACCCACGAGCCGGCCGTCCTCGACCACGGGCACGGCGTTGATCTTCTGGTCGAGCAGGAGACGGGCGGCGCGGGCCGCCGAGTCTTTGGGACTCACGGTGATCAGGCGCTCGCTCATGGCGGCGTCCACCTTGGTGCGTTCCAGGTAGCCGCTATGGGCGCGCATGTCACGCTCGGAGAGGATGCCAATGAGTTCGCCCTTCTCCACCACGGGCAACTGTCGGACACCCACGCGTTGCATGAGCGATTGCGCCGCCGCCAGCGTGTCGAGCGGCGTAATGGTCACGGGGTCGCGCCGCATGAGGCCCTCGATGGTCGGGGCCTTCACGGATGCAGCTCCGTCGGCAGTTCGCGCGCATGTGGCACGGTGAGGACAGGGCAGGGTGCACCGCAGACAACCTTGTCGGTTACGCAACCGGGCGCCGGGTTGCGCTCCGACGTGCCCATGACGATCAGGTCGGCCTCGACATCATGCGCCTTCTGCAGAATGCGTGCAGCAGGGTCGCCGGAAAGGATCGCCATCGTGAACTTGTCATGGACGTTGAGCAGTCGCTGGCGCAGTTGCCCCATGACAACCGCCGCCCGGCGTTCGGAGCCTTGCGCCGCCGCCGACGTCCCTGCCGGGACGACGTGCAAGAGGAACAGTTCCGCGTTGAAGCGGCTTGCCATGGCGGTGGCGTAACGGAGCGCCGGTTCGCACGCCAATGAGAGATCGGTTGCGAACAGTACGCGATCTATTTTGAACGGCTGAGCCATGCTTCCCTGTCACAGTGAAGCAAATCGTGCGCCGGAAGGAACGAAGCCCTATCAGCGTCACCTTCGCTTCGCAACTTCCCAACCTTACGAACACGCCCGCAGACCGCAAACCTGTCGCGAGATCTGGGTCCCTGGCGGCGGTGGGGCGTCTACCCTCAGGGTAGCGGGCGCAAGAGTGATGCCGGCCGCAGGCCCTACCGGCCGGTGACCTCGGCCAGTTCGCGTCGGCTGCCGACAGGCACGACGTTCAGGCGGAGCCCGCCGTCAATGTGGATGGTCGCGCCGTTGATGAAGCCGGCGCGGTCGGATGCCAGGAAGGCGACCAGGTGGCCGACTTCCTGCATCTCCCCAAGGCGCCGCGCCGGGGTGATGGCAATGGCCCGTTCTTTGATCTCCGGCGGCATCATCTGCGCCAGTTCCGTGCCGATGAGCCCAGGCAAGATGGCGTTGCAGGTGATGCCGCCCCGCGCGTACTCCAGGGTCACCGTCTGCGTCAGACCGAGCAACGCCGCCTTGCTGGCGGCGTAGCCGGCCTGGTTGTGCAGCCCGCCGGTGGCCGCCACCGACGAGATGTTGATGATGCGGCCCCAGCCTTTCCGCAACATCGGCTCGATGACCGCCTTGATCATGTTGAAGGCGCCCGAGAGGTTCACCGCCACCTCCCGGTTCCACGCTTCGTGCGTCATGCGAACGAGCGGCGCGATATTGGTGACGATGGCAGCATCGTTCACCAGGATGTCAACGTCACCCAACCGCTCGCGCAGTTGCTGCACGCCGGCCTGCACCTGCAGCGGATCAGCGATATCAAAGACGGCAGCCGCAGCCCGCTGCCCAGTGCGCTGGATCGCCGCTGCGGTGTCGTTCACCTCAGGCGCAATGTCGGCCACGCCGACGGCAGCGCCTTCTGCGGCCAATTGCATCGCCGTCGCCCGCCCGATGCCGCGCGCCGCGCCGGTGATCAGAGCAACCTTCCCGTCCAACAACATGGTGCGCTCCTCCGTTCTGATGGCACTTGACCACCGCCCAGCTTGCTATGTGCAGAACCGGCGGGGATGAGGCCCGCCGCCTACGGCCGAGATGACGGCACGATGGTATCGGCGCGCAGTTGGCGCGGCAGTGGAAAGGTGACGTTCTCCTCTGCCGTTTGCAGGTCACGAACAGTTGCAAATCCCAAATCGTGGAGGCGGCCGATGGCCTCCTGGACCAGGGGCTCCGGGGTCGATGCGCCAGCGGTCAGGCCAACGGTGCTGACATTGGCGAGCCAGGCAGGTTCGATGCCGTGTGCGTCCTCGATCAGACGCGCCGCGGTGCTCTCATTGCGCGCCACCTCGACGAGGCGGTTGGCGTTGCTGGAGGTCGGCGAGCCGATGACCAGGACAAGTTCGCTCTGGCGGGCCAGTTCCTTGACTGCCGTCTGGCGGTTCTGCGTGGCGTAGCAGATATCGTCCTTGGGCGGCGTGCGGACGGCGGGAAAGCGCTGCCGAATGGCATCGACGATGGCGCGCGTGTCGTCGACGGACAGCGTGGTCTGTGTCACCACGGCGACACGCTCCGGGTTGCGCACGTGCAGCCGCGCGACCTCCTCAACCGTCTCGACCAGGTGCATCTGTTGTGGTGCGTGGCCGAGCGTTCCCTCCACCTCGACGTGCCCGCGGTGGCCGACGAGGAGGATCTCACAACCGTCGCGGGCGTGCTTGAGGGCCTGCAGGTGCACCTTGGTCACCAAAGGACAAGTTGCATCCACCACGCGCAGGCGGCGCCGCCGTGCCTCCGCCCGTACCGCGGGGGACACGCCGTGCGCGCTGAAAATCAGCAAGCTGCCCTCGGGAACCTCGGCGAGGTCATCAACGAAGCGGGCACCCTGCGCCCGCAGCTTGTCGACGACGTAGCGGTTGTGGACGATCTCGTGACGCACATAGACCGGCGGGCCGTGACGCTCCAGCACCAGATCGACGATCTCGACGGCGTACGACACGCCCGCGCAAAATCCGCGGGGGCTGGCAACCAGGATCGTGCCGGTGGAGGCGGTGGTCATGCCCTCACAGTGACACGCGGCCGCTTCTGCGACAAGCGCCGAGCGGTCAGTGCACTGCGTTGCGCAGGCTGGCGCGCAGCCGGCAGCGTTCGAGATACGCATTGCGCACCAGCTGCGTGTCGCGCACGAAGTACTCCAGCTCTTCGAGAAGCAACGCTTGCGGGCCGTCGCACAGGGCTTGCTCGGGTCGCGGATGGAAATCGACCAGCACCATGTTGGCTCCCGCGATGATGCCCTGCGCCGTGGCGTGGGCGATATCGAGGATGCCGTCCGGTGCCACATCCTTCTTGCCCACCGCATGCGATGGATCGATGCACACCGGGAGCCGCGTCAGCCGGCGTACCACCGGGACGTGTCCGAAGTCGATGAGGTTGCGGTGGGGATCGCCGAGCTGCGTTTTCATGCCGCGCAGGCAGAAGACGATACGGTTGTTGCCGCTGTTGGCGACGTACTCGCAGGCGTTGAGCGACTCGTCGAGGGTGATGCCCATGCCGCGCTTGAACAGCACCGGGAACTCCTGCTGTTGGCCGACCGCCTTGAG
Source organism: Candidatus Margulisiibacteriota bacterium (assembly GCA_035541735.1). Classification (GTDB taxonomy): domain Bacteria; phylum Desulfobacterota; class Binatia; order HRBIN30; family HRBIN30; genus DATKMS01. The sequence continues at coordinate 21,834 of DATKMS010000144.1, forward strand.
CAGCTCGAAGTTTTGTGCGTTGCGCGTCCCGATTTGCAGCATCACGCCGGTGCACTGCCCCGCCGCCGCCAGCGCGTCGCGGATCTCGTCGATCTGCGTTTCGTGAGTTACTTCCATTGCGATGACCCGGATGCCGCATTTGCCGGCGAGCTCGAACACGTACGGCAAGCATTTCTTGCCGTGCCCCTGAAAGTCGTAGGGGCTGGTGCGTGGCTTGTAGGCCCCGGCCCGTGTCGTCGTGATGCCGACGGACTTGAGGGCGCGAAACATCGCTTCGGTATGCTCCGGTGTGTCGACCGCGCACAGCCCCGGAAAGATGTGAAAGTCGTCCTGACTGAAGCGCACACCGTTGTACTCGAAGCCGATCGCCTCGACTTGCCCGGCGTGCCGGCCAATCGAGCGATAGCGCTCCCGGATGCGAATGACCTTCTCGACGGCGGGGAACTCCTCGAACGGCTCCTGCGACAGTGTGCTCGTCGAGCCCAGTAGATAGACCTCGGTGAGCACCCGCGTCGTCCCCTCAATCTTGCGGGCCACGGCGCGCACGTTGGGATAGCGCTCTGCCATGCGAATCACCTCCGCGACCTCCGGCGACTCGGGCAGAATGTCCGCTTTCATTACGATGATCATGGCCGTTTAGCTTAGCAGTCTCGCCTCACGCGTGTCAGTCCATGGTGAGGGTCCGGCATCGCCTCTTCAGCGCGGAAAGCCTCCTCGGTGACCAAGCAGATTGGCCCACGCGCTCCAATCAGGGTTCCCGCCTACCCCCGCGCCATGAGTAGTGCAGCCGCTGCGACAAAGTCAAACTTGCTTCAGGAGTGGTGGCGGCTTTGCCAAAGAAGGCGGGCTGAGGACAACCCTCCTCCAAGCCGTCTCCGGGACATAACCCTCATGGCCAGCATGCCTCGGTCCTGGTCATGTATGTTGGGCCTGCACGCATTGTGCGCTGCATCAATACCGCAGTGTAATCACAACGAGGCAGGGGGGATGGGGCGCGCCCATGGCATGCGATGTGCGCCATTGGGTACTGCTCTTGCATAACGACGGTCCGTCCTTTTGGTGAACCAGGCATGGCCGGGAAGGAACCAGTTATGACCGCAATGGCCAAAGGCATCGCGCATGTCTCCTTTGCCGGAGGAGGGACGTTCCTGCCGGCGCGGAGTCCCTATGATCGCCAACTGTTGGCCGAGCATGTGAGAGAGCGCGTCCGCGCCAAAGGGCAAGTACAGGTGCTGATGGGAGATAACCTCTGGATGATGTACCGCAAACGGGATCGCAACACGCGCTGCGCGCGGTGTGGCGTGGCGGCGCCGATCGCCTGCCACTTCAGCGGCAGCGGGGAAGCCTGTTACTGCGTTGCCTGTGCTCTCGAAGAGGGGTGGGACCCAGCGCCCTTGCGGTGCATTCCGGAGAGGAGGGTGGGCTGATGAAGCATTCGACGACCGCATACAACACCACGCCGCTGTGGGAACCCGTCTTCGTGCTGCCATCGCAGCTGCCGCTGCGTGGCAACTACCTCAACACGCCCGAAATGCACCTCGTCGCCGCGATCTTCGAAGATGCCGTGCACTGCGTGCTGCGCAACGCCGGCGTCCGCCGCGGCCGTGGCTGGTACGAATACCTCGAAGCGCGCGATTGGATCATGGATGATCGACGCGACTGGCCGTTCGCCTTCGCCAACATCTGCGAGCTTCTCACCCTCGACGTGACTGCGGTGCGCGAGTCGCTGCGTGAGGTGCTCGGCCACACTCGCGCCAAAGCCGACAGCTCGCGTGACGAGCGACTGGGAGACCCGGACGGTTGGAACATGCCAGACGAGGAGCAGCATCTTCCCGGGGAGTCGGAGCACGAACGCTTCGAGGTCGTCGTCTGGGACGAGGCCTGAGAGCCCTTATCAGATTCACCCACCACCGCGTCCAGATATTGCCTTGACAAGGCAGAGCACCGCTGCGCACACTGCCGCGGCATGCGACGCGGTCTCGGGATAGTGCTGGCCTGCATGCTTGGGCTGCTGCAGCCGGGGCAAAGTCTGGCACAGGCAGTTTCCGCCACCGAGATTACGCGCCAGACGATTCAAGCGGCGACGGGCGCGCAAGCACACACGCAGACCGAGCCGGGCATCGCCGTCGACCCGAACAATCCGCTGGTCGTCGTCGCGGTCGTTCAGCAGGGCCGCTTTCCTGACGGCGGCTCCACAGCGATCGGGTACGCCACGTCGCACGACGGCGGGCAGACGTGGATGGCGGGTGACTTGCCGCTGTTGACCGTGGCAACCGGCGGGCCATTCGACCGGGCGAGCGACCCGGCGGTTGCGTTCGGACCGGATGGGGCCGTCTACGCCGAGAGCCTGGTGTTCGGAGGGGCGCGCAGTGGCGTCGCGGTGCAACGCTCGGATGACCGCGGCATGACATTCGGCGCCCCCGTCCTGGCGCAAGACGACAACGACCCGAACCTGTTCAACGACAAGGACTGGATCGCGGTCGACACGTTTGGCGGCAGCCCGTATCGGGGCCGCGTCTACGTCGCCTGGGACCAGGGCAACACGATCGGCCAACCGATGTTGCTGCGCTTCTCAGACGACCGTGCGCAGACGTGGAGTTCGCTCATTACCGTGTCCAGCCCGACCGCGGTTGGGCTCGGCGCGCTGCCGCTCGTGCAGCCGAACGGCGCACTCACCATCGTCTACGAGGATTTCACCGCGGGCGACAACGAGGTTGCGCAGACGTCCCACAATGGCGGACTCAGTTTCGATCCGCCGGTGACGATCAACAGCTTTCAAGGTGGCGAACTGTCTGATATCCGCTCCGGCGGTTTGCCGGCAGCCGCAGTCGATCCACACACCGGCTTCCTGTACGCGGTCTGGGAGGACCAGCGTTTCCGCAGCGACAGCGTCCGCGACATCGTGATCAGCCGCTCGACGGACGGTGGCGCCGACTGG
>DATKMS010000145.1:0-10409 GCA_035541735.1 Candidatus Margulisiibacteriota bacterium
TCGGGCCGGGCGCAATGGCACTCGAATCTCGCGGCGCTGCGGCGCGTCGCGCGGCCCGTGGTCATCGAGTTGTGGGGGCACGGCCGCTCCCCCGCGCCGGAGGACCCCGAACTTTACGACCCCGCGGCTTACGTGCGTGCCTTCGAGGAGATCCGCGTGGCGTGCGGCGCCGAGCGTTGGTGCGTGTGCGGCCAGTCGCTCGGCGCGGCTCTCACCCTGCGCTACGCGCTGGATCATCCCGAGCAGTGTAGCGCTCACGTCTTCACCAACTCCGTCTCAGCGCTGGGTGACTCTGACTGGGTCGCGCGAACGCGCGCGGCGGCCGCTGGACTGGCAGACGCGATCGAGCAAGGCGGCAGGCAGCTGATCGAGCGCATCCCCATCCATCCGGCGCGGGCGACACGCTTACCGCCGGCAGCACAGCGCGCTCTGCTCGCAGATGCCGCGCTTCTCGATCCGCACGGTGTCGCTCGGACGTTTCGCTACACCGTCCCCAACTCGAGCGTCCGCGAGCGCGTCGTCGAGAACCGCGTGCGGACGCTCCTCATCTGCGGCGAGCGCGAGACGCGCTTTCGTCCGCATCGGGAGTTCGCCGAGCGCACGATGCCGCACCTCGAGGTCGTCGGCATCGACGCCGGCCACGCCGTGAACCTGGAGGCTGCCGAAGCATTCGATGCGGCGGTGTGTGGGTTCTTGGGTCGGCAACGGTGATCGCTAGCTGCACCCGTCCGGACTACGAGTACAGAAACTGCCGGCTCAAATCAGGTTGTTGTGGTGCGCACCAGCCAGTCGCGCACCTGGCGGGCGAACTCGGAGAAGTCGGCGGGCGCCTTCACCAGGTAGTCGGCAACACGGTCGGGATCGACGCGCAGGTAGCCGTGGACGAGAATGTTGCGGAAGCCGCCGAGCCCCTGCAGGCGAGTCCGTCGGGGCTCGTCAATCACGCCGTGGGCTGCAAGTTGGGCGATGATGTCTTCATAGTCTTTGGGGCTCACGCCGAAGTGGGCGCTCAGCACGTGATTGCCGATATCGAAGAGGACCTCGGCTCCGAGCTGCAGCCCGCGCTCCGCAACCCAGGCATCGCGAAAGCTCAAGCGCAGTGTGTTGCGACTCGTCTGTCCAGTTTCCTGCAGCCGCGAGATGATCTCTTCGAGCTTCAGGAGGCGCTCGCGCAGCGCTTCAGGACGCAGTACCACGCCGCCGCTCCTCCAAGCGCTGCCCCGCGAGCCGCCACTGCTCATCCAGGAACGGCTTGAAATCCCAGAACCGGGCCCGGGCCCGGGTTACAAACTCCACCTCCACGTCGGGGTCCCTCGCGTAGAGGCAGTCGCCACCGTCGGCAACCTCCCATGCGAGGACAACCGAGGCGTCGTTGAGCGACACCAGGTCGAAATCTCCGCCTACGGCCAAGACGAGGTCTGCACGGAGACGGAGCAACTCGTCCTGTGCCAAGGGCGGATCGGTCAAGACGGCCAGATCGACGTCGCGCACCGTGGTGCGCGATGGATCGGCGGCCGAACCAAACAGATACACGAGGCGGACGCGCGGGTCGTGAGCCAAGTGCTGCGCTGCGTGCTCCGCCAACCGTCGTGCGTGCTCAGAGGAGTCCGACCGGGGCCGGTGCATGTGTCGAACGTTACCACAAACCTGGCACCGACGGGACATCGGCTCGCCGTTTCGCTGCCGAAGGACGCTGTCACCGCCAATCGAGATGGGCCAACCAACCTTCGGGCCTGCCCACGGTCGTCGCACAATCGTAAACGGGCTTGGAAATACGAACGTGGCTAGGCTACAGAAGGAGATCCATGTCACCCGCAGACCGTATCCAGGCACTGCACGCCGCGCTGCACGAGCGCATCCTCGTCCTCGACGGTGCGATGGGGACCGCTATCCAGGCCTGCAACTTGACGGCCGACGACTTCGGCGGACCGGACCTCGAGGGCTGCAACGAATACCTCGTGCTGACGCGGCCGGATGTGATCGAGAAGATCCATCGCGATTACCTTTCGGCCGGCGCGGACATCATCGAGACCAACACGTTTGGAGGCACGCGCATCGTGCTCGCCGAATATGGCCTGCAGGACAAGGTTTACGAGATCAACTTCGCCGCCGCGCAACTGGCGCGCCAAGCGGCGGATGCGCTGTCGACGGCGCGGCGGCCACGCTTCGTCGCCGGCTCGATGGGACCGGGGACGAAAACCATCTCGGTCACCGGTGGGGTGACATTCGACGAGGTCCGTTCAGCCTACACCGACCAAACGATTGCGTTGGTCGAAGGCGGCGTCGATGTCCTGTACCTCGAGACGCAGCAAGATACGCTCAATGTGAAAGCCTCACTGCTCGGGATCGACGACGCGTTCGCGCACCTGGGTCGCAGCGTCCCGGCCGTGCTTTCGGTGTCTATCGAAACGATGGGTACGATGCTGGCGGGTCAAACTATCGAGGCGCTGTACGTCTCGATGGCGCACCGCGATCTGCTCGCCATCGGCATGAACTGCGCCACAGGGCCAGACTTCATGACCGATCACCTGCGCACGCTCGCCGAGATCTCGCGCTTTCCGATCTCGCTGTTCCCAAATGCCGGCCTGCCCGATGAAGAGGGGCACTACAACGAACTTCCCGAAATGCTGGCGCGCAAGGTGGAGCGCTTCTGCGCCGAAGGCTGGGTGAACATCATCGGCGGCTGCTGCGGCACGACAGCCGGGCACATCCGCATGCTCGCCGCGGTCGCCGCGCGCCACCAGCCACGCCGGCCGGTGACCACAAGGCGCTCGGTGGTGTCGGGCATCGAGACATTGACCATCGATCAGGACACGCGCCCGGTGATCGTCGGCGAGCGCACCAACGTCCTCGGCAGCCGCAAGTTCAAGGAACTGATCGCGGTCGGGGAGATCGACCAGGCCGCCGAGGTCGGACGCGCGCAGGTGCGCAGGGGCGCGCACGTGCTCGACGTCTGCCTGCAAGACCCCGACCGCAATGAGATGGCCGACGTCACCGCCTTCCTCGAAACCCTGGTGAAGAAGGTCAAGGTCCCGATCATGATCGACTCCACCGACGCCGCCGTCATCGAGCAGGCGCTGAAACGGACACAGGGCAAGTCGATCATCAACTCCATCAACCTGGAGGACGGCGAGGAACGCTTTCACAAGGTGGTGCCGCTGGCCCGCCGCTTCGGCGCGGCGCTGGTGGTCGGGTGCATCGACGAAGACAAGCAACAGGCACAAGCGATCACCCGCGAGCGCAAGCTGCAGATCGCGCAGCGTTCGTATGGGTTGCTGACCGGCAAGTACGGTGTGGCGGCCGCGGATATTTTCTTCGACGCCCTCGTCTTTCCTGTCGGCACCGGCGACAAGAACTACATCGGCTCGGGCGTGGAGACCATCGAAGGTATCCGACTCATCAAGCAGGCGCTGCCCGAGTGCAAAACCATTCTCGGCATCTCGAACGTCTCGTTCGGCCTGCCGACTGCAGGCCGCGAGGTGCTCAACTCGGTGTTTTTGTACCATTGCGTGCAGGCCGGCCTCGACATGGCCATCGTCAACTCGGAGAAGCTCGAGCGCTACCCGTCCATCCCCGAAGAGGAGCGGCGGCTCGCCGAGAACCTGATCTGGTGGCGCGGCGACGATCCAATTGCGGCCTTTAGCGCGCACTTCCGCAGCAAAGCACCAAAGAAGACCGTCGAGCAACGACGGGATTTGCCCCTCGATCAGCGCCTCGGGCTGTACATTCTCGAAGGCTCGAAGGACGGGCTGTTCGGCGACCTCGACGAAGCGCTGCGCGAGCGCAAGCCGTTGGAGATCATCAACGGCCCGCTGATGGCCGGCATGGACGAGGTCGGCCGCCTGTTCGGCGCCAACGAGATGATCGTCGCCGAGGTCTTGCAGTCGGCCGAAGCGATGAAGGCGGCGGTGGCACACCTCGAGCCGCACATGGAGAAGGCCGACAGCTCGACCAAAGGAACGATCGTGCTCGCCACCGTGAAGGGCGACGTGCACGACATCGGCAAGAATCTGGTCGACATCATCCTCGGCAACAACGGCTTCAAGATCGTGAACCTCGGCATCAAGGTGCCGCCGGAGGAGCTCATACAGGCATACCGACAGCACCAACCCGACGCCATCGGGCTCTCCGGGCTGCTGGTGAAGTCGGCGCAGATGATGGTTGTGACGGCCCAGGATCTGAAGGCAGCGGGCGTGAGCTGTCCGATCCTCGTCGGCGGCGCGGCGCTGTCAAACCGCTTCACGCGCTTGAAGATCGCACCGGAGTATGAAGGCGTGGTGGCGTATGCCAAAGACGCGATGACCGGCCTCGATCTCGCCAATCAGTTGATGGACGCGCACAAGCGCCACGTGATGGCCGGCAAGCTTGAAGACGAAACCAAGCAACTGCAGGCCGCAGGCCCGAAGCGCTACCAAGCCGAAGAGGCCGCTTCGGGTCCGGCACCGCGGTCGAATCTCCCTCCGGTCGAGGTGGTGCCGACGCCGCCGGATCTGCGCTCGCACGTCGTCCGTGACTACGACCTCGACGCGATCTTCCGCTACATCAACCCCGCAATGCTGTACACGCGCCACCTCGGCTTCAAGGGCAAGTTCGAGGAAGCGCTGGCAGCGGGGAACCCCAAGGCGAAGGAGCTCCGTGAACAGGTCGCTGCCGTCGAAGCGATCATGCTGGCGCGTGAGGACATCACGGCGAAGGCGGTCTATCGCTTCTTCCCCGCGCACAGCGACGGCGACCGCCTGCTGATCTACGCAAGCGATGGGCGCACGGTACTCGGACAGTTTCTCTTCGGCCGGCAGGCGGCGGAGCCGCACTTGTGCCTGACGGACTTCGTGCTTCCCGTCGATGCGCGTCGCCCGGACTACGTGTGCCTCTTTGCTACAACGATCGGTCCTGGGGTGCGCGCACTCGCCGAGCAGTGGAAGGAGCAGGGCGCGTATCTGAAGTCACACATCCTGCAGGTGCTGGCGCTCGAAGGCGCGGAAGCGTTTGCCGAGCTGCTGCATCAGAAGATCCGCGAGATGTGGGGCTTCGCCGACGCGCCGGGTACGTCGATGATGGACCTGTTCAAGGCCAGGTATCGCGGTATCCGCGTATCGTTCGGTTATCCGGCCTGCCCGCGCCTGGAGGATCAGGAGCAGCTCTTCCGGCTGCTCGATGTCAGCAAGCACATCGGCGTGCATCTCACCGAGGGCTTCATGATGGAACCGGAAGGCTCGGTGAGCGCGCTGGTGCTGCACCATCCGGAGGCCAAGTACTTCAACCTGTCACCCGAAGACATCGAGCGCTTGGAGCGGGAGATCGAGAAGGCGCGCCCGCCGAAGCCCGCGGCCGATCTGTTACACGAGCCGGTACGCGAAGCGCCGTGAAGGGCCGCCGCTGGCTACCGCTCAGCAACGTGGTTTACGCGGCGAGCAGCCACGCATAGCCTTGGCGGAGCGCTTCATGGCCACCGCGTTCCAGCACGTCGCCGTGGGCGACAACGACGCGGTCGAAATCCCAGGCGAGGATGCGCTCCAGGCTTTGCCGTGCCGCGGCGCGATCGCGGATGAGCCACGGATCGATGGTCGAGGGGCCGAGGTCGCCGTAGCTGCGGATCAGCTTCATGAGCCAACGGGTGGGCGCGGGAGAGTGCGGCCCAATGTTGAAGGCGAGATCGCACAGCAGCAGCGTCCGGCTGGCGCGATGAAAGAAGACCACTTCGTTCTCGTACGGCCGGCCGCGAAAGAACACCTGCTCCACCTCTCGATTCCATTGCTCAGGTGCAGCGTCGCCGAGGACGGCCACGAACACGAGATCGGGGCGTTTGCGTTCGAGGCCGGGCGCCACCCACAGCTGCGCCTCGGGATACGCTCGCGCCACGTCGCCGGCGTAGAGGTGATGCAGCCGATTCGGGGCGACGACGAAGCGCACCCGACCGATCGCGTCGAGTCCGGCGCGCAGCTCCGCATCCAACGCTACCGGGGAATGGAGCAGGAGGTTGCCACCGGCAAGACGCATGACGGTCATGCGCGTCCCGACCGGCAACCCATAGAACCGCTGGGGCCGGTCCACGACCCAGATGTCCGGTCCGAGCTGGCACATTGGGGGTGTTGGGCTATGCCTGACCATTCGAGAGCGCAATCACTTCGTCTCCGCGGACCGTGAGAGGAACTGGCGTGAGGAACTTGCCGCACGGCGGGCCCCAGATGCATTCGCCGGTGTCGGGCAGGTATTGCGCGCCGTGGGTGGCGCATTGGATGTGCTGCCGGTCCTCGGTCATCAACTGGTTCTCGACCCAATCGAGGCTGATCGGGATGTGGCAGCAGCGATTCACGTAGGCGTAGAAGTTGCCGCCGTGGTTGACCACGAAACACTCCTCCTCCCGGCCGTCAATGATCAGGAAAAACTTCTTGGTGTACCCGGGTTGCAGCTCGCCGACGCGGGCTACGACGAGGGACGATGCCCCGCTTGCCATGGGTGGAACCTAAAACGTCAGCGCATGGAGGTAAAGCGGAGCTGCGCGGCATTGATGCGGCTGCCGCTTGGTCGTATCTTCGGTACGCGGCGGTTCAGTCGCCGCGATTTTGGATCTGCATCAACGCAGGGGAGGGAGGAATGGCAATCGACATCAAGGGTACGGGTTTCGATGCGGAGCGGCTCGGGCGGTTGTCTGCGGTCATTCAAGGTGACATTGACGTGGAGCGCTACGACGGCTGCGAGCTGATCGTCGGCCGCGGCGGCAAGGTTGTTTTCTACGAGCAGTTCGGCTGGGCGGATCGCGCGGCGCAGCGCCGGGTGGAGAAGAACCAGCCGTTCTTTACCATGTCGACCGGCAAGCAATTCGTCGTCGCCCTCGTGCTCAACCGTATCGAGCGCGGCGATTTCGCGTTCACCACGCCCGTGGCCGATGTCATTCCCGAGTTTGGCGTACGTGGCAAGCACCGCATCATGGTCAAGCACATGTTGACACACACCGCCGGCATGCCGGCGATGTTTCCGCAATTGCCGCCCGAGCAGCTCGGCAATCTGGAAGCCGTCGTTGCAGCCACCTGCGCGGTGCTGCCGGAATGTCTGCCCGGCATGCGCGTCAACTACAGCGCGTTGGTGGCGCACGCCGTGCTCGCCGAGATGCTGCGTCGCGTGGAAGGCAGCCGCCGTTCCTTTCGCCAGATCATCGCCGACGATCTGTTCAAGCCGCTCGGCATGAAGGACAGTGCACTCGGCGTGCGCGCGGACCTGAAGAGCCGCGTAGCACCGGTCGTCGCCCGCACCCGTCTGCGCGGGCTGTTCGAGCCGGAGGCGTTGGAGATGTTCGGCGCCTTGATCAACGAGGAGTCGGAGATCCCGGCCGGCGGCTACGTATCGACCGTCGCCGACATGTTCCGCTTCGCCGAGATGCTGCGGCGCGGTGGCGAGCTCGAGGGCGTGCGCATCCTCTCGCCGGCGATGGTCGAGCTGGTCCAGATCAATCAAACGGGCGACTGGCCCAACAGCCTATGGGATTACACCTACGATTTCCGTGCCTGGGATCCGTTCCCGGCGAACCTCGGCCTCGGCTTCTTCGTGCGCGGCGAAGGCGTCCATCCGACCCCCTTCGGTATGCTCGCCTCCCCGCGCACCTTCGGCGGCATCGGTGCCGGCTCGGCGTGCTTCTGGATCGACCCCGTACGCGACATCTCCTACGCGTTCTTTTCGACCGGGCTCATGGAAGACTCCTACAGCATCGAGCGTCACCAGAAACTGGCCGACCTCGTTTTCTCGGCGCTCGTGGGGTAGCTGGCGGGCCGGCTCTGGGGGGCAGCATGGTCGTCCTCGCTCTAGACCGGTGGACTGGGCTCGGTTAGTCGTCGTTGTCACGAAACCGGCCGATCTGACCGTACGAATCTTGCAGGATATCCGGGAAGAGATTCGCGGCCTTCGGGAGGAGCAGCGCGAGTTCCGGGAAGAGAGCTTTGCTCGGTTCGAGGCCATCGAGAGTACGCTGCGCCATCTGGCCGAACAGTTGGTCATGTTGGCGTGGGGCGTCAAAGCGCCGATCTACTAACACTAACAACGCGGCAAGACGGACGATCGAATCAGGAAACTGGAGCGGGCGTCACCGCATTGGAGAACCCGCTCTCCTGGGCCAGGGCCCCGGTTACCGCCCGGCGCTGGCCGCTTCGATGCGGGCTTGCGCCCAGCGGCGGTCGGCGTCGAGGCCGGCGTAGGTGTCGTCGAGTGGTGAGAGGCCGCGCAGCTTGGCGTCGGCCTCCTGCAGATCCGTGCGGGCCGCCGCGGCGTCGATGTCCTCTGCAAACGCCGCGTCGTCCGCCAGCACCGTCATCACGTTGTTCGCGACCTCGGCGAAGCCGCCGCGCACCGCCAGGCGATGCGTGCCGCCGCGCTGATCGCGATAACTCATGCTGCCGATCTCCAGAGACGTGAGAAACGTGATGTGATCCGGCAGCACACCGAACTCACCCACCGTGCCCGGCGCCGTGACTTCGCGCACCTCCTCCTCGAGCAGCAGGCGGCGCGGGGTGACAACCTTCAGTTCAAATGCGTCGCGCATGGGTCGTGCTCGTGTTCGTGACTCGGGCTCGTAGCTAAGCAGCTAGCTTCTTGGCCTTTTCCAACGCGTCCTCGATCGTGCCCACCATGTAGAAGGCCTGTTCGGGGATGCCGTCGTGGGCACCGTCGATGATTTCTTTGAAGCCGCGGATGGTGTCGGGCAGCTTGACGTAGGCGCCCTTGGTGTTGGTGAAGGCCTCCGCGACGCTCATCGGCTGTGACAGGAACTTCTGCACCTTGCGGGCGCGCGAGACGATCAGCTTGTCCTCCTCCGACAACTCGTCCATGCCGAGGATGGCGATGATGTCTTGCAGGTCCTTGTACCGCTGCAGCACCTCCTGCACCTGACGCGCAACGTTGTAGTGCTCGGCGCCGACGATGTTCGGATCGAGAATGCGCGAGGTGGAGTCGAGCGGATCGACGGCGGGGTAGATGCCGATCTCGGTGAGCCCTCGCGACAACACCGTGGTGGCGTCGAGGTGCGCGAACGTGGTTGCCGGAGCCGGATCGGTCAAATCGTCGGCGGGCACGTAGATGGCCTGCACCGAGGTGATCGAGCCTTTCTTGGTCGTCGTGATGCGCTCCTGCAACTCACCGAGGTCGGTGGACAGCGTCGGTTGGTAGCCGACGGCCGACGGCATGCGGCCGAGCAAGGCCGACACCTCCGAGTTGGCTTGCGTGAAACGGAAGATGTTGTCGATGAAGAGCAGCACGTCCTTGCCCTCTTCGTCGCGGAAGTATTCCGCCGCGGTGACGGCCGTCAGACCGACGCGGGCGCGGGCGCCCGGCGGCTCGTTCATCTGACCGTAGACCAGCGCCGTCTTCGAGATGACGCCCGACTCGCGCATCTCCAGCCACAAGTCGTTGCCCTCACGCGTGCGCTCGCCGACGCCGCCGAACACGGAGTAGCCGCCGTGGTGCGTGGCGATGTTGTGGATCAGTTCCATGATGAACACCGTCTTGCCGACGCCGGCACCACCGAAGAGGCCGATCTTGCCACCGCGCGAGTAGGGCGTGAGCAGGTCGACGACCTTGATCCCGGTTTCAAAGGCCTGCACCTCAGTCGCTTGATCGACGAACGCGGGGGGTTCGCGGTGAATCGGGAAATGTGCCATGGCCTCGATCGGACCGGCCTCGTCCACCGGTTCGCCAATCACGTTGATGATGCGACCGAGGGTCTGCGGCCCCACCGGCACCTTGATGACGTCGCCGCTGTCCTGCACGTCCATGCCGCGCACCAGGCCTTCGGTAGAGTCCATGGCGATGCAGCGCACCGTGCGCTCGCCGAGGTGTTGCGCCACCTCGACGACGAGGTTCCATTCCTGGCTGCTGATCGCCGGGTTCGAGATGCGCAGCGCGTTGTAGATCTGCGGCAGTGTGCCGTCGGCGAACTCGACGTCGACGACCGGACCGATGACCTGTGTGATCTTCCCCATGCTCATGTTGAATGTCCTCTGTGTGTGTCGTTCTGCGTGCTATCCCTTGAGCGCCTCGGCGCCGCCGACGATCTCCATCAGTTCTTTGGTGATCGTCGCCTGGCGCGCCCGGTTCATGTCGAGCGTGAGGCGATTGATCATGTCCGAGGCGTTGCTGGTGGCGCTGTCCATGGCGGTCATACGCGCGCCGTGCTCGCTGGCGACGGCCTCGAGGAAGGCGCGGTGAATCAAGACCGTGACATACTGCCGCAGCAAGCGATCGAGCAGTCCGGCGGCGTTCGGCTCGTACAGGTAGTCGAGCGCCTCGGCGCCGGCGGCGCTTTCCGCCGCGATCGGCAGGAGCTGTTCGACCGTCGGCACCTGCACGAGGGCGGAGCGGAAGCGGCTGTAGATCAGATACACGCCGTCGGTAGTACCGTCGGCGAACTCGCGCGCCAGCTGCTC
>DATKMS010000146.1:0-20336 GCA_035541735.1 Candidatus Margulisiibacteriota bacterium
TGTAAGGGTAGAGCGCAGTTTGGCCGCCCGCTGAGTCCAGGACCTGACGGAAGTAGCCTTGCTGGTAGAGCAACCCGACGCCAATGACCGGAACGCCGAGATCACTCGCCGCCTTGAGCTGATCGCCTGCGACGTTGCCAAGCCCGCCCGAGTAGACCGGCAGCGCCTCGGCGAGCAGGAACTCCATGCTGAAATACGCTACGCCGGTCGAGAGCGCCTTCGGATATGCTTGTTGGAACCACGCGGCTGCTTGACGTGACTCACGCTGTTGTCGACTCAGCACCCGCGCTTTTTCACAAAACACCGGGTCACGGCACAGTTCCTCGAGCTTGGTCGCGGCAGCGGTCTGCAGGACGACCCACGGGCTGCGCGTCAACTCCCACAGCTCCGGGTCAATCTGGTTCCACAGCTCGTCGGCCCCGTGATCCCACGACCAGCGCATGTCGAGCGCCAGTTCTTTGAGGTCGTCGGTGCCCGGAACATCGGTTGGCGAGTCGTACCCGCTCGTCGTCATGCTGTCGCGACCATCCGTCGAGGTGTACCGCAAAGTTCCCGGAGCTCGACTTCGCCTGCCATCGACCTCCAGCCGTTCGCATTTTGGCAATTTCTATTTCGCCTGCACCGTGATGACGTAATCAGCAATCGACGCCACAATTCCACGGGCCACCGCATCGCCGGATGGACCCTCCATCTTGTGCTCGCGGCGGACCTTCTGCCAGATCGCGGTGTGATGGGTGCGGCCAGGGTCGGGACCGAACACGACTGCAAGCCAGTCGCCTGCGGGGAATTTCCCACCACGACGTTGTACATACTCACGCAGATCGACCGGCTGCTTGTTGTCGGGGTACACGGCCGTCCCCGGCGCACCGCCCTGGCCGTGGCAGGGCCGACAATACTGTTCGTACCAGACACGCCCGGCCTCACTGCGCGCCTTCTGCAGCTCATCCTCCGCTTGCGCGCGGTTCGGAAGCACCCAACCCGTCCCGAGAGCGATCACGAGCGCCATCATACGAATTGGTACCCACGCCCAAGACATTGAGTCGTTTGCCTGTGACATGACTGCACTCCTCCTTTCTTGTGTTGTTTGACTCTTCGCGGCACGTTTCGCTGAAATCGCGCAGCGGATCCACGAAGGCGCTGCTTGCAGCGTTTCAGAGACCTCACGCAATGTCATCTGGACTCCGAGATAGGTGTCGATGCCGCGAAGACGAACCCAGGTAGGCCGGTCGATCGAAACATGTTGCTCGGCTTCCGCTCTGGGGAGTCGCCACCTGCCACCTCGTTTTCAGGAAGGGCGCGCGGCGAGCCAGGCGCGGGCCGCGGCTTCGTCGTTGAAGTAACGGATCTCGCTTTTCCGAAGTCCCGCGGCCTCGAACATCAACATGTCATCGCGCCATCGCTCTTCGCCGACCATCGCGATCTTCTCGGTATGCCTGTCGAGCTTGGTCAATAAAGTCAAATCACCCCAGTTGCTGCTGCGCTCCCAACCTTCGAACTGCTCGAGGACAATGAGGGCGGATACGTTGCCGCGCTCTCGCACGATTTCCAAAGCGGTATTTTGGGCTTCAGCGACCTCATCCGCCTGCAGAATGCCACTGATCCGCACGACCACAAGGTTTTGACTTTCCGCATGCGCTTCTATCGGCATCGTATCACCTGTTGTGAAATTCAATTGCTCCTTGAAAAGAAACTGACTCCCTGTTTCGCGCTCGAAGTTTCAACCACGTGCAGCGTCGCAAAAATTCGCACCGCGACGACGGTGGCACCGAGCGGAAAGCTCTGGCCTGGAGCGGGGTTCATGGTATCGCTTCGCGGTTTGACGCCTTCTTCACACGCGTCGCCCGGAACGAGGCGACGCCCCATCGTGGGAAAACGATCTGCCGCAACTCTTCGCGGCACGCTTCGCCGAAATCGCGCAGCGGATCCACGAAGGCACTGCTTTTCAGCTTTTCGGACACCTCACGCAACGACATCTTGGGTCCGAGATAGGTATCGATGATGATCCGAACCACATCGTCGGCATGTTCGGCGATGACTGGCGACGAGAGCACGCGCATCCTGCTGATCAGTGCGTAGAGTCTCACCAGCTTGGACGCCTCTGCTCCCTCCGCTGGGCCATGCTCGATGGCGTCGCCATACACTTTCGACGCCTCCTCGATAAAGTCTTTGTAGAGGTCTTCCCGCCGCCCGATATCGTGAGTCAACTGCTGCGTTCGTAGTTGCTCCCGCTGCGTCAACCAGGAAGCCCCGAGCGTTGTCAATGCGCCAATTGCCGAGCCCGCCAACGCGGCGAACGCCGAAAAGTACCCTGGATCCATGGAGGCTCCCTCACTGCGAGATACGCACCCAGTGCTTGAGCGCTAACTGCTGGCGCTATTGGCTTTGCACCGACATGACGTAGTAGGCGATCGAGACCACGATCCCCCGCGCCTCCGCGTCGCCGGATGCCGTCGTCACCTGGTGCTGTCTGCGGATTGACTCCCAGGCCTCGCTGTGAGCCGGACTGCGTGGGGAACCGGCGACAATCGCGATCCACGCACCAGCCGGGAACTTCCCGCCATTGCGTTGGACGTAGGTTCTGAGGTCGACGGGTTGCTTGCCGTCGGGGTAGACCGCAGACCCAGGCGTGCCCTCTTTCCCATGGCACGGAGTGCAATACTTCTCGTACCAGATTTTGCCCGCCTCACTGAGAGCTTTGTGCAGCTCATCGTCCGCTTGCGCGCGGCTCGGCACTACCCAACTGCCTCCAAGCGCAACAAGGAACGCCATTGTTGGAATTGATACCCACATCGCGGCCAGGGATTCTCTTGTCTTCAACATGGTCGTCACTGCTCCTTTCTTGAGTGCTTTGCCCCAATCTCCGCCGGCACCAATCGCCGCGTCGGTCCGCCGCTGCGGTGCCGCACAGGTGCCCGGGGGGGCACGGCAGATCGGCAGACTGCTCCGCCGCCGGGATCCAGAAGGCCAAGCCGGGAAGGTGTCTCGGGATGACATCTCGCGTCTGCCCTCGTTCACGCTCAGCGCGCTTCCTGGCGCGTCGCGCTCGTCTCGATCCCCACCGGCGCGGCGCCGCCCGGCGCGTGGAGAAAGGCCTCGATCGCGGCGTGCACAGACGGAAAGACGGTGCTTTTATCGAGGTGTTCGTCGAGGCCGAGCCGCGCGATCTCCTCGCGGAGCGGCCGATTGGCATGAGCGAATTTGAGCTCGATCCCTCGGGCTTCAAGCTCGCCGCCGAGCCGGAGCAGCATCTCTGCGGCCGTGACGTCGACCTGTGTCACAGCCTGGACGTCGAACAGCACGCACCGGACCGGGTTCCGGCTCGCGGCGATGAGGCCGCGCACGCGCTCCATGAAGTGGTCGGCGTTGGCAAACACCAGCGGCGCGTAGAAGCGGTAGGCGATCAGTCCGGGCACCGTCTCCGTCGCCGAGGCGTCGCCAAGGTCATGAAAGCTCCCTGTCCCCGGCAACTGCTGCAGGACGGCGTCTGGCGGCCGCGCGAGACGACCGAGGAGCACGATCAGCGAGAGCATGACGCCGACGACGATCCCCGGGACCACACCGATCACCAGCACGCCGAGCGTGACGAGCAGCGCGTTCACGAAGCTGAGACGGCTGATGCGGTACAGGCGGGCGAACTGATCGAGGTCGATGAGCTGCGCGCCGGCGAAGATGACGATCGCGCCCAGTGCGACCATCGGCAGCAGCCGCAGGACCGGCGTGAGCAGCAACAGAAACGGCAGCAGCGCGGCCGCGGCCACGAGACTCGCGAGCTGCGTGCGGCCGCCGGCGGCGTCGTTCACCGTGGTGCGCGATTGGCTCGCGCCGACGGGGAAGCCTTGGAAAAGGCCCGCCGCTAGATTCGCCACCGCAAGCGCCCGAAGCTCCTGCTCCGGCCGGACATCGTAGCCGTTCTTGCTCGCGAACGCGCGGGCCAGGAGGATTCCGTCCGGGAACGTGAGCAACGCGATGCCGATCGCTCCGGGAAATAGGTCACGCAGATCGGCGCGCGCGATGACCGGGAGCGTCGGGTGCGGCAGCCCGCTCGGCACGACCCCGACCACGGTGATGCCGAGCGCCTCGAGACCGAAGGCCGCCGACGCGGCGATCGCCAGGGTGAAGACCACCAGCGTACCCGGGAGCCGGGGTGCGACGGCGCGAAGGAGGCCGAGCAGTGCGAGAAATCCGATCCCGAGCGCCAAGGTCGGTACGTGGGTCTCGCGCAGCTTGCCGGCGAGCTCCACGAGCAACGGAAAGAAGTCGTGCTGGTGGAGCGTGAGTCCGAAGAGCTTTCCGAGCTGCGTCGAGACGAGAATGAGCGCGGCCCCGGTCATGTAGCCGACGAGCACCTGCTTGGAGAGAAAGTCGGCGATCATGCCGAGGCGGAGCCGCGCGGCGACCAGCATGATCGTACCGCCGATGACGGCCGTCGCGGCGCAGAGCACCGCGGTCCGCGCCGGGTCGCCGCCCGCCAGCGGCCCGACCGCGCTCGCGACCAGGAGCGTGATCGCCGCGTCGGGCCCGGCGATGACCTGCCGCGAGCTGGCGAAGACCGCGTATCCGAGCATCCCGGCGAGCGCCGCGTAGAGACCGTGGGCTGGGGGAAGCCCGGCGAGGTCGGCATACGCGACGACCGACGGAATCATCACGATGCAGGCGCTGATGCCGCCGATGACGTCGCCGCGCAGCGATTCGCCGCGGCTCGTGCCGAAGAGCCCAACGATCGGCAGCACATCCTTCCAGCCGGATGCACCCGACGGCTTTGTCTCCCTCGCGCTTTTCATGCACCAACGTACGCGCTTCGATATGAACGGCGCTCTACTTGTTCTTCTTCTGGATCGACTCGACGTACCGCTCGATGTTCGCGACCACGCTGTGGGCTGCCATGTCACGTGCGCCTTCGCCCGTCTCGGTTTGGTCGCTGCGGACCCGCTCCCATGCTTTGCCGTGCACGCCGCTCGGATGGGAGCTGAAGATCAACTCCCACCACTTCATGCTGGGAAACTCGCCGCCGTTGCGCTCTGAGATGGTCCGGAGGTCGATGGGCTTCTTTGTCGTAGGAAAAACGGCAGATCCCGGCGCACCGCCGGGCCCGTGGCAGGGCGTGCAGTACTTGTCGTACCAGAGCTTCCCCTGCTTCACGCGGGCGTCCTGCACTTCATCTCCCGCGTACGACTGCGGAGGGGTCAGGCAACCAATGATCAAGACCAACGCAAGACCGTTCACAATGTGCTTCATCGAAATTTCCTCCCGTACTTTTTCATCGTGCTCGTTGCACGTCCGTCCACGCGTCCTCGGCGAGGTTCCAGCCGCCGCCGAGCGCCTTGTACAGAGTGACCACTGTGAGGAGCTGGTCGCGCTGCGACTGCGCGAGCGCATCCTCGGCCGGATAGAGCTGCTGCTCCGCTTCGAGCACCTCGTAATAGTTCGCGAGTCCCATGCGGTACCGATCGAGCGACAGCTCGACCGCCTGGGCGAGCGCCTTCACCTGACGTTCCTGGGCCGCGCGCCGCTCGACTAGCTTCGACTGCGACGCCAACGCATCGGCGACTTCCCGCAGCGCCTGGATGATGGTTCCGCGGTAGGCGGCGATGGTCTCATCCCAGAACGCCTGCCGCGCCCGGTACTGTTCGACGAGGCGGCCGCCCTGGAAGATCGGCCCGCTCACGCTGCCGGCGATGTTCCAGATGCTGAAATCGCGCTTGAACATGTCACCGATGTCATCACTCCCGCCGCCGTAGAATGCTGCCAGACCGATGCGCGGGAAGAAATTTGCGACCGCGACGCCGATTTCGGCATTCGCCGTCACCATGTCCTGCTCCGCCCGCAGGATGTCGGGACGGCGTTGCAGGAGATCGGAGGTCAGACCCAGAGGTGCCGCGGGCGGCGACTGCGTGGTGAGTGGAGTCCCGCGATCGATCGGGCCCGGCGGCGCGCCGAGCAGCTCGCGGATGGCATTCTCCTGCTGGAGGATCGCCTCGTCGAGGCGCGCGATCGTCGCGAAACTCGCGGCGAGCGATGCCTCCGCGCGCGACGTCGAGAGCTTGGTGTCCTTGCCGCCCTCGTAGCGTTGCGTGAAGAAGTCGAGGGTCTGCTGGTACGTCTCCGCGCTCGACCGCGCGATCTCGCGCTCGCGATCGAGCTCGAGGAGCCGGAAGTACCCGGCGGCGACGTTGCTCACGAGAGACAGCATGACGCCGCGACGAACGTCTGCGCTGGCGAGAAACTGCGCGCGCGCCGCTTCCGTCGAGCGGCGGATGCGGCCCCAGACGTCGATTTCCCACGCGACGTCGAGAACGCCCGAGAAGAAATTCATCGTATGGTTGCCGCCCGGGACGAGCGGCACGAACGTCTTTTCGCGGGCGGCCGCGCCGCCGTATCCGACCTGCGGGTAGAGATCGGAGGCGGCCACGCCGACTTGCGCGCGGAACTGCTCGACGCGGGCGATCGCCGTCTTGAGATCGTAGTTGTTCTCCAATGCCTCGCGGACGAGCCGCTGCAGTGCCGGGTCGCCGAAGACGTTCCACCACGGAAGGTCGGCGAGCGATGCCGCGTCGGCGGAATCCGCCTGGCCGCGGAACCGCTCGGGCAACTGGGTCGCCGGCCGCTCGTAGTTCGGCCCGACCTGCAGGTGACGGAGCGCGGCGGTGGTGGTGGAGCAACCGCTGACCGCGACCATGACGGCGAGGACTGCAACCAGCCGGGAAACCTTCATCACCCTTCTCCACGTGCGGCGAGCGGCACGCCGGCGAGCTCCGGTGACGCTACGACGGTCTTCTCGCTCCCTCGCCCTCGCGACAGCCGCGCGATCAACACAAAGAGCGCGGGGACCAGGAAGATCGCGATGCCCGTCGAAAACGTCATCCCGACGATCGTTACCGTCCCGATCACCTGGCGTGCCACGCCGCCGGCGCCGAGCGCGGCCCAGAGCGGCGCCAAGCCGAGGATGAACGCGAACGACGTCATGAGGATCGGCCGGAGCCGCTTGCGCGCGGCGTCGACCGCCGCGTCGACGATTGACGCGCCGTTCGCCAGCTCGTCCTTCGCGAACTCGACGATGAGGATCGCGTTCTTCGCCGACAGGCCGATCAGCATCAGCAGCCCGACTTGGGCATAGACGTTGTTCTCAAGGCCGCGCGTCCAGATGCCGGCGAACGCGCCCGCGACGGCGACCGGCGTGGTGAGGAGCACGCTCCACGGCAGCGACCAGCTCTCGTAGAGCGCGGCGAGGATCAGGAACACGATCAGCAGCGACAAAGCGAACACGGCCGCGCCGCTCCCAGCGATCGACTCTTGATAGCTCATGCCGTTCCACGCGTACCCCATGTCGCGCGGCAGGACCTGATCCGCGACGGCGGCCACGGCGGCCATTGCCTGACCCGAGCTGTAGCCCGGCGCCGGAATCGCGATCACCTCGATCGCGCGATACCCGTTGAAGCGGTTGGAGTACTCGGGGCCGGACGACTTCTCGAGCGAGACCAGCGTCGAGAGCGGCAGCACGTCGCCGTGCTGATTCCGGACGTAAAAGAGACTCAGGTCCGACGGATCGGTCCGAAACTCCGGCGCGGCCTCGAGAAAGACGCGCCAGACCCGGCCGAAGCGGTTGAACTGGTTCACATAGGCGCCGCCGAGGAGCGACTGGAGCGTCGTGTAGACGTCCTGGATCGGCACGCCGAGCTTGTGCACTCGATCTTCGTCCACGCGCGCGAAGAGCTGCGGCACGGCGGGCGCGTAGGTCGTCGCCAAGAACGCGATCTCGGGCCGCTCGTGTAACGCGGCCATGACGCGCTGCGTGTTCTCCCAGAGGTAGTCCACCGTCTTTCCGGCGCGGTCCTGGATGAACACGTCGACGCCGCCGGCCTGCCCAACGCCGGGGATGGCGGGGGGCAGGAACGCGAAGACCTGCGCATCGGGCAATCCGTACAGCTTGCGATTCACGGAGGCGACAATGGCGTCCGACTGTAGCGCGCGCGTCGCCCGCTCGTCGTATGGTTCGAGCTGGACGAAGTAGGCCCCGTTGCGCGGGCTGATCGTCTGCGACAGGAGACTGTACCCAGACACGGCGCTGACGGAGCGCACGCCCGGCTCGGCCTTGAGAATCGCGTCGATCTTCCGCATGACCGCGTTCGTCCGCTGCATGGATGCGGCCTCCGGGAGCTGCACGTTCAGCAAGAAGAAGCCCTGGTCCTCCTGTGGCATGAAGGACGTCGGCATGATCTTCCCGAGACCGCCCGCGATCGCCGTGAAGGCCGCGAGCAGGGCGAGCGCGACGACGACCTTGCGGATCAGGAAGCCACACGCCCGGACGTAGCCCGTCTGCGCCGCCGCAAAACCGCGATCGAAGCCAGTGAAGAACCGGCCGAGGAGCCCGCGGCGCGCGCCCTCCGGGCGCGGCCGCAAGATGAGGGCGCCGAGCGCTGGGCTGAGCGTGAGCGCGTTGAAAGCCGAGATGAGGACCGAGAACGCGATCGTGAGCGCGAACTGCCGGTAGAGCGATCCGGTGATGCCGGCGATGAAGCCGGCGGGGATGAACACGCTCGACAGCACAAGCGCGATGCCGACGAGCGCGCCGCTGACTTCGTCCATCGCCTTGAGCGCCGCATCGCGCGGCGAGAGTCCCTGCTCGATCTTCGCCTCGATCGCCTCCACAACCACGATCGCATCGTCGACGACGAGGCCGACCGCGAGCACGAGGCCGAGGAGCGAGAGCGTGTTGGTCGAGAACCCCATCATCGGGAAGAACACGAAGGTGCCGATGAGGGAGACCGGAATGGTGAGGATCGGAATGAGCGTGGCCCGCCAGTTCTGCAGGAAGACGAAGACGACGAGGATGACGAGCGCGATCGCTTCGAGCAGCGTGATGACGATCTCCTTTGCACCTTCGGTCACCGGCACGGTCGTGTCGAGCGCCAGGGCGACGTTCATGTCCGGGGGGAATTTCTCCGACAGGCGGGCCATGGCCGCCTTGGCGCGATTGGCGGCATCAAGCGCATTCGACCCGGGCACCTGATACAGGCCGACGATCGTCGCCGGAACGCCGTTGCCGTAGGCCTGCTGCATGTAGTTCTCGGCACCGAGCTCCAGGCGTGCGACGTCCTTCAGCCGCACGAACGATCCGTCCGGGTTCGCGCGCACGATAACGTCGCCGAACTCTTCGGCGTTCATCAGGCGGCCG
Organism: Candidatus Margulisiibacteriota bacterium; assembly: GCA_035541735.1. Taxonomy (GTDB): domain Bacteria; phylum Desulfobacterota; class Binatia; order HRBIN30; family HRBIN30; genus DATKMS01. The sequence goes on from DATKMS010000146.1 coordinate 9,173, forward strand.
CGCGCCCGCACCGTATAGGTGAGCTCGCGGCCGGGCGGGGCCGGCTCGCCGCCGAGCGTGCCCGCGGGATTGACGACGTTCTGCGCCGTGATCGCGTTCACGAGATCGGTCACCGTGAGGCCGAGCTTTGCGATCGCGTCCGGCGACACCCACACGCGCATCGCGTAGTTCGCCGCGCCGAAGATCTTCACCTGGCCGATCCCGGGTACGCGGGCCAGCTCGTCCTTGATGTTGATGACGACGTAGTTCGACAGGAAGTTCTGGTCCCACGTCTTGTTCGGCGAGTTGATCGTGAACAGGAGCAGCGGGATGCCGGCCGTCTGGATGGTCGTGAGGCCGTAGTTGTTCACGGCGGTGGGCAGGTTCGCTTGCGCTTGCGCCAGGCGGTTCTGGACCTGTACCTGATCGATGTCGATGTCCGTGCCGGTCTCGAACGAGACCTGGAGCGTCAGCGTGCCGTCGTTGCCGGAGATCGCCTGCATGTAGATCATGCGCTTCGCGCCGTTCACCTGCGCATCGATCGGCGTGGCGACCGACTGCTCGACCGTGAGCGCGTCGGCGCCGGTGTACATGCCGGTGGTCTCGATCTGCGGCGGCGCGATCTCGGGGAACTGCGCGACCGGCAGCCGGAACACCATGACGGCGCCGCCGACGACAAAGAGGATCGAGATGACGATCGCAACAATTGGACGGTTGATGAAGAATCTCGACATCGCTCAGCCCTCACTCGCGGCGGTCGGCGGCGCGACGATCGTTGCGTCCTTCGGCTTTACGACCATGCCGTCCCGGACCTTCTGCAGGCCTTCCGTGACGACGCGTTCTCCGGCGGTGAGCCCCGCATCGATGATCCAGAGGTCGCCGACCTGCTCGGCGGGTTTGACGACGCGGAACGCGACCTTGCCGCCTTCACCGACGACGACCGCCTGGTAGTAGCCCTGCGTCTCGACGAGCGCGCGCTGGGGTACGACGAGCGCGCCTCGCTTGACGACGAGGGGCGCGCGGACCTTCGCGAAGAGGCCCGGCCGCAGGAGGCCCGCGGAATTCGGGAACAGGGCCTGGAGCTGAATGGTGCCGGTCTGGGTCTCGACCTGCCGATTGGCAACGTGAAAGCGCCCCGGATGAGGATAAGGCTTGCCGTCGGCGAGAATCATCTCGATGGCCGGTTCTTCGACATCGCGCTCGTTCCGCTGATGCGCCTGAATGCGATCAGCGAAGCGCAGGTAGTCGCGCTCACTCATCGGGAACGTGACCTTCATCGGGTCGAGCTGCGAGATTGTCGTCAGCAGCGTCGACGGGGTGACGAGGTCGCCGACCTGCACGGGTGCGATGCCGGCGACGCCGTCGATGGGAGCGTAGACGCGCGTCCAGCCGAGGTTCAGCCGCGCGGTCTCGACCGCGGCCGCGGCGGCGTCGACTTGTGCCTTCGCGCCACGGGATGCCTGGATGGCGTCGTCGAGCTCCTCTCGGCTGACGGCGCCTTTCGCGGCCAACGGCGTGTAGCGGGCGACGTCGAGCTCATATTTCTTGAGTGCCGCCTGACTGCGCGCCAGGTTGCCGCGCGCTTCGTCGAGCGCGGCTTGATATTGGCGGTCGTCGATCTCGAAGAGGAGGTCTCCGGTTTTCACCGACGCGCCGTCAGCGTAGGTCTGCCGCAGCAGGTAGCCCTGGACACGGGGCCGCACCTGTGCCGTGACGAATCCCTCGGTCGTCCCGACGGCCTCGGAGTAAATCGGCACGTCGCGCTGGACGACCGTGGTGACGACAACTTCCGGGATCGGTGGTGCGGCCGGTGGCGCCTTTTGACAACTCCCCGATCCGAGCCCCGCGGCGGCGATCGCGATCAGGGAAACGGATGTCGGAAATCCGTTCAGGCTTCGCTTCCACGTTGGCATCATGCACCTCGTTCGTTTCTTTCCGTGCGTTCCTAGAGGCAGTGAGGGCAGTCTGCGTGCCAAACGATCAGGCGCGGCAAACCATTGAAGGTGCGCACCTGGGGCGGATGGACAAGCGGAATTTACTGCCCACATGCGGGCAGATGACTCGTCAGGGCGTTACTGAATCGGTTTCCCCCGCTGTGTTAGCAGATTCGAGAAATGTGCGCCGGAATCGGAATACAGCGATGCGAATGCGCCCGCTCCTGTACCTTAGGCTCAGGGCGGTATCTGCGGGCACGAATCTCGCGTTATCATCTCCGACGGGTTTACGATGACGGAGTGTTGCCGTCATGGTCGGGAAGGAGAAACGGAGATGTCCCACACCACTAGGTTGACTGCCGCTTTGCTTCTGTTCGCGACGACGGCATGGGCCGCCGATGGGGCGGCGGTGTACAAGGCGAACTGCGCCAAGTGTCACGGCGACAGCGGCCAGGCCGACACCGCAGCCGGCAAAGCCATGAAGGTGCCACCGTTCGGCGCGAATGTCGGTGCAATGTCCGCGGATGCTATCGCCACCAAGCTCAAGGGCGACGCGAAGCACGCCTCAGCGGTGAAGGCCGCCGGTGACGATGTCGGAGCCGCTGCCGCCTACGCCAAAGGACTCGCAAAGTAACCCACCCGGCGCCGCAAGTGCATGTGCCCTGGGCGTCGAGGTTCACAGCGCGGGTCGCGTGCCCGCGCGGGTAGCCGTGCAATGGCCCATGAACGCGCCCGATTGGTAGCGCTGACGAGTGTCTTGGTGTTGCTCGGAACAACCGCCTTCGCGCAGACGGTTGAACCCGGACAACCCTGCATGGGGTGCCACAAGCCGCGCGATACCATCATCGATCCTGATCGCTATGCGCGATCCGTGCATGCGAGCTTGGATTGCAACACGTGTCACGCCGACGGCTTTGCAACATTCCCGCACCAAGCCAAACGGGCGGATGCGCCCGAGTGCATGACGTGTCATGCCGGGGTCGACACGCCACCGTATGACTTCGTGCACATCCAACAGGGTGTCCAGGCGAGCATCCATGCGCAAATGGCGGGAGGTGAGTTTGCCTGCACCAACTGCCATTCGCCGCACTATTTCGTACCGGCCACTCGGATGAGCGACACTCCGTCGGCGGTGCGGATTGCGAACGAGCCTTGCCTGCACTGTCACGCGGAAGGCGATGCGAGCGGCGGCGCGGGGCAGCCGTCGGTGGCCAAACTCGCGACGCAGCACCAGTGGCTGCCGCACTGGCAACTGCACCTGCTGAACGCCCCGTGCATCGCCTGTCACACGACGGGCGACCAGCGTGCCGACGCCGCCAATCCCAAGCTCGAGGCGCAGCGCACATTGCACGTGGTGCTGCCCAAGGAGCAAGCCTTGCGCGATTGTGTCGGCTGCCATTCAAAAAATTCGGTGCTGGTGAGCAAGCTCTACGCCTATCTCTCGTTGAAAGAACAGACGGAGCGGGGATGGCTCAATGCCGTCCTGTTCAACAATGCCTATCTGGTTGGCGCGACGCGGAATCGGTGGCTCGATTGGGCGACGGTGGCGTTGACAGCGGCGACAGTCGGCGGCGTTGCGATCCATGCAGCCGGGCGATGGCTCGGCGCCCGCTTGCGGAGGAAGTCATGAGCCGCGACTACGGCACCTACCCCGTATGGCTGCGCTGCTGGCACTGGGGCAACGCGCTCTTGTTTGTCGCACAGCTGGTGACCGGACTCAGCCTGCACTACGCCACGCCCGGTGGGCCCCACGCCGGATTTCGCGCCGCCATGCTGGTGCACAACACCGCCGGCATTCTGCTGACCGCCTTCTACGGTTGGTTTCTATTCGGGAACGTGCGGTACGGCAACGGCCGGTTCTACCTCCTCGCGCCCGGCGATCTCACGCGTGGGCTGCTGTTACAAGCGCGGTACTATTTGTTCGGGATCTTCCGGGGTGACCCGCATCCATTTCCGCACAACGCCGAGCGGAAGTTCAACCCGATGCAGAAGATGAGTTACCTGGTGGTGATGGGTCTGTTGTTCCCGCCATTGATCGTCAGTGGGTGGGCGTTGTTCTTCCCAGCACGATTGCCCGCTTCCGTGTTCGGCATCCCTGGCGTTGCAATCTGTGCGCTTGCCCACACCTACCTGGGGTTCTGCCTGTCGCTTTTCATGCTGACGCACATGTATCTTGCGACGACGGGCGACACCGTCGGCGAACTCTTCCGCGTGATGCTGGTGGGTGCGTCCCATTCACACGAAGCCACGCAAGCCACACCCCCGACCGCCGAAGTGCGTCCGACCAGTTGACGAAATCTCCGGAATCGGCGAGGACTCGAACGTCCGTCGCGCAAGACGCCGAGCCCCACGAGCGAGCGTGGCTACACCGTGTAGGTGGGCTCGCGACGCAGGGCACAGAGGATTCCTCGAAAATATCATCGGGCCCAGGGCGGTACGGATCGATCCATCGTCGCTAGGCCTCGTGCTCGCCGCGGGTCAGGCGCGGGAGCGGGAAGACCAGCGGCTCCCAGTAGGTTTGCAGGGGCTAAGCTCGACCGTATAGGCTCGGCGCACCAATGCAATCCGCGGACGTTGACGTCGCTCCAGCCGTCACCCAGGCTCCCGCTAGCGACTCGCCCAGACCCGAGCGGCGCTCGCCGCTGGACAGCACGCTGCGTTTGTTCACCGAGGTCCGCCCCGGCGAAGGCCTCACCGCCGTCATCATGTTTGCGAACGTCTTCCTGATCCTCTGCGCCTATTACCTGGTCAAGCCGGTGCGCGACGGCTGGATCGCCGTGTCCGCAGTCAAGGGATTCTCGAGTGCCGAGGTCAAAGCGTACACCAGCTTTGCACAAGGCGTGGTGCTGATCGGCGCCATGACCCTCTACGCACGCCTAGTCATGCGCTGGCCGCGGCGTGGCCTGATCACGCGGACGACGCTCTTCTGCATGTCCAATCTGCTCGTCTTCTGGATGCTGCGCCACGCGCACATCGCCGGCGCGGCAATCGTCTTCTACATCTGGGTCGGCATGTTCGGTCTGTTCGTCGTGTCGCAGTTCTGGGCCTTCGCGGCGGACCTCTACGGCGACGAGCGTGGTCGGCGCATCATGCCGCTGATCGCCCTTGGCGCCACCGCCGGGGCGGTCGCCGGGTCGTTGATCACGGAGGCGATCGTGCGCTCCGGGACGCTCGACAGTAGCGCCTCGCTGCTGCTGGCGAACGTGCCGCTGTTGGCTTCGATCGGCTTGACTGCCCTAGCGGACGCGCGTGGCGCGACGGGGGAAGGGGCGCACCCACCCGGCCCACGGCCGCCAGCGGTGCCCCGCGCGACCGGCGACGGCCAGCACGTCGGTGTTCTCGCGCTGGTGTTCAGCAGTCGTTATCTGCTTGCGGTTGCCGGCATCACCCTGCTCATGCATTGGGTGATTACCAACGGCGACAATCTGCTCTTCCGGACCGTTCAGGAGGCGCTGACCAACGACCTGGCGGCACGTGGCGTCGCAGACGCCCAGGCGATGCGGGTCTTTGTGCAGGAGGGTACCACGGCATTTTATGGCAGCTTCTTTTTCTGGGTGAACCTCTGCGCCCTCGTGCTGCAGGCGTTCGTGGCGTCGCGACTGCTCAAGTATGGCGGCTTTGGGGTAATCCTGCTGCTGCTGCCAATCATCGCGCTGTTGAGTCAGTCGATGATGGCCGTCGTCCCGTTGCTCCTCGTCGTACGAGTGATGAAGACCGCCGAAAGTTCGACCTCGTACTCGATCAACAACACGGCCCAGCAGGTGCTCTGGCTGCCCACCACCACCGAGATGAAGTACAAGGCGAAGCCGGCGATCGAGACCTTCTTCGTCCGCGTCGGCGACGGTTTGGCGGCGCTCACCGTGTTCGTCGGCGTGCGTTTTTACGCCCTGGCGACGCCGGCGTTGTTCGTCTTCAACGCGTTCCTCGTCGTGCTCTGGCTGCTGCTCGGCGTCTTCGTGGTGCGGGAGCATCAGCGTCTGCGGGATCTGCAGAAGGTGCCGGGTCTCGAGCCCCAATCATTCGCCTGACCTAGCGCGTGCTCACGATCGTCGTCCCCAGCCCCGGGAATGGGTAGTGCGCGCCAACCTTGCGTAGCTCTTTGGCGAAGGGGATGTCGATCAGACGGTAGAACTGAATCTTCTCCGTCTCATAGTCTGCTTCGCGCAGGGCGATGCGCTCGTACTCGGCGCCGTCCGCTGCATCCCTGCCGATGAATCGACCGTCCGTGATCTTGTGAAAGACACCGCGGTCCGCGGCGTCGTACTCGAGCTCACCACCGTAGAGCCAGTCATAGTAGGCATGACGTTCATCGCGCACTCGCAGGTGATCCGGCTTGTTGTCCTTGAGTGCATAGGCGATGAAGTAGCGCACGCCCATCACTTCGGGCTCGAAGTCGCCGTCGATGTCGAAGACGTCGTAGAGGTACGACGTGTTGAGGAACATATCCACCTGATACAGTTCCTCACTGTTCGAAGGCAGGATCTGGCGCAGCTCTGAGATGTGGCCGGCGTTGAGATGGGTACAGCCGTGCGACATGGGCCCGCGCGACAGCAGCCACAGGTAGCGATACGGTTCTCCGGTGCGGCTGCCGCGGCTGACCGAGCGCCAAGCCGCCGGCAGGAAGGCGGTCTCCACGGGCCGCATCCGCCAGAACAGAGTATGCACCGCATTGTGCAGGCGCGTGCCGACGTGCATGTACGGGATCCACGGGAAGTAGCTGTAGAAGTCGGCCGTCGGCACGTGATCGACCGTTTGCGTGCGTTGGTGCGTCGTGAGCGCGCGTCGGCCCGGAGTCGGATATTCAGGAATCTGACGCCCGTGGTACGTCGTGTACTCGTTGAATGTGCCAACCGGATAGATCGCGGTGAACTCGCTGAACGCTATTGCGCCTTCCCGCACCGGATAGGTGCCGTGCGTGACCCGCGCGAACAGCTCCAAGAACACCGGACGCAGGTCGTCGAGGGACGGTTGGTCGCCATCGCCCTCCGGACACCGTTTCACGAGCGCAGCGAGTTGCCCAGCAACATCGGGCTGTAGCTCGGCGATGAACAGGCGCGTCGGCAGCATCAGGTTCACCAGCTCCAGCTGGCGGTCGCGGTCCATGTGCAGGCGATCTGCGGGGCGCAGGCGCGCCACCCAGCGCCGCAGCACCTCGTCGGCCGGCATGCGGATGCGGAAGACACGCCCCGGATTGAGCTGCTCCAGCAGCTGCAGATTGCGCGCCCGCACGACGTCGTCGGCGAGCGTCGCCTGCTCCGACACGAGCCGCTCGACGTGTGCCCCCTGGAGCGTCGACTCGAACTCTTCGAAGCCCAGGTTCTGCGTCAGCACCAAGCGACCATTGCCGATCAACGCGCGGTACGTCCGGTACCGGTGCAGAAGGTCTTCTGCGTACTCGCGGAGCATGGCATCCGACAATACGACCGTAACGCGCAACTGATTGCCGCGCCCGAGGTGCAGGTGTACCCGCTGCGGATCGTCGGCACGCGGCGCGAAGCCGGTGTAGAAGGCCGGTTCGTAGCGGTCGTAGTACAGCCCGAAACGCGGCGGTTCTTCGAGCACCGAGGCGCCGGGCTCCGCGGCGGCACAGCGTGAGGGCGCCACGATGACTGCAAGGTAGCCCATCAGCGCTGCGGTGATTGTCCGCATCGTTTCCTTCTTCATCGATCGTCACGGGAGCAAGAGCTTGCGGCGATCCGTTACATGTCCAGCACCGACTTTCCGTAGCTCACGGTTCAGCTCGTAGCCCGGCGTGCTGTCGAACGGCACCGGCTTGATGCGATAGAACTGAATCGGCTCGGGCGCGAACTTCGCCTCGTACAACGGCACGTTCGTCAGCGTTCCGGTCTCCTCCGCCTTCCGCAGCGTGAAGCGGCAAACTGGAACCTGCTTGAGACTCGCTTGCCCAACGTCACCCATGGTGATGTTGTCGCCGTAGAGCCAGTGGTAGAACGGTTCGCGCCGGTTGGTCACGTAGGACCGAATCGGGGTATGATCCCGATTTTTGTAGGCGAGGTAGTACTGCACGCCCATCGCCGCCGGGGAGCCGCTCCCCTGGATGTCGAAGACCTCGTAGCACTGCGGCAGGCTACGGAACGCAGCGACACGCTCCAGGACCTTCGATTCGCTGGGCACGATCTGCCGCAACTCACTCATGTGCCCGGATGCGAGCCGCGTGCAGCCGTGCGATGTCGGCCCACGGCTGATGATCCAGAGGTTCTGGTACGGTTTCTTGCCGTCGCGCTCTCCCATCGTCTTGCGCCAGGCGCTCGGCAGGAACGGCGTCTCGCCCAGCCCGCAACGCACGCCGGCGTTGTGGAAGGCGTTGTAGACAATCCCGCCGGCGTGTTCGTAGGGCAGCATGGTGATGAAACCGTATCCGGGGTTCGGCGACAGATAGTCCACCATCCCGGTGATTCCACGGCCTTGCGTCCGGGGGATCAGTGGCCAGACGCCGCTGACGCCGAACCCGGGCAATCGCTCGCCCTTGTACGTCGTCGTCGCGTCGATCGTGCCGGCTGGGTAGATGGTAGTGAACTCCACTGCCTCGACAAAGCCATCACGCACCCGATAGCGGCCGCCGGTAGCACGGTCCAAAAATGCCAATGCCACCTCACGAAATGCCGGCGTATCGGGTTTCTCCGTGTGTGCCACTTCGACCGCGCGCGAAAGAGACGACGTCAGCTCCGGGCCGAGCTGATACGCGTTCACGCGTCCTGGGAGGATCGCGTTGGTCGCGTCGAGCTGCGTTGCCGTCGAGTTCATGCTCTCGGCGCTCATGCCAGTAAGCTGCTCGTGCCAACTGGCGACCACCTTGTCCACCGGCATCTTGATGTGAAAGACGCGCTCGGGATTGAGCGCACTCATCATCTCGACACTCTTCTGCCGATAGGCGTCCGGCGAGGATGTGCCGCGACTCTTGGCGGCCGCCGCCACCCCGGCCTCTTCGAGCTTCGCCACAAAGCGCTCGTATTCACGGTTGGTCGTCAACGCGATCACTTTGGCATCGATCAGCTCCTGATACGTTTTCTGCCGCGCCAGCAGATCGTCCAGATACGCGTCGAGCTCCTGCTCACCGAGCACGACGGTCACACGCACTTGATTGCCGCGGGAGAGGCGGATGTGCACGCGTTGCGGGTCCTGGGTGCGCGGGGCGAAGCCCGTGTAGAAGGACGGCTCGTACCAATAGAAGTAGACCCCCTCCGGCGGTTCGCTACCGTCCCAGGTGGTGTCGGTCGCATCGAGGGCCGCGAACGCGTTGCCGCGTGCCAAGGCCACGCTCAGCGCGATCGCGGTGGCGGCAAATGTGCGCGCGATCCTCATCGGATGATGTCTCCGACTGACAGCATGTCCTGCTCGTGCGTGGCTGCGTCGCTGCCCTCGAGCGGCGTCAGCGCCGGAATATTCTTCAGCTCGTCGTTGCCCAAGAACGGCCGGCACTGGAAGAGCCAAAGTTTACCGTCTTTGAAACCAAACTCAATGTCCCAGGGGCGCGGCTTGCCCGCCGGGTCGCGCACCGGTTCGAGGGTCGCGGAGATTTTTTGCCCCGCCGCAATGATCTGCTGGAACTCGTCGGGCGCCAGGACGGTGTCGTTGCCGGTCGCGGGCACAATCGCGCTGCCGCCGCCGGGCAGGAGCTGGTTCCGCCACGGCGACTTGAAGAGCGACAACAGCACGACGTCGTTCGGCGACCACAGCAACGTCTCCGCCGACGTCCCATCCACCGCGCCACCCACACCTTCGGAGGTGGCGACGGTTATTTTCCCGGGGTCACCGGTGTTGAAGTCAGCGGTCACCAGCACGCCGGATTTGTCGTTCGGTACCGACTCCAAGATGACCACGGATGAGAGCACCCAGATGGGATCGTCGATCAGTGTCTGGCGCCAGGAGAACGAACGGAACTCGAAGGGCGACGCCCAGACTTCCTTCAGGCCCTCATAGATGTCGTCGAGCGACTTGCGATTGAACACGGTCAGATTGAGCCCGGCGCCGTTGAAGTTTTCGAGGTCCTCGACATTCGTGTCGCTGCGCACGAAGCAGCCGACGCTCTGCGACTTGTCGTCGCTCTTCAGCAGCCCTTCCTTGTCGAGCCCGTCACGGATGGCTTGCCTGAGTTGCAGAGACAGCGGCGCCTGCCGGATCGAGTAGCGAATGATGTCGAGACGCGGCGTGATCCAGGCAGCGAGGTCTTGCTCGCTCTTCTTGGCCGGGATCAAGACGTCGAAGAACTCCTTGTACGTGCGTTCGGCGAAATCGGGCAGCCGCTCGCCGGCTTGGGCAATGCCGAGGCCGCGTTGCTTCTCGGGCACCGCCACTTTGGCGTTCTGGTAGTGGTCGTAGTAGGCGCCGAACGGCACCACGACGCCGCGCGCCACATGGTCGGGGAATAGGTGCTTCAGCTCGCCGAGATAGGCGGCCTTGGGGCCGCAGAAATGACCCGAGTCTTTGCGGCGCACGTCGTTCAGGTCGATCGGCATGTTCTTGCTGAGGTCGATCTTGGCGCGGTCGATGTGCAATCGCGGCCCGCCGCCGGCGAGGCTGCCGTCGGCGCGGCGCGCCTGGTTGCGCGTGTATTCCTCGTAGACGCTGCGATCCTGTGGCGTCATGGCCGAGGCGTCTTTGATGATGACGCGTCCCTTGGGGGTGACGATGAAGAAGACCTGCTGTCCGTCGTGCGGCGCGATCTTCTGGTAGGCGCTAGGGCCCAGCACGACATTGGGAATCCCGAGCGCCCGCGCCAGCAGCTGCACGTGCGAAAGGACGTTGCCTTCGCCTTGCGTGAGAATGCCGGCGGCCGGGTCGAGATCCGCCGGCGTATCGGGAAGCGCCACAATATCATCGCGCGTGTAGGAGAGATCCTTCGGCGCGACGCGCAGGCGTCCGAACGCGAGCCCGGGGTTGAGCGCACGGACATCGGTCTCGAACTGCGTCCCAAAGAGGTCGTGCCAGGTGCGCTGGGAGCCGGCGGCGTAGTCGTCGAGACGCCGTGCCACCTGCGCATAGAGCAGCAGCGGCGAGCTACGGAGGATGTCGTCTCTGATCGACGCCGTCTGCGGCAGCAAGAAGGTCCACTGCGCCCACACCTCCGCGAACGCCAAGACGGCGTTGCTCTGCGCCCACTCGACCGCGCGCTCGGCAGCCTGCAGCTTGGCGGTGAACTCCTGGCGCGATTGCTTCGGAGCCGCCAGCAGATCATGCAACGCGTCGATGGAAGCCGTGCGCTCGCGCTCACCAAGCAACCCGGTGCCGTA
>DATKMS010000147.1:0-5172 GCA_035541735.1 Candidatus Margulisiibacteriota bacterium
ACCCTCGCCCCTGCGGGCCATCACTCGTATCTCCACTGCTTGCTCCGGGGTCAACATGGACGGCCAAAAAGCCGTCAGCTTCGCCCAGGTGGGTCAGATTTACTTCGACGAGTGGGCCAGTATTACTTCGGCGGCAACACAAACGTCAAGAGGGACCGTGGCAAAGTGGATCTCCTTCAACGAGAGCGCTATGAGGATGCGGTCAGCGCGCCGCCATGCCGCCCGCGTTGGCAGACAGCGCCTTCACCTCGGCCTTGACTTCCACGTTCTCGCGCCTGCCATCCCTTCCCTCCACGACGAGCGTGGCGGGGACCGTGTCGCCCGGCTTGAGCTGACGCTTCAGGTCAATGAGCATCACGTGGTAGCCGCCCGGTTTGAGATCCACCGCCGTGCCTGCGGGGAGATCGATGCCGTCGACGGCGCGCATCCGCATCACGTTGCCCTCCATGACCATCTCGTGGATCTCCACCACGTTTGCGACCGGCGAGCTCACGGACACCAGCCGGCCCCCCGCGGCGGACGTAATTCGGGCGAACAGGCCAGATGTCCTCTGCTGCGCAACCGTGCCTCGAACCCACGGGTCCTTCACCGTTGTCTGCGCGTATCCCGTCAACGGGACTGCGATCACGGTGGCGGCGAGTGCGGCGGCAGCGAATTGGCGGGACATGCGAACTCTCCAGGTTGAAACGCACTACGCTTCGAGGCACATCGTCGCGCGGCGTTCCCGCATCGCAACGTGCAAGCACTGCGCGCGAGGATCGCATCGCAGACTCTTCGTCCGGGAGCTGCGCGCGTTTCGCCTGGCGATGGTACGGGTGGTGTTCGGCGCAGTGGCGACGGCCGCGGACTCGGGACTCTTCGCGCGCGAGCATCTGATGGCCTCGCAGCGGCGGCCCAGGCATCGTTCGATGCGCACACCGCTGCATTGACCCCTGCACGGGCAACTGGCCGCTGACGTCGACCGGCACCTCGCCACGCGTGAGACGAGACGCCGCGGCCGAACGACCTGACGTGGCCTTGGCGTGGGTGCGGTTGCTGCGGAGCGCTGATCGTCGGCTTCTCTTCCATTCGCTGGCGGCTTCTCGGAAGATGGTCCTTGGTAAGTCAGCGGCTGCGAAGGCTCTTCGACAGGAATGGTCGAGCGTGCATGAGGGGTATCAGGAGACGTAAAGTATCCTTGCGCCTCTTGCGGCGCGTCCATCAGCCGACGAACATCACACGATTCGCTTCCCGCTACGCCACTCCTTGAGGTCGCCATGAAATCCTTGCTTGTGCTTGCCGCGGTCTCGCTGCTTTGCTCGTGTGCCTCGTCGCCGCAAGTGCGAACCAATTTCACCGATTCCACCGGGGACTCGTACGGAATCGGACCGACCAGCGCCAACGACCCACGTCTGCACTCGCCGCGGTTCTACATGGACGAAGGCAACGAGCTGCCGGCATGGGCGCGCACCGGTCCACCGACGAACCGGTAGGCACCCTCACCCTGCGAACCGGACGGCGGTCCAGGTGACCGCCGCACCGAGCGCTGTGAGGCCGATGAGGTGCAGCGCTTGGCGCGGACCTGCCCGCGAATGGGCTTGGGGAAGGATGTCGGCCGCGGCGATGTAGAGCAGCAGTCCGGCGAAGGCGCCCAGATAGGGCACCAGGGCCGCGGGTGGAACGGTGATGGCCAGCGTGGAAGCGGCGCCAAGGACCGGGGCGAGCGCGTCAGCAACGAGCATGACAAGAGACCTCCTCGCGTCGTTGCGGTGCAGCGTCATGAGACCGACGGTGTTGAGGCCGTCACAGAAGTCGTGGGCGATGACCGCCACGGCGACCGTGAGCCCTACCGCCGGAGACACCTGGTAGGCCAGGCCGATGCCCACGCCGTCCATGAAGCTGTGACCGATGAGCGCCAGTGCGGACAGAACGCCCACGCGCGGATGCCGATGCTCTGCGTAGTCCCCCTCGTGGACGCTGTGCACGAGGACGAATTTCTCCAGCGCATGGAAGAGGAGAAAGCCGAAGACCAGGCCCACCATAGCCGGTCGCCCGTCACTTCCGTGCTGCGACGAGAGCTCGAAAACCTCCGGGAGCAGGTCGAACGCGACCACGCCCAGAATGACTCCAGCGCTGAACCCGAGGAGCATGTGCAGCCGGTCACGAAACCTCAGCGCGCAGAGCCCGCCCACCAGCGTGGACACGAAGGTCAAGAGCGAAAGCTCAACGGCAGTCACGGGTCTTCGGCCTCCAGTCGACAGGCCCGTGATCATCCGGCAGCACGGGCGCTCACTCGTCGCGCGCGGCCTGCTGCAATGGGCGCATGTGCTTTAAACGCTACATAATGCGCGCCATGCGCCGCACGTGGCTGTCCTGGCTGCTGCCCATCCTGATGGTGTTCGCACAGCAGGGCGGGTATCTGCACGAGCTCTCGCACTACCGGCCGCAGACCGAGCAGGGCTCCGACGGCGAGCGCAAGCACGCTGCCGACCGGGTCTGCGAGACCTGCCTTGCGTACGCCCAGCTCGCGAACGTCGCACCGACCACCGACCTCCCGATTCCGCTGCTTGCGCTGACGCATCGGCTTGCCGATGCGGTCGCGTATGCAGCACGGCCCGGCGCCGCACCCTGCGCGCGCAGCCGCGGTCCCCCCGCCTTTCTCTGAACGCCTGAGACACGCTCCGCGGCCGGACGCATCGCGCGTCGGGCCGTGGCCTCGTTCGATGCTCGGAGAAGGTCCAGATGTCCGCTTCCCGTCCCCGGGAGGTGGCCGCCGTCGCGGCGGCCATCCTCCTCTCGTGCGCGTTGCCCCACGCGGTACGCGCGGCCGATGCGTCCAGCCCGTCCGCCTCGGCCCCCGCCCCTGCCGCGAGCGCGCCCACTGCGCGCACAGGCCTCGGGCCGGCGGCCGCGTCGCCCGGCGGCGCGCAATCGCTGCAGCCGGTCGAGATCACAGGCGCGCGCCAGCGCCTCGATGCCGCGCGCAACGGGCTTTCGCCCGACACGGGCAGCACGGTCTATCGCTTCGACCAACAGGACATCGCGAAGCTGCCGCTTGGCGAGAGCACGCCGCTCAACGAGGTCCTGCTGCGCGCGCCCGGCGTCGCCCAGGACTCGTTCGGGCAGCTGCACGTGCGCGGCGATCACGCGAACCTGCAGTACCGCATCGACGGCATCGTGATCCCCGAAGCCATCACCGGCTTCGGGCAGGCGCTCGAGACGCGATTCGCCGGCAGCATGAGCCTGCTCACCGGAGCGCTGCCCGCCCAGTTCGGCTATCGCACCGCGGGGGTCGTCGACATCCGCACGCCGACGACGCTTCCGGAATCCGGTGGGCGCGTGGCGCTCACCGTCGGCACGCGCGGCCACCTCGAGCCCAGCATCGAGCTCGAGGGCGAGCGCGGTGCGTTCAGCTATGTGTTGACCGGCACCTTCCTGCACAACGACATCGGCATCGAGAACCCGACGCCGGAGCGCAACGCGATCCACGACACCACGAACCAGTCGAAGCTGTTCGGCAGCCTCGGCTACGTGCTCGGGCCGCAGAGCCGCGTGAGCGTGCTGTTCGGCTTCACCAACAACCGCTTCGAGATCCCGAACGTGCCCGGCCAGACGCCGTCGTTCATGCTCGACAACGCACCCCCGGTGGATTCCGCGTCGCTCGATGCGAACCAGCGCGAGCGCAATCGCTTCGGCGCGCTCTCGTACCAGGGAAGCGCCGGTGCCGACGTCGACTACCAGGTATCGCTGTTCACGCGCACGACCGACGTGCACTACCAGCCCGATCCGGTCGGCGACCTCGTCTTCAACGGCGTCGCCGCCGACATCACGCGCCGCAACACGGCAAGCGGCCTGCAGGGCGACCTGAGCTGGCGACTCGGCAACTCCCACACGCTGCGCACCGGCGTCTTCGCCCAGCACGAGCATTTCACCGTGGACAACACCTCGCAGGTGTTCCCGGCCGATGCTGACGGCAACCAGACCAGCGGCGTGCCGATGACCGTCGTCGACAACACGAGCATCACCGGGCCGCTGTGGGGCGTGTATGTGCAAGACGAATGGAAGGCGTCGCGGGCCCTGACCGTGAACTACGGCCTGCGCTACGACAAGGTCGACACGGTGGTTGCCGAGAGCCAGTGGAGCCCGCGCATCGGTTTGGTCTACGACTGGAGCACCAGCGTGCGCCTGCACGCCGGCTACGCCCGCTACTTCACCCCGCCGCCGACCGAGAAGATCGACACGACGTCGGTGCAGAAATTCCTCGGCACAACCAACGCCCTGCCGTCGGACGCGAACACGGCCGTGCGCTCCGAGCGATCGAACTACTTCGACGTCGGCGCCGCCTGGCAGGCCACCCCGCAGCTCACGCTCGGTGCGGACGCCTACTGGCGAGACGTGAGTCACCTGCAGGACGAGGGACAGTTCGGCAACGCGCTGATCTTCTCCGCGTTCAACTACGAGCAGGGTCGGATTGGCGGTCTCGAGCTCACGGGCACCTACAAGGAGAAGGCCTGGTCCGCGTATGCGAACGTCGGGTTCTCGCGCGCGATGGGCAAGACGGTCGAAACGGGGCAGTTCAACTTCGACCCCGACGAGCTGGCGTACATCGCCTCCAACTGGGTGCACCTGGACCACGACCAAACCGTGACTGCGTCGGCCGGCGGCAGCGTGAAGCTCGGCGGTGGCTGGGCCGCGTACGGCGACGTGCTGTACGGCAGCGGCCTGCGGCGCGGCTTCGCCAACACCGACCATCTGCCCAGCCACACGCAGGTGAACGCATCGGTCGAGAAGACGTTCGATGCCACCAGCGCCTTCGGCGCCTTCGACATGCGCGTCGCCGTCATCAATCTTTTCGACCGCGTCTACCAGCTGCGCGACGGCTCCGGCATCGGGGTGGGCGCGCCGCAGTACGGCGCTCGCCGCTCCCTCTATCTCACGCTCGGCAAGAACTTCTGAAGGAGGACTGCCATGCCAGAACCTCGATCCTTCGCTCGTCGGCGCCTGCTGGGCGTTGCCGTCGCCTGCCTGGCTGGCGTCTGCGCGTCGACGGCACGCGGCGCGGATACCTTCCGGACCATCGAGTGGGATGACCTCATTCCCAAGGACTGGGACCCTCTCAAGGAATTCAAGGGTGCGAAGCTCGCCTCGCTCATGGACGGAAGCCCGCAGGCCATGGCTGTCATGCGCGAGATG
>DATKMS010000148.1:0-2036 GCA_035541735.1 Candidatus Margulisiibacteriota bacterium
TCTTGCGCCAGCGAGACTCGACATTCCATCTCTGGAGAGAGGGAGGCGATCCATCCGGGCGGGTGGCGTAGAGCACTCCGTAGCTGGGAGGAGGAAAGGGCGCCTGAGGCCGGTAGAAGAGGAAGCTCAGGCGAATGGCCACTTCGATCTCCGAGTAACCCACCTGCCCGCGATAGTGCTCGCGTAGCCACGACCCGATCTCGCGGTACTGCGCGTACGTCGCCCGGTTCGTGTGGATCAGCGCCTCCCGCAGGGGTACCCCGCCCCGGACCAGCAGTGCGAGCATCCCTGCCAGCGCAAGCGCCGCGAGATGGAGGCGGCAAAGAGAACGCTGGAGCCGACCCAGCAGAAGATCGCGCAGAACACGCAGCAAATCATGCAAAACGCTGCCGAGCCGGAAAAGAGCGCGAATCAGTGACCGGCGAGACTCAAATCAGCTTCGCCGCCCGCTCCTTGAACTGCTTCGCCGCGAGAAAAAGGCCGCCGTCGGCGCCGTCGATGAAGTGCAGGTGCCGCCCCGAGTAGTTGAAGACGAGGCAGGTCATGTGCGCGCGGTCGGTGACGTGCAGGCCGTAGACGAGCTCGCGCCGCGCGTAACCTTCGGCGAGCCAGGCATCGAGCGCTTCGCGCTGCTGCGCGTTGCCAGCGAGGATCTGGCGGTAGATGTCGTTGAACTTACGCACGTCCGTGTTGCGCAGAAGCGTGTCCTTGTAGGTGCTCCAGTCCGTCTCCTGGGTTTTCAGGCCGAACTTCATGAGCACCCAGCCGAGGAGCACGAACCAGCGCGCGCGCATCAGCCATAGCCACTTGCCGAGCGGGCCCCGGTCGGCGGCGCGCACGCCGACTTCGTTGCCGAGCTGGCGCGCGCTGAGCGTCGGAAGCAGCGTCATGACAGGCGGCGTGAGGGGGTGGCTCGCTTCGTCGCTGCCGTAGACCTTGTGCACCTTGGCGATCACCTTGCGATAGAGCGCGGCGGCGCGCGTCGGCTCCGTCTCCAGCGCGCGCACCATGAGGCTCACGGTCTCGCCGTGGCGGCTGCGGATGTCCTGCCAGCGGCACTCCAGGCCCTCGAGGCTGCCGCGCGCCTCGACGCTGCCCGGCTTCACTTCGCAAAGCGGCGCGGTCTTCGGGTCCTTCATGTAGCGGTCCGCGAATGCCATGCCGCCGCCCGCAAACGCAGCCTGGATGTAGTTCTCGGAGACGCGCACGCGCGAGACGAGGATGTCGTGGCCCGCCTCGCGGATCTTCGCGACGAGCAGCGTGGCGACGCGCAGCTCCAGACCGAAGGAGCGCTGCGCCATGTCCTGCGTCTTCACCAGCGCCGCCTTGGCGTCCTCCAGCAGCGCGGGGGGCACGCAGAAGGCGCTGCCGTCACCCTCGAAGACGAACGGGATCTCGGTCGCGCCCGCCGCGTTCAGCATCGCGGTGACCGCCGCGGCACCGACCGTGTTGACGTGCTTGTAGTTGCCGGCCTCGACCGCGCGCGTGGAGTTGCGCACGTCGCAGGTGGCGACGTGCCAGTCGCCGGGCAGCGGCGCGTAGTTGCCGGGTTCGGTGATGGCATCGAAGCTGGTGAGCAGCGGCAGCGCCGCATAAAAGCTTTCGCTGCTCACGCTGGCGCTTCCCCGCCGAGGTAGGCGCGCCTCACGTCCGCGTTGCGGCGGATCTCCTGCGGCGCGCCGGTCGCGTGATCACGACCGGCGACCAGCACCGAGATGCGGCCGGCAAGCCGACACACGGCATCCATGTCGTGCTCCACGAGCTGCACCGTGAGCCGGCTGCTCAGCCGGTGGACGTGGTCGATCATGCGCTGCGACTCCTCCGGTCCCATGCTGCTCGGCACGGGTTTCAGGATATTCAATCTTGCGAGCGGCGGCGCGCTGCTGTTAGCGAGTGTTGTTGCGGGCTCTCTATGGAGCTCTCTCGGGGCGTCGGCTACGTTTCTGGCTGGTGCGGTCTTCGCGGCCGTGGCGGCCATCGGGTTGCTCGCCGTCGTGGGATAGCTGGGTTGTGAGTGGCTTCGAGGCGATGCCGGC
>DATKMS010000149.1:0-2739 GCA_035541735.1 Candidatus Margulisiibacteriota bacterium
CCCGCGGCGGCGTACGTGTTGGACGCACTCGTGGATCATGCCCGGCGCTCCTACGCACTCGATGACGATGTCCGGCGCGCCATCACACACCTCGGTGACGCCAGCGAGCGTTGCATCGGGCGCATGCACGGTCGCCGCAGCGCCAGCCCTCGGTCGGCAACGACGACCTCGACAGCGCCGAGATACTGCGCCCACGTGGAGCACTGCGCACGCGCAGCACGAGCTCGCCGGCTTCGGACGCCGGGTCTGCTATCTCGACCAGCGCCAGTGGTTTTCCCAACTCCTCGAAGACTGCAGCTCGCATCGATGATCCTCCTCGGCTCGCAACGCTAGGCTCATCGGTCGTTCCAGCGCCGGCGCAGGCCGAAGCGCCGGCGCACGTCGGCAGCAGACGCCACCGGGCGCCCCGCCTCTTCCGCCCAGCGCGCGGCATCTTCGACGAGCTGCGCGTTCGTATGCCTTGGGTACGCGCCCGGCGTGTCGCCGATCCCGACACGAATCCCACCGCCGCGCGCCAATGCATGCCGGCACAGACGTTCGATGAGCGCCGGGTCGGACAGCGCGTAGGGCACGAGGACCCACTCGATATCGAGGTTCTCCGGGATCTGGCGCAGATGGAAATCGAGTCCCTCCTCAGTGGGAAACGGGCCCACCGCCCAGGCGCCGGACAAGAAAATCTTCAGGAACACCGGCGGGCGCAGCTTCCCGGCTTGCGTCAGGAGAACCACCGTCCGCGTGATCCCCACGTCAAAGGAGGTCACAGTTGGTTGCATGTTCCTGGCGTAGATCTCGTCGAGCGCTTGCAGCGTCAACGGCAGCGGGTTCGTGACCACCGCGCCATCAAGGAGCTGATCTGTGGCCACGAAGCTGCGGGCTTGCTCATCCCACAGCACGGTATTCACCGACCCAACGTCGAGCGGAGCCAGCTCGAGCCCGTGGCGATCATGCAGTGTCCACAGGTGCCCAAAGCGCTCGTGGAATGCGGTGGTGTCCACCGGATAAGAAGGATACGCGAGCACATCGACGTCGCGCATGTGGTCCAGCGCCTCGCCATATATGCGCGCATCGCCCAGGAGCTGCTCGCCGGTGAGCGGGTCACGCGCGTGCCAATGGACGACGGCGGCGCCGGCCGCTGCACAGCGGCGGGCATCCTCCGCACACTCCTCTGGCGAATACGGCACGTAACGGTTGAGGGCACGGGGAGCCGCTTCGTTCAGTCCGACTTCGATGATGACCGCATCGCGCCGCAAACGTTGCTCCTTGGTTCGGTCGAAGCACCTGACCACTCCAGCTGTTGGCTCACGACCCAACGTCATGTCAAGCCGACGGCGCGTCGTGCCGGGAGCGCGGCAGCGCGGCAGAGGTGAAAAGCCGTGCGCACCAGTGCTAGGTTGCCGCCATGTCGTCGAACAAGGAGCGCCTTGCGGCGCAGCGCGACGTTGCCGTCAACCGCCGGGCGCGCCACGACTACTTCATCGAAGAGACGGCCGAGGCCGGTCTGGTGCTCACCGGTAGCGAAGTGAAGTCGTTGCGTGCCGGCAAGGCGCAGCTGAAGGACAGCCACGCGCGCATCCAGCGTGGCGAGGCGTGGCTGTTCAACGCGCACATCAGCGAGTACGGCCCGGCGGCGCAGTTCGGGCACGACCCGACGCGCGCGCGCAAGCTGCTGCTGCACCGGCGTGAGATCGATCGTCTGGAAGGCAAAGTGAAAGAGCGCGGTCTGACGCTGGTCCCGCTGCGTCTCTACTTCAAGCACGGCCGCGCCAAGGTGGAACTGGGCTTGGCGCGGGGCAAGAAGATGTACGACAAGCGCGAGTCCATCAAGGAGCGCGAAACGCGGCGCGAGATGGACCGGGCGCGGAGACAGTGACCAGTTACCAGTGATCAGTGATCGGTCTTGCGAACGATAGGCTAGTTCCCGTTGCGGGCCGGGGTCGTCACCGCTAAGCTCTGTTTCAGTTCTTTGTACCGTCTGGTCACTGGTCACTGGATCACTGATCACTCTCCGCAAGGGGGCGATTTGGGTTCGACGGGGGTTGGGAAGCTGCGGTTGCGTGCACGGGATCCTGGGTACCGTAAAACCCCAGGGCTGCTTAAACGCAGACGAACCTCTAGCACTGGCTGCCTAAGGGCAACCACGTCTCACCGGCTCGCGCCTGTAGGACTGGCTGAGGCGACGCAAATCAGGATAAGCGGCGGCGAACGCTCGGGCGCCGCCGACGAAAACCAACGAGCTGGTGACCGGGTATCCTGGCCGTGGGAGCCCCGGTCGCGAGAACAAATCACGAGCCTACGCACGTAGACATCGTGGTGGACCGCTTCCGGACGGGGGTTCGATTCCCCCCGCCTCCATTCCTTAAGTCCTTGATTTTCCTCACACTAGGCCCCCGAACACCCCCTTTGGGGCCTATTTCGGGGCCTATTTCGAGGGTCTGGGCCAGTAAACGCCCGTGCCCGCGCCGCAAACTCGGCATCCAGGTGCGGTAGTGCCGGAAGATCATCTGCTCGCTCGTCCCGCACACCTGGGCCACCCAACCGGGATCCTCTCCGGCCGACAACGCCAAACTGATGAACGTGTCGCGGATGTTGTACTGGCCGCGCGCGCTCACCCCGATCTGCCGTAGGGTCGGATGCCACACCCGCTTCGCCAACCACTCCTGCGACAGCGGCCGCCCGCGCGAATCTGAGAACACGTACTGCCGGTGCCCGGTTGCCAGGCTCTCTCGACGCCGGCGTTCA
>DATKMS010000150.1:0-23338 GCA_035541735.1 Candidatus Margulisiibacteriota bacterium
GGTGGCGGTCGAGTTGGCGCTGCTGCGCATCGAGCGCCTGCTGTCGGGCTTCCCAGTGGGACCGCGCTGGCTGGCATTGATGTGCCTGGCGGGCGACGACACGTTGCGTGCGTGGCTGCAGGAGCAGCTGACAGCGGCGGACGTGGTGACCATCGAGGATGCGCACCGTGAAGCGCAGGGGCGGCTGCACGGCCGTGTGGGATACCAGTTGAATCGCGCCCGGCTGCGCGCCGCCGAGGAGCTATCGCGGCGGGTCATGCGCGTGCGGAGCGCTGCTGCGGCAACCTCCGCAGCGATCGCGCCGCGTGAGACTGCGGTCGGGGTGCTGGCGCTGGTGGCTAGCGCGCTGTTGTTTGCCGGCGATCTTGGACTCATCGTCGCAATGACGGAAGGATGGCCGCGGCTGCTGGCGTGGTGGTGTGTCGGTGCGGCCGGTGTTGCGGCCTACCAGTCGGCCGAGATGCGTGCAGCCGTCGGACGCTGGGCGAGCCAGCGGGTCGCCGGCATCGCGGTGTTGGGCGTGGTGCTCTACGTGGTGTACCGCTTCGTCGGCGTCTTCGCCGCCGGGACGGCCGTCGCCTTTTTCGAGCAGACGGTCTTCGGGCACTACATCAATCCGTTGCTGACCGGTGCGATCGATCGTGCCCTCGTTGCTGGCCCGGCTGCGGGTGCACAGGCGACGCGGCTGCTGCGTGACTTGCTGGTTGGGCCGTATGGCCTGGTGAGTGTGGCGCTGACCTACGCGTTTGCCATCATCTTGCCGATCGTGTCCGCCTTCTTCTTGTGCTTCTCGGTGCTGGAGGACTCCGGTTACCTGCCGCGCTTGGCGGTGATCGTGAACCGGGTGTTCCGTGGCATGGGCCTCAACGGCAAGGCGGTGTTGCCGATGGTGCTGGGCTTGGGCTGTGACACGATGGCAACGTTGACTGCGCGGATCATGGAGACGCGCAAGGAGCGCGTGCTGGTGACGTTGTTGTTGGCGCTGGGCGTGCCGTGCTCGGCGCAGCTCGGCGTGATTCTCGGTTTGTTTGGCGCGCTGCCGATGTGGGCCCCGCTGGTGTGGGGCACGGTCGTGCTCGGGGTGTTGTTCACCGTCGGCTTCCTGGCGGCGCGGCTCTTGCCGGGGGAACGCTCCGACCTCATCCTCGAGATGCCGCCGATTCGCCGCCCGCAGTTGGGCAACATCGTGATCAAGACCGTCGGTCGCCTGGAATGGTACCTGAAGGAAGCGGTGCCGATCTTCGTGCTCGGTACGCTGGTGTTGTTCGCGCTTGATGCGGCAGGCGCCTTGAGCCGCATCGTGCGTGCCAGCGAGCCCGCGGTGGTGGGACTGCTCAGTTTGCCGCCACAAGCGGCGGAAGCCTTTCTCGTGGGCTTTTTTCGCCGCGACTACGGGTCCGCAGGCATCTATGCCCTTTTTAGCCGTGGACTGCTGACCCCTGTGCAGGCGGTGGTTGCGTTGGTGACCATCACCTTGTTCGTCCCGTGCGTGGCCAATTTCTTCGTCATCGTCAAGGAACAGGGTTGGCGTACGGCGGTGGCCATGAGCGGGTTCATTTTTCCGTTCGCATTTCTCGTCGGTGGCGCCGTCAACGTCGGGTTGCGTGCTATAGGGCTGCCATGAGTGCTGACAGCACCACAATTACCTGCACGGTCTGCGGGACGCGCTACACCGAGGCCGAAGGGCGTGCCTGCCATGTGGATTGTCCGCTCAATGGACGCTGCTCCCTGTTGAGCTGTCCGTATTGCGCGCACGAAGTGCCCGCTCCAACGCGGCTGACCCGCTGGCTGGGTCGGTGGTTTGGGAGGCGTGCCGCGTGATGGCGCTCGCGCAGCAGATCGAGGAGGTGCTGGAGTGGCTGTGGAGCATCGGCGAGCAGGGGCAGGAGGCGGTGCGCAACGTGGACGGCGCGGCGTTCGACTTTGACGCGCAACCAGCCATCCTCGAGGCCCAGCGACGCGGCTGGGTGGCCGGCGACGCGGAGCATCTGGCGCTGACCCGCGCCGGCGAAGAACGCGCCGCCGGTGTGATGCGCCGGCATCGACTGGCGGAGCGCTTGCTCTTCGACGTGATCCGCGTCGACAATGCGGCGATGGAAGCCGGCGCCTGCGAGTTGGAGCACGCGCACATTCTGTCGGAGGAAGCCACGGACCGTGTCTGCGCCTTCCTTGGCCACCCGCCAACCTGCCCGCACGACCGGCCCATTCCGCGTGGCCGCTGCTGTGAGAAGTTTTCGAGCGAAGTGCGACCACTGGTGACGCCACTCAGTGACGGCAGCATCGGTGCCGACTATCGGATCGTCTTCATTGCCTCGCGCTCACACCGCCGGCTCGACCGTCTCTGCGGTTTGGGCGTCGTGCCGGGCGCGGAACTGCATCTGCACCAGCGCCTGCCTGCCTTCATCGTGCGTGTCGGCGGCACCGACATCGCACTGGAGCCCGAGATCGCTGCTGATATTTTCGTTGTGCCGCGGTGAAGAGGAGTAATTGGTGATCAGTGATCAGTGACAACCACGGACCAGAAACCATTCAGCCGCCAACGAACCGGTGTGGGGACAGGAGCGCCGCGTCGTAGCGGTCTGTGCCGCCGTCCAGCAGAAGATCGGCGGCGATCTGGCCGACGGCCGGGCTGGTCTCGATGCCACAGCCGCCCTGGCCGGCGAGCCAGAAAAAGCCATTGACGCGCGGGTCTTCGCCGACCACCAGGACGCGATCGGGAGCGAAGCTGCGCAGACCGGACCACTTGCGGCGGATGGTCTGCGGGACAAGCGCCGGCGCGAGGCGCGCCAAGCGGTCGATTGCTTCTGCAACGATCAGTTCGTCGGGCTGCGCGTCGCATGGTTCCATGGGTGACTCGTCCATCGGGCTGGCGAAGAGACCTCCGGACTCCGGTGCGAAGTAGAGGTGGTGCGACTCGTTACTCACCAATGGCCAGCGGCTGACGTCGAGCCCGTCGGGAGCGCGGAATGTGATGATCGTGCGGCGATGCGGAATGATCGGAATTGGTGTGGCGCCCGCCAGTTGGGCGATGGGCCCCGCCCACGCGCCGGCGGCGTTGACCACCCAGTGAGCGTCGAACTCACCCGCCGTTGTCATCACACCGCGGCAGCGTCCGCCGTCGACGCGAATGCCGGTCACCTGCACGCCGCAACGGCGCTGCACACCGCGCCGCGCGGCGCCGCGGAGGTAACTCCACAGCAGTTCGTGCACGTCGATGTGCCCGTCTTCGGGCAGCAAGACGCCGCCATCAAAGTGGGACGGAGCGAGCACCGGAATCCGGCCGAGCACTTCTGATGGCGATAGGATGTGCGCCGCCGTGCCGCGCTGGATGAGCAGCGGGACGAGAGCGCACACGGTGCCCCATGCCGGTTCCTGGAGCGTGACCAGAATCCCGGTTGCGTGGAGGAGCGGGTGCTCGGAGAATCCCGCCGGTGGCCGCCGCAGGAAGCGGCCTCCTTGCACCTTGAGTTCCTGCAGGGCTGGGATCGCGTCCCACTCTACCAGCACCGCGGCGCTGCGGCCGGTGGAGTGGTACCCGGGTTGCTCCTCACGTTCGAGGAGGAGGACGTCCGCCATGCCACGCTCAGCGAGGAAGTAGGCGAGCGACGCGCCCGCGATGCCGCTGCCGACGATGATGACCTCGAACTGCCGACGTGAGGATTGCATGCGCGTCCAGTGCAACTCGGGTGATACTCTAGTGCACCCTGGCGCGAGCGCGGGCGTGGTGCAAGACCTGGCGCGACAGAGATTCAAAAGGCCGGTGGCGATGAACCGGCGCACTGATTGAGGTGGACGCCTGCTCAGCTCGGCAGATCACTGCTTGCAAAAGGGCGCGTGAGCAGTCCGTGTTCCTGTGCCGCGAGCGCATCGATGCCGCGCAGGCAATCCTGAGCGCAGTGCCGCAGCTGCGCATCCTCCCAGCGCGCGCAGTGCTTGATGCGCAGTTTCGGATGCCCGGTCAGTGCGGTGAGGGCACCGAAACCAGGGTCGAGAGCGACCTCGACGGGGGCCTGCGTCTCCGGACACGTTACGACCCTGGGGCCGTGCAAGCGAAAGAACGTATCCGCGGCGATCGGCAGCAGAACGCAGAGGCAGCCAACGGCCGCAACCGCAAGAAGTATGATCAACGGAGTGTTCATGATTGCTCCCTCCTTACTATTCAATTGGCCGGAAAACTGGGCTCCGAAAATGATCCAGGTCATGTGCTCGGCTGATGTTGCCCAGGTTCCTGCCGAGCCCTGATGGTCGCCGGCGAAATGGAATTGACTTCGCGCGGGCCAGGTGAAATGCCCATTTCACGAAGGCTCGACCGGTTCGGCGGCGCCGCCACGTCAGCCGAACGGACCGAACAGGAGGGCTACAATGCACGCGATTGTCCTGGTGCTTGCCACCATACTGCTGGGCCTCTGGCCCGCTCGCATCGGCGCCCAGTGCGACCAATGCGAAGGCGACTTCAACGGCGATGGCCACGTGACCATTGATGAGCTCATCGTGGCCGTGAACAACGCGCTGAACGACTGCCCGATGCCCGGCCCGCGCTTCGTCGACAACAGTGACGGTACCATCACCGACACGAAGACCGGATTGCAGTGGGAGAAGAAGGACAGCAAGGACGTCGAAGAACCGCCCGAGCCCATCGTCTGTCCCGGCCAGCCCACGTGCGCCAACCCGCACGACGCCGACAATCAGTACACCTGGTCCGCCGGGGGCAGCGGCCCCGATGGCAGCGCGTTTACCGACTTCCTCCCCAAGCTGAATAGCGGTAACGGCTTCGCCGAGCACAAGGATTGGCGGCTGCCGACCGTGGTCGAGCTCGAAGGCCTGGTCGATTACGGGCAAGCCAACCCCGCGATCGATCCGATCTTCAGCGCCCCGTGCACATCGACGTGCACGGTCACCACCTGCAGTTGTACCGTCCCGGACTTCTACTGGACTTCAACCGCAGGCGTGAAGGTCCCCGAGGCCGAGTCCTGGACCGTCGAATTCGACCGCGGCTTCGTGGAGCTCTTCGATCCGACGCTGCCCCACTACGTGCGCGCCGTCCGCGGCGGCGCGTGATGCATGGTACGCATCCGGCGCCCTACCGGGTACGTCTGGCAGCGCGATAGTCTCGCTTGATGCAGGCAAAACTGACGACAGCAGTCATGGCCGCGCTCCTGGCATCATGCGGCCTTTTCTTTGCGGCCCCGCGCGCTGCTCACCCCGGCGCAAAACCCGTCGTGCTCTTCGATGAAGCGCACGGACAGCGTTTCCTCGCCGCACAGAACGGCCCGCTCGATCTCTCCCGCCTGGCGGAAGTGCTCGAGAATCAGGGTTTCGAAATCAAGACCGCGAACCAGTTGCTCACGGAGCCGCTCCTCGCGCACGTCGATGCGCTGGTGATCTCCGGCGCCTTCAAGTTGCTCACGGCCGCGGAGGTCGAGGCCGTCACGCGCTTTGTCGAAAGGGGCGGGCGGCTCGCGGTCATGCTGCACATCGGCCCGCCGGTGGCCGACCTGCTGCATCGGCTGCACACGTCCATCTCCAACGGCGTCATTTGCGAGCCGGAGAACATCATCGGCGACACGTGCACCAATTTTCGCGTCACGCGATTCAAACCACACGACCTGACAAAGGGATTGCAGGAGTTCAGCATCTTTGGTGGTTGGGCGCTGCTCAACACGGGTGGTAACACCAGCATAGTTGCCGAAACCGGCCCGCGTGCCTGGGTCGATCTGAACGGTGACGGAAAGCTCGGGGCAGGTGATGCGATTCAGGCCTTCGGTGTTGTGGTGGCCGGCCAGGTCGGCCGCGGGCGCTTTGTCGTGTTCGGAGACGATGCCATCTTTCAGAACCAGTTCCTGAAGGAGGGCAACCTGCTCCTCGCCAAGAATCTCGCGGCGTGGCTAGCTCAGCTTCCAGCTTGAGCTCCGCAAGATCCCCGCTGTGCCTCGCTGCCCCGGGGTCGCTGAGCAATGATCATGGCAAATGACATCATGAAACGTATTCATGAGATCATTCTGGTGAAGGAGATATGTGACTGATAGCGTGTAAGCATGAATCGTTGCTTGCTCGCCGTGGTTGCTGTCAGCACCGCGACGTGCTTGTCAACGGTTTACGCAGCGCACGCCGCGAGCACCTCGGCGACCTTTCCTGGAAGTTGCGTCGACGACGCAACCGTCGGCACATTGGCGTGGACCAATCCGGGCAACGCAACCACAAGCAACAATGTCCGTGCGACACGGGCGCTCAATAGCGGTCAGGTTTCACATTATTTGAAGTGCACCAACTTCAACTTTGGTGCGTCGATCCCACCGGGGAGTACCATCGACGGCATCCTGGTGGAGTGGGAGAAGCTCAGCAGCCAGGCGAGTACAATCAGAGACAACTCGGTTCGTATCATTCAAAACGGCAGTATCGCAGGGACTGAAAAGTCAGCCGGCGCCTTCTGGCCGACAACCGAGGCGTTTGCTTCATACGGCGGCTCTGCAGACACATGGGGTTTGACGTGGACTGTGGCACAGGTTGCCGCAAATGACACGACCTTCGGGGTTGTGATCTCCGCGAGCAACGGCGGAACCGGGAGCAGGACGGCGTCGGTGGACTCGGTACGAGTCACGATATCGTTCACGACGCCGACGCCCACGGTGACCGCGACGAACACACGCACCGTCACGCCGACCCCGACGCTCACACGAACGACTACGCCCACCTATACCCCGACACGCACTCCGAGCGCCACGGCGACCGGCACCAACACACCGACCTTCACGCGGACACCAACTCATACCCAGACCGCAACACCCACGCCGACGAGCACGCCGAGCCGCACCCCGACGTACACGCCGACCGCTACCGTGACGGCCACCGAGACGGCGACCGAGAGCCCGACGCCGACCTCAACGGCGACGAGCACCCCGACGTACACGCCGACTGCTACTGCAACGGCCACTGAAACGCCGACCGAGAGCCCGACACCGACACCTACGCCAACGAGCACGCCGACGGACACCCCGACGTACACACCGACAGCTACCGCAACGGTCACTGAAACGCCGACCGAGAGCCCGGCGCCGACGACCACGCCCACCGAGCCCCCGACTTACACGCCGACAGCTACCGCGACGGCCTCTGAGACACCAACCGAAACCCCAACCGAAACCCCGACGGCACCCACTGAGACGCCAACAGCGACTTCGACCAATACGCCGACCGTGCCCGCGACCAATACACCGACAGTGACGTCAACACCCACCCCGACCGTAAGCCCATCGGCAACCCCAACCGCAACCCCAACCGCGACTCCACCGCCCGCCGTGACGTTCAGTTACTCGATCGGAAACCCCAACACGCTCATCGTCACTGTAACGGCCACAGTGACCTGTGCTGGTACGTGTCCCTCCTTCGACTTCGAGTGGGACTGGGGCGACGGCACGCCTCACGATTCCGGCCAAACCTCATCGCATACCTACGCGACCCCCGGTGCAAAGCTGATCACGCTCACGGTGACGCTCTCAGGCGAGACAGTAGGCTCCGCAACTCGGAGCCTGACGCTTCCCAACCCGGACCTTCCTCCGACCGCCGCCGGCGCCTGCACGTGGAACGCGAATACCTGGACCATGACCGTGTTGGATGTGTCCAGCGACGACGGTCCCGACGCGGACACCCTTCCCGGTGATGGCACCGCCTCGTTGCAGGTGGTCATCGACTGGGGCGACGGCAGCGTAAAGTCGTACGGCAAGCAGGGAGGTCTGTTCACCCACACCTATATCAGCACCGGCGCGTTCTCTGTTACGCAGAAGGTAATCGACAGCAAGCTACAGGCGAACAGCACGACCTGCGCGGGTCAAGCGACGCCGACCTACTTCACGGTCAGCGGTACGGTGAAAAACGCCAGCGGTGCGCCGCTCAGTACCGCGACCGTTATGGTAAAGAGCGCCACGACCGGCATCATTGCCAAGACGGTGTACACCGACACTACGGGTCTCTTCAGCGTTGGATCCCTCAAGCCGGACAAGTACTGGATCGTGGTCTCGAAGCGCGGCTACACCTTCCCGGCGCCGGATACACTCGGCAATCCCGCAATCACGGTCGGGCCGAACAGCGGAGGAACCATCATCACCGCCGACCCGTAGGCGGTGCGGTGGTCCCTACTGCTTTTTCTCGGCCCCCTCGGCACCCGGTGTGGGCTCAGCTCCTGCAGGCCCGCCGTGCGCAGGCATCTCGTGCCCAACCACTCCTTCCTCAGGCATACCGTGCTCAGGCATTCCGTGGGGCGGCATGCCGTGCTCGCCAGCGCTGCCCGGTGAGACCTCGAGCAGCTCGATCTCGAACACCAGCGCTGCACCGGGCTTGATCCGCGGAGGTGCGCCTTTGTCGCCGTACGCTAACTCGGGGGGACAGACGACCTTCGCCTTGCCGTGCACTTTCATCAGCTGCAGCGCTTCGGCCCAACACGGGATGACTCCGTGCACCGCGAACTCGCCGGGCTGGCCGCGCTCGGCTGAGCTGTCGAACACCGTCCCGTCCCGGAGGGTGCCGGTATAGTTGACCTTGACCATGTCGTTAGGCTTCGGCTGTCGGCCATCGCCTGCCTTCAACTCTGTATAGATCAAACCGGAGGGCTTCTTGTCCGCTCCCTTTTCGGCAGCGGCCTTTTCGAGGAACGCCTGGCTGAGTTGCTTCTCGGCCGCCAGGGCCGTCGCCACGCGCGCCTTCGCGAACTCGTTGACCTTCGGGCCAAAGGTCTTCATATCCACCTGCGGTTTCTTGTTCGATACGCCGTCGGCGAAACCGGCCTTGACGAGTTCGATCTCGGCGGGTGTCAGGCTGAGCGGGGCGAGACTCTGGCTCATGGCCACGCCAAGCGCGTACAGCGTTTTTTCCTCGTCGGTCTTCAGCTGCGGGTCGGCGGCGCTGGCGGTCGAGACCCCGACCAGTGAGGCAATTGCAAGGACGGCGATTCCCTGGCGCATCTTCAATCTCCTTTCTCTGCTTGCGGCGATCAGCCGCCGCTCTTCGCCTTCGGCGCTTCCGGTTTCTTACCCGGGCTTTTGCGGTCGTAATACTGCGGCTTGTGGCACCCGGGTGAGCAGCCTCCGCCCGTTTCCGTCTTCACGAACTTCAAGGGGAGATTCCATTTGCCGAACGGAACGCTGTCGGCAATCAGCATGGGATTCGGGCTGCCGTGCCAGTTATGGCACAGCCTGCAACTGCGCCCTTTCTGCGGGTTGTTCACGTGCCGATAGTGGAGGTTTTTCTCTCCGTCTCTGAAGTTGGTGGCGAAGGACGTATCCGGATACTGGACCATGTCGCGCTTGTGACAGCTGAAGCAGAGCGCGTACTCCGTGTCGGTATAGGGAACGTACTGATCGGCGGGGAACTTCGCGATCAACAGCGTATCGTTCTGACTGCCGTGCGGTTCATGGCAGCGCGTGCAGTTGCCGTCGTTGTTCGGGCCATGGAACACGGTCGCGTTCTTCGGGACGACGCCATCGTGACAGGTAACACAGATATCCTTGGCCGGACTGAGCAGCATCTTTTCATGGTCGCTGGCGTGCGGGGAATGACACGCCGCGCACGCCTTGTCCGTGAGCAGGGCGGGATGGGCCACGGCCGAGTCTTTGACCTTCTCCGCGATTTGCGGGTGGCACAGGAAGCACAACTCTTGCCCCTCCTGCGGCAGCATCTTCGGAAAGTCGGACCCATGCGGGTTGTGACACGACGTGCATCCATTCGCCAGTGCCGGGTGCACGTGTTTCTTCTTGAGCGTCTCCGGCATGTCGACGTGACAGCCAAAACACAGCTCCTGGCCTACCTTGAGCAAGAGCTTCTCGTTGTTGGACTCGTGCGGCGTATGGCAGGCGGTACAGTCTCCGGCGGAGACTGGGCCGTGGAGGACCTTGAAGCTCAGGTGATCGCCGTGGCACGCGCCGCAGACCTCCTTGAGCGGTCCCACCAACAATTTGGGCTGGTTCGAGGAATGCGGGTTGTGGCAGGTGGTGCACATGCCGCTCTGCACGGGGAAATGGACCACCTTCTTGTCACCGAACTTTTCATGGCAGGTGTAACACAGGTCCGGGGGATCCTGTGTGAGCTTGAAGGTCTTGCTGCCCTTCTTGGGATGCGGTGTTTCTACCGCCTGGTGGCAGCCCTCGCAGGATTCCGCGACCGGATGGACCGTTGAGCCCTTCAACAGCTGTGCGTGACACTTGTCCGAAACACAGCCTTCCTCCGCCATGGCGTGGCGGCCAATGAAAATGAGGCTGCTCATCCCGAATGCGACTACCAGGAGAATCCTTCGACGATCATTCCCATCCATGCGCCGGTTCCTTCTCTTTCCTTCTGTGGTTGTCTGCGGAAGCGAATCACGGGTAACTGCCGCACACCGTGCGCGCGTTCGAACATAGGCCGGTAGTCGCGGCAGTTGCAGCCGCACCTCCAGGCGCGGCGGCTGCGACCGGCGCGGGGACGCCGGCCCTGGCAGGCGCGCCAACCACTGACGGCCCCGTCCGCGGTGCTACAACGCTCGCCTGGCGCGCCGCGCCGAGGGCGCAGGCGCTGTCGTCGTGCAGCACGTTGTGACAGCAGAGATTGCAGCTTCCCGAGAACGTGCCGGTGTCTGTAAAGACCGGGTATGTGCGGCGTCCAGGCAGGGCGATGTTCGTATCGAAGTTGATGAGATGGGTGTGGAATCCTGTTGCCATTGGATTGGCGCTGCCGGGATCGTACACGCCGTGCGGATCGTGGCACGCGGAGCAGGGAGCGCCGACGTTCAGATGTCCGCGGTGGCCGCCTCCGGATGGCGTCGTTCGTGTCGCCGGCGTCCTGGCGCGGAAGCTGGCGTCACTGAGGATGCTCGAGCGATTATGACAGCGGTAGCAAAGCGCATAGTTCTCGTATCGCTCTGGTGTGTTGTCGGTCATTTGATAGCGTTCCTTCAAGATTGGTACGAACGACGAGCCATGGGGTCCTCTCGAACCGCCCTCATCATCGGCGTGGCAGGTCGTGCAGTAGATCATGATCGCCGGGGTCATGCTCGGTTCGAACGGCGACGGGATGCTGGGGATGTTCAAGTTCCTGCCGATGCCGATGACCGGGTGGTACGAGGGATTGGCCGTATCGAACGCCAGCCGCGTGTTGGTGACGCCGATGACGCGGGCAACGTAGCTCTGGTCGGGCGTGTTGTCGGCATGGCACTTGAAGCAGATCTCGTATTCATAGGTGGCGGTGCGCACCTCCGCGCCATTGCGGTCAACGCCGTCCACGCCCTGCAGCAAGCCGGAGACGTCAGGAGCCTGGGCTCTCCAACCGCTGGTGAGGTGAGGGTTGTGGCAATCCGCGCAAGCGGCACTGGGGATGCCCGAGCGGATCTCTCCGCCGTGACGGCGCCGCGTCATCGGGGTGATGCCGGGCAGTTCGTGATGCGCGGAGATCTTGCGCTGTTGCCGGGCGATGTCGACCATCCCGGTGAGAGAGCCGCCGAGCGCCGCGGCGCCGCCCGCGGCGTTCGGGTGAAATGGCGCGGGTTCGGAGGAGTGACACCCCCCGCTGGTGCACGAGAAAGGCGACGGCGGCGCACTGGTGAAGTTCAGCAACTCTTCCGCGGTCGGTGCGAAGTGCGGCGTATGGCAGACCTCGCATCCCCACTCATTCAACAGCGTGTATGTCGGCCAGGTCTTTGGCGGCCTGGGCAGCACGCCGACCACCGATGCCGTCGAGGTTGCATGCGCTGAGGCGCTCCAGCCTTGGATCTGATGACACGTCGTGCAGAGCGCGGAATACCGATTGTCCTTCAGCAGAAACTTGCCGTATACGTCCTTGTGAGGGTCATGGCACGTGGTGCAGTGGACCTCATCGTTGGCCCCCCCGAAAACGAGATCGGCAGGCGGCGAGGAGACCAGTTCGGCATTGGGCAGGGCAGCACTGTACGGGAACGAGACGGGGTGATGTCCCGACAGGTCCAGGCCGAATTCCGCCAGGCTCCCGGGCGGCAGCCAGCCGCCGCCAGCCATGGTGATGCCCCCGGCAGGATTGAGTACCGCCCCCAGCGCAATCGTGCCGTCGTGGCAGCTCAGACACAGCTTTGTCGGACCTGACGGCTGCGGCAGCGGGCCAGCCTTCAAAGTGGGGCTCGTGTACACCGTGTAGACCTGCGGCTCGGTCGCCTTGTTCCACAGGGGCGAGAGGGGCGTCGCGTTGTGCGGGGTATGGCAAAAGATGCAGATTCGGGTTTCCGTCAATGCGTGGATCTGTCCGCGTCCCGTGCTGGAAAGGTTGTGCGGGGTGTTGGCGATGTCCGCGGTCGTCTGCGCGCGCGCGGCGAGCGCGGAGAGGACGGCGGGCAATGTCAGGCTGAGGAGTAAGGCGCGCCGCCACGTGATCAGCTCTCTGGAAGGGAAATGTGCCATCTCCCCGTCTCCGCGTCTCCTCATCTCCTCATCTCCCGATCTCCCCCGACTGGCCCATACCCTTCCGTCACCTTGAACACCTGCACGCGCCGATTGTACGTGTCACAGACGTAGAGTTCGTCCCGGTCATTGATAAAGGCGCCCGACGGCAACCAGAATTCGCCGAAGTCGACGCCCCGTCCACCGAGCGTCAGCAGAAAGTCGCCGGCCCGGTTGAAGAGTTGGACGTTGTCGAAAATGCCGTCGACGACGTAGACGACGCCGTCGCTATCGACCGCCACCCCCTTGGGCATCGCCATGTCACCGGAGCCGTCGCCGTGATGACCGAAGGCACCCAATACATGCCCCTGCTCGTCGAAGATCTGCACTCTGAAATTGAGCGAGTCGGTCACGTAGAGTTCTCCGCCCGGAGAGCGGAAGATGTGCGTCGGAAAATTGAAGCGGCCCTGGGCGTCGCCGCGCTCGCCAAAAGAGAAGACGAGATCTCCGTCGCTCCCGAACGCATGGACCGTATTCGCTAGCGTGTCCACCACGTAGAGCAACTTCGTGCGCGGGCTGTATGCCACACCGGTGGGGCGCTGCAGCCGCTCGGTGCCAGCCGCATGGCGCGTAAACAGCAGGGCGCCGTCGGGGCCAAAGGCGAACACCGTGCCGGCCGAATCGGCAACATAGAGTCTTGCCTCCTCATCGAAGATCAAACCGACGGGTGACACGATCTTTTCCTGATCCGAGCCGGTGAGCTGCAGGTAGCGCTGCTGTGCCGGAATGTAGAGGTGCACGCAGCGCCGCCCCATATCCGCGACGGCGATGCGCCCGTCATGGCCGGTTGCGACGGCGACCGGGAGGATGAAGGCGTTGCGGTCTTCCGTCTCGCTGCCGAACACGATGGCGCCCACGACCCAGCCGACGTCCTTGCTCCGTGCCAGGCCAGTCAGGGACTGAACGTAGGTGACCTTGGCCGGGCTTGGTTGATACGGCCATTGCAGACCGACGGCGGGCTGCGACCCCCGCATGGTCCACCGTGCCGTGCACGCGCAGAGCAGACAGGCGAGCGCACAGAGGAGGAGCGCTCTCCCATGCGCACCGGGAAGAGCCTTGGAGTGCCGACCGCGGTTTGCGGACGCCGGCTGCGCTGCGAGAGTGGATTGCATCTGACGCCGGCGATGCTGGCCGCCCTTAGAAGAGCCGCCTGCGGAAGTTGACGTAAAACAGTTCATGTTCGTGCCGTGTCGACACCGTATTTGCCCCGGAACTGTCCGACCCGTAGGCATTCGCTCCGACGATAAGCTCCACCTTGCCAACCCTCCAGATGACCGACCCGTTGGCTGCGTACGAGTCGCTGTCGACCAACCCCGTGAGGTGCGAGTAGGTAGCGCCCGCCGACAAGAATAGGTTGCGCTCGACCAACTGCTTCTGGATGTTGGCGGAGGTGGTTACCGTCTCTTCCGTGTAGCCCCCGAGGGTCTCGGAGAACTGGGGCGACCCCTGCGGATAGTGTTTGTTCAGGTAGGAGACGATACCGTAGACGCTGAGCGTCGGCGTCAGCGCAGACACATACTGCAGATCGCCGAGCCACGCCGTGTACGGCGCGGGGGCCCACTGAAAATCCTGGTACTCACCCCGCAGCCGCAGCGGCGCGCGCTGTAGAATGAAGCCCCCCGTGTAGGTTGTCGAGTCCAGCGGCACTCCGGGAAACACTCCCGACAACACGTGCGATCTGATGGCGACATAGCTGAAGTACGGAGTGAACAAATCGTTGAACAGCTGCAGGCTGCCATTGGCGCCGTAGTTGTCGGTTCGCAGCTTGTACTCTCCGGGCAGCAGGGAATAGGAAACGCGGAAATTGTAGGTTCCCGGCACGACGAATTGCGGGGGCAGATTGAAGATACGGATCTCAAAGGTATTCTGGACGGGTATTACGGTGTAGTCGACATTCTCGACCAACCGAATCAACTCGAAGGGCGGCAGGGGAGACTCCAGAAATACGATGATGGTCAGTGGGTCGGCGTTGGGCTGACCCAAGACGAAGGAGCCCGGCACAGACACCGCCGGATGCGGTTCGTTGACGACGCTGGTTTGGCCGCTGCTATCCGTTTCGCCCGTCCCGACGTTCGTTCCCAGTAAGAGCGTGCCCCAGGGAATGCTCTTGGTGTAGTTCACAGTTCCCGAGTGGCCCACGAAGGACGTATGGCCGCCGGACGAGTCCTGCCAGGTGTCGAGAAACGTGTACGTGGTATCCACGCTTTCGAACAATCTGTGGACGACGTCGAGGTCGATGTCATTGGTCTTATTGCTCAGCTTCTGACTCGGCAAACCGGCCGGTTCGCCGATGGTCGCGTCGTTCTTTGTATAGTAATAGCGCAGGTCACTTCTGAAGTTATACGGCAGATAGGCGCTGAGGAGCTCATACGCCGACTGCTGGTCGTTCGTGAAATCTTGGAATGCCGTTCCGCTTTGCTCATCGGAAGTGAGCTTGCTCAAGTTGGATGTGAGGCGGATTCGTTCCGCACCGAGCCACACCGGCAAACTCGCCAGGTTCAGCGTGTTGCCAGCAAGGTACTGATACGTATTGCCGCTAATCCCGCCGGTACTATTGTACCACGAGGGGTTGAATGCTCCGTTGAATGACATTTCATTGCCGCCCCTGAAGCGCTTGAAGTATTCACCGTCGAGAAAGAACCGCTCGATGTCGGTGGTCGTGAGCCCCGACTCGATATGCTCCTGGCCGCCACCGGTGTGGAAGAAAAACGGCTTCTTGCGATACCGGAACGACCCGCCCTCCTCGGTTTCGACGCTGCTGTGCTGACTGGCCGATTGCTCCTTGAACAAGGGTTCGTACCGCAGCGCAAACGCGGTCGCGTTATAATGGTGCTCCGGCAGGAAAAACAGCCGGAATTCGTAGTCCAAGCCCGTCTTGTTGGTCCAGCCGGACGAGTTGGAGGAGAAGGAAGACTCGTAGTCTTCCTGCTTGATGGAGCCGGAGATCGAGAAGCGATACTGGACGAAGCGGGGGTGATAGGAATAGCCGTCGGAAAACAAAGTGACTTTTTCGCGGATGAAGGTATCGGTCCATCGGCTCGATGCCACCGAAGAGGTGCGAATTTTGTCGTGCTCGTAGGAGCTGTACAGGTCGAGGAAGGCTCCGTTCTCGAACGGTCGCGGGGCGAAATCTTTCCAGTCGTCCGCACGGGCAAGAGAAGGAGCGCAGGTCACAGCCACACACAGGATGAGCAGGACTCCGCCCCGCCGGCAGTGTCCCGCCGTCATTTCAGCAAATACTTCTTGTCAGACATGTGCGCGTCGTGACAGGCGGTACACTGTTCACTGACGCCCGCGTGTGCACTGACTTTCGCCACGGCCTGACGATCGTGGCAGTAGAAGCAAAAGGTGTCGGACTCGGCCACCAGCAGGTACCGGTAGCGGGAGCTGTGTGGGTCATGACAAGCCGTGCAGCCGCCCGATGCCAATGGACCATGGACGTACTTCTTGCCCATTTTGATTTCGTGGCACTGGAAGCAGAGTTGCTCGCCGGGGGCCGCGAGTGTGTTCATCTCTCCGGGCACGTGACAGGCAGTGCACAACCTGGCTCCGTAGGGCCCATGTACCCAGACCCGAACCCGTTCCGCCGGTACACCCTCGGCGGCAGCTGCCGCGCGTCGGGCTTCTGCGGCGCCGGGCGCTTCGGGGGGCGGCACGCCGTCGAAGAAGAAGGAGAGGACCTTGTAGCGCGTCGTCGCGTCGCAGCCGATGAGCAGTACCGCCAGAGCGCACACCCAGGCCGTTACCGCCCATCCCTTCATCCGAAGACCGTTTGCACCCAGGCCGCACGGGTCACTTCTGCTGCTCTTTCTTTCGACGCTCGTCGATCTCTTTCAGGAGCTCCGCATCGCTGCGATACTCTCTTCCTTGCTCCTTTCCGTACCCCAGGACGCTGATCCGGTGGTCGCCGAATTGGCTGGTGACCAAGATCAGATACTCGACGTGGAAATTCGGCTGAGCGTACTGCTGGAAGTACTGCAGGTTGTCGTAATCGATGGCAACCTTGGCGGGCAGCAAGAGGCCGCCGGGCTTGTTGCCGCTCTCCCCGAAGAACATCAGGAGCCGTCCGTCACTGTTGAAGATCTGGACGTTGTTGAAGGACGCATCGACCGCGTACAGACGGCCCTCGCGGTCGAGCGCGATGCCCTTCGGTCGGGCGAAGTGCCCGAGATTGTCGCCCGGCAATCCGAACGTTGCCTTGAAATGCCCGTCCCGGTCGAACTTGACAACCTGAAATCTGCCGAAGTCGGTGACGTAGAGATAGCCGTCGCGGTCGAAGGCGAGATTCGTGGGGCGATCGAGACGTTCGGCCGGCGTGCCCTTGTCGCCGATCGTTTTGAGCGGCGCGCCGCTTTGCTTATCGAACACCTTCACCAAGCCGTTCTGCACGTCCGCGACGTACAATCGGTCGCCAAGCGCCACGGCATCGACAGGCCTCCACGCGCCGGTCGTGCCGTAGGCTTTAACGTACTCGTCGTTACGGTCGAAGACCAGGATCTGTCCGCGACCGGTGTCGGTCACGTACTTGGTGCCGTCCGCTTCGATGCTGATGTTGAGCGGTTGCTTGATCTTGCCGGCGCTGGCGTCGCCTTTGAGCCCGCCGAATGTTTTGGCCTTCAGATCGAAGACCGCAACCGAGTTGTTGGTGTCGCAGACGTAGATCTTGCCGTCATGGATTGCGACGCCGTACGGCTTGTCCACCCTGACATCCTGCTTCTCGCCCACTACGAAGCGGTTGAACGCCGACTGTTCCTCGATATCCTTCACGCCGCTGAAGGACACCAGATACTGGATGCGCGGCGGCTCCGGTTCCGGCGGGAAGAGTATCGGCGCCGCCGGTTTACGTGCGGGTGGACCACAGCCCGTTGCGAAGAGCAACAATGCTGCCCATCCGACGCCAGCCTGCAGTGTGCGCCTGTCCACGTCCGTCTCTTCCCGGCGAGTAAGGTGGAGGAAAACAGCAGAAAAAGCGAGAGGGGAATGGAGCAGCGCACCATTCCCCTCTGGCTCGCTGGCAGGAGATCCGGCGTTACGGAGGGGTATAGATGCCCTTGTCGTGGCAGGTCAGGCACAGCTCGCTGTTCTGATCACTCCTCCACAGCAGCCGTTCGCCATTGTTGCCCTTGTTGTGCACCGAATGGCAGGTGTCGCACTCCATGTACTGGTTTCCCTGTCCCAGCAGGTGGTCCCTGACGAAGCTGGTCGGGGTCAGCATGGCGGTGTCGGCGGAACGGATCTGGTTGTCTCCCGCCTGCACGTCGTCATAGTTGAATCCGATCGGGTGGTGGTTCCCGAGGTATTTGTCCTTACCGATCTGGTACTGGCTCGAGATCGGCAGGCCGCCGCTGGACCGGCTTGAGCTCGGTTGATCAGCGTTGCCGTACTGGTTGACAGCCACGCTGCCGTCGTGGCAGCTCAGACACAGCAACGAGCTACTTCCCGGGACCATGCCGTCCAGGATCGCCTGCGACGCCTGCGGACCGCGTGTTGGCGCGCCCGGACCGTTCTCGTACATTGTGTAGTTGGTGTTGCTCTGCAGCGCGTGGTTCCACAGCGGTAGGTAGTCGAAGGCATCAGGTGCTTGCGGTCCTGCGCCGCCCGTCGCCGTGCTCAGCCGGTAGGTGTTGTGCGGGGCGTGGCAGAAGATGCAGATTCGCTTCAGCGGGTCCGCCGGAATTGCCGTGTAGTCCATACCGTTGTGCGCCGTGCCTAGGTCGTGGACCGTTCCGTTGATGCCCGCGCCCGGCGGGTACGTTCCGGAGTAGGCCAGCACCGGCGAGGCGACGGACAGCCCGAACCCGACGACCAGCATGCCTTTCACGAGTCGTTTCATTCTTCCTCCAATCATTTCCGCGCTTGCATTCATCTCCGTTCGACCTCGAGCGCCTCCTCGATTCATCCTCACGGACCGGTCGCCACAACGCTTCGCCCAAGCTTGTCTCCGCCGACCGTCACGGTGTCAGCAGGGGCGTTGAACGTGTACCCGCGCTTGTTGACGATCAGCCAGTAGGTATCCGGCTTGAGAGAGGCGACGCTGAAATACCCGTTCGACGCGGTGTAGACCGTCCTGACCGTGGCGCCGGTGGTGGAACTCCGTACACTCACGGTCGCAGAACCCAGACCCGTGGTTCCATCCGTCTTGTACACATGGCCGTCGATCTGGAAACCCGCCGTGGAAACACTGCACGGCGGGGCCAGGGCTACCTGTGGGGTGCTGGTGACCACCTTTTGCACGACCAGGTACGTACCGGCCGACCGATAGGTGTGACTGAAAGCACTGCCCGCTGGCATGGCGTCGACACTACCATCGCCCCAGTCGACCAAGACCCGGGCGTTGAGGGGTGCCGAGGCATCGGTGAAGCTTGCGGTCCAGGTGTTCGCGTTGAACAGACTCCCACACGTCATGCCTCCCGGCACAGGCGGTGCAGCGGGCGGAGCGGACAGCGTCACATACCGCGTTGACGTCCCTACCTGGCCACCGTTCAGCATGGCATCGAGGGTAATGGACTTCGTACCGGCCCCAGGATAGGTGCAGGACGCGTCGTTGCAGGTATCGGCGCCGACCTGTGCCGTGACGCCGTCGCCGCAGGTCCACTCGCACGTCGGGCTGCAGCCGTTGCAGTCGACCGAAGCGTACATGTTGACCTTCATGCCGTTGGTCGCTGTGCTGAACGTGGTCGGGTAGGTCACCGCTGCACCCTCATGCATCGTCGCGGCGACCCCGGCGAGCACCGCCTTGTTGCGGTAGTTGGCGCACGACCCGGTGCCTGGACCAGTGCAGCACGGGTCTGGAACACCCGGTGCGGTGCAGAGGCTCAGCTTGGACTGGTGTTGCGCATCCTCTACCGTTCCGCCGCCGTGACACTGACCGCAAGCCAGGTCGATGTCCACCCAGACCGCGTTGGTGTATGAGCCGTCGGGAGACGCGTTGGCGATCTTCTTGGTAGGAACAGTCCCAGCACCGTACTGAGCAGCAGTCGGGAAGGTGCTGTAGTTCACGTCGGTATTGATCCTCCAGAGGTGCATCGGGAAGTCGGAGGGGGTCGGCCGGGGCATGTGACAGACGACACAGGGCGATTCACCCATAGCCGGATCGAACGGAGTGCCGGATCCCGTGAGGTGGTTGATCCCCGCAATCACCACCTGCGGCGCGCCTGGGTCGGTGGCGAAGGTGGTGGCATTGTCGACGTGGCAATTCTGGCAGATCTTCCGCAGGGCCTTTTCTTCCTGCCCAGCCACGAACAGGCTGTTGTGAACATCGTGGCAGGTGACACACGAGCCCTGAGAGGCAGCCCGCCACGAGCCGACACCGTACATGGTCTCACACGTCGTCTTGTCTTTGATTTCCCTCACGCAGCCAACCGACTCCAACTCACCCTCAGCCGCCTCGCACCCTGCCTGCGTCGTCAGGCTGGTATCGATCCACGTCAGTGCCGGGCTGGTGCTGGACGATCCCTGCCAGCAGGTGAAGCCCTTGAAGCTGCTTCCGAAACTAATGCACGTCCCAGCGCCCGCTCCGGTGCAACACGGATACGGAGTTCCCGACCCCGTGCACGCCAGGTTGGTGACCAGGTCGTACTTGCCGAGCGAGTTCGGGACGATGGTGGTGGTTGCCTCCGCGTGCGCGCTGTTCAGGAACGAGCCACCCAGCACATGTTTGGCGCCGGCGAAGGTCGGCACGTAGGCGGTCGGCGTCCAGATCCCGCCAGCACCTTGGCAGGTCGATTCCGAGGCCTTTGTGGGATCGCTGCAACTGCCGGTGGTCACGGCGTTGGCGACAGGCAGGTTCTCGGGATGGGCCAAGTCGTTATCTGCGCCGACGCCATTGCTGTTCTTGGCGATTTGCTGATGGCAGCCGTAGCACAGGAAGACCCCATATGGGCCGGCTGCTTCCGGTCCGCCGGGGATGTTGCCCATGCCGCCGCTAGTCAGGTAGGTTGTGGGGAATTGCGATGCGGCGAGCGCTTGTGAAGAGAGTGGCCCAACCGCCGCATTGTGGCACCGCGCACACGTGACGCCTTCGAGGTCCCACTGGCCCGCCCCGGCAAACGTGATGCCCGGGAACGAAGCCGCCGGCTCCTGCGGCACGTAGCTCGCGTTGCCGATACCCTTGACGCCGATCGCCGGGTACCAGATGCCGCCTGCGCCAGTGCAGGCCGCCTGCGTCGTGCCGCCAGAGGACGGCACGCATAGCCCGATTCGGCTCGCAGCCGCCGTTCCATTGTCGCTCCAGCCGGTTGAATGGCAAGGGGCGCAGCTGTAATTGCTGACGCCGTTGTACTTGGCGAACCCGCCGATGTTGACGATCACGTCGAGACCGGGGGGGGCCGGCGCCATCCAGTCACCGAAGATATACAGAAGCGGCTTATCGACGCCGCTGACTTGAGCTGTCGCGCTGGTGAAGTTGAGAGTTCCTGCGGAGTAAGCAGTATAGATCTGCAGAACCCCGTTGGCATCAGGACCTGCCCAGTTCTCCCCCGCGGTAACCTTCCGCAGCATGTTCTTGTGACCGGTCATGATATAGCTGCTCTTGAAGCGTTCGGCCGGCCCATTGTATTCCACCGTCGTCGAGTGGCAGTGGAGGCAGCCGTCATCCGCGTCAGGTGCCTGTGTTTGATAATCCCAATTTGGTCTCGTGTAGGTCAGCGTGTCTGAACCCGCGGCACTAATTGGTGCAGCCTTACCGACCCAGTTGTTCCAGCTGGCGCCAAGTGCAAGGCAGTCGCCCATGGTCGTGATGGGAGTCCCGCCAACGCCGGTGCCGACGCTGAAATCGACGTACGTGCCAGCCGCTATTGTAGTCCCATCGGCCTTGGTCAGGGCGCTTGCGAGCTTGCCGGCAATGCTCTTGGCATACCGGCATTGGCTGCTGGCGACCGACCAATCATAGGCGGCGTCCACGTTATACGGAGAGGTGGTTGCCTGCAGGGAGGGACAGGTTGCGGTCGAATAAACGGCCGTCCAGTTCATCGAGGTGTAGCAAAAGCCGGTTGAGGTAACGACACTGGAATCCGTGCCCTTTGGTCCGAAGGGGAGCGGCGTGCCGTTAGCGTCCTGACCTTTGAATTGTCGGGTGTAGGCCACGCAAGCGCCGCCAAAGCCGGCTGTTGGAAAGGTTCCAGGGAACCCGGCAGGAGCAGTGGCTGAGGTCTGCTTCCAGATGCCGCCTTTCGCCGCGCACATCTGGGCGGTGCGGTCCAACCCCGTCAGCGATACTCCATTGCCCGAGCCGTCCACGCAGATGGAGGTGGCGAGACTGTGCTTCCCACCGGTGTTTGCCGGGAACGCTACCCCGCCGTAGGACCCCGCCGTGAAGCCAGCCACGGTGCAGGGTGCAGAGTCGTAACATTTCGAATCCGTTGAATTCCAGGTCAATGTGCCCTTCGTCACGGTGTTCGTGCCTGTGCAGTTGGCCGCCACGTTGCAGGCCAGCGTGCCCCCGGCGCCGCACATTGACGAAGCAGTCACGTCGACCGGGTTCATGCCTTTGAGCCCGGTGTTGTAGTAGATGCAATCTCTGCTGCTCGTCACGCCGGCGGCCACGCTCATCGTGCCGTCAGCGTTCAAGCCGACGATGCAGACGAAATCTGTAGGCAGATTCCAACTGCCGGTCGCGCCGTTCTGCACGGCGCCATCCCTAAAGTATTTCGCCGAGGCGACACCCGCGTTCAGCAGCACGCCGGCAGCCAGGGCAACCACCGCCAGAAGTGAGGCTCTCGCGAACAGGGTTTTCCTCTTTTCCGTCGTCATTCGTCGCTCCTTATTCCCTTCGTTCTGCAGCATCATCACTACTCCTGCCTCGACCAACCGGTCGGATGGCAACATGCGTGCCGAGCAATTCAGTTAGTAAAACTAAAGGCTCGCGGCGTCGGGACACAGCCGCACTTACGCAGGGACTTTCGCGCGCTGCGGAAAAATACGCAGGAGTGGGAAATTTTCCACAGCTTGGTCGGCTGTTGGTCTCATTGGAGGACCCGCGAAAGATGCGCCTGTAGCCTGCGAGACGCCCGGAAGGCCATTTGGAGATGGAGAAAAGATCTAATCCTGGACCTGCAAAACCATCGTCCGTTCGTCTCGAGTAAACAGAATCCACCCTGGGGCACCGTTTGTCGAGGCGTTTCGCGACAGCCCCTTTGGAGCCGGGATGCCCGCAGCCCGGCTGCGTCGGGTAAAGCCCAATGG
Organism: Candidatus Margulisiibacteriota bacterium; assembly: GCA_035541735.1. Classification (GTDB taxonomy): domain Bacteria; phylum Desulfobacterota; class Binatia; order HRBIN30; family HRBIN30; genus DATKMS01. The sequence goes on from DATKMS010000150.1 coordinate 22,611, forward strand.
AGGCGCGCCAGTGCCTTCGGCTACGAGCAGGAGTGTCCAACCCTGTTGGACGCCGCAGCCGCGCGCTGCACCAGTGTCTGGAGTGTATCGAAATCGAAGGGCTTTCTCAGGAACGCACAGGCGCCGAGTTGGAACGCTTCCGCTGCCGTGGCCCCCTCGTCCCAGGCACTCATCACGATCACGGCAGCATGGTGATCGCATGCATGCCTGATCTGATCGAGCACCGTCAGGCCGTTCCCGTCGGGCAACCGCACGTCAAGCAAGACGACATCCGGGCGCAGGTCGCGGAACAGTGCCAACCCGGCCGTCGCGGTCTCGGCGACCGCCACATCGTAGCCAGCTGAACGCAACGTCTGTTCGATGGACCAACAGATCATATGCTCATCGTCGATCACCAAGACCGTTGGCATGCTCACGTTGTTGCCTCGCGCTCCTCCACCGCGTTCTGGTGTGGCAGCACAGAGCGTGCCGCGGGGTTACGAACTTTTCTGTACGCGCGACATTCGACGCCTCGGCCCCTCGTCTGGTAGGAGTGGTGGGCGATCGTGGAGCCAGGCGCTTTCCGGTGATCCGCGCCGCAGTAGAACCCCGCATGCGCTTCATTGCCGCCATTGCCAGCACTGTCCGCAGCAGCCTGAAGCTCAAGCTCGTCCTGTTCATTACCGTCCTGCTCGGGCTCACCATCGGGATCGCGCCATGGAGCGCGATTCGGATGCAGCAATGGCAGC
>DATKMS010000151.1:0-4085 GCA_035541735.1 Candidatus Margulisiibacteriota bacterium
GCGTCGGGAACCCCGAGAAAGTCGAACACCAGCGGCAACGCCTCTTCGAAGCGCGGGTCGACGAGCACGAGGGTGCCGGCGATCTTCTGTCTCGCCTCGCGCGCACCGTCGCGCTCGGTCAACGCGAAGACGGCTCGCAAGAGCTCGAGCAGCGGCAGGAACGGCAGCAGTTTCCCGTGCGCAATCCCGCGGCCTTCGTACACCGGGATTTCACGCGCCCGGCACCGCTCGATGAACTCGGCGCACAGGCGGCTCTTGCCGGTGCCCGCGTCGGCAACGACGCCGACGACCCGTCCTTGGCCTTCGGTTGCACGGGCAAGCGCCGATTCGAGCGTCGCCATCTCATCGGCGCGGCCGACGAAGCGCGACAGCCCACGAGCCCGCGACACGTCGAGGCGCGTCCGCATGCGGCCAACGGCCTCAAGCGAGAAGACACCAACCTCCTGTGTCACGCCCTTCAGACGAAAGCTGCCGAGACTCTCTAGTTCGAAGAACCCGGAGATCAGAGCCGCGGTCTGCTCGCTGACGTAGACCTTGCCGGGATCGGCGAGCGCCTGCAGCCGGGCCGCGATCCCGACGACATGCCCCTGCGCGGTGTAGTCCATGCGCAGGTCGTCGCCGATTTTGCCGACCACGACTTCGCCGGAGTGCAGGCCGATCCGCGTCGCGAAGGTGAGGCCACGCTCCCGCTTCAGCTCCTGGGCGAAGCGCCGCAGCTCCGCGACGAGGTGCAACGCGGCGTAGCAGGCGCGGTGTCCGTGGTCTTCGTGGGCAATCGGCGCACCGAATAGCGCCATGACGCCGTCACCAGTGTACTGGTTGACCGTGCCCTCGTAGCGATGAACTCCTTCGGTGAGGATCTCGAAAAAGCGGTCGAGGATCCGGTGCCACTCCTCGGGGTCGACCTGCTCGGCGAGTTCCATCGACCCGGTTACGTCGGCGAAGAGCACGGTCACGTGCTTGCGCTCGCCCTCGATCGCGGTTCGCGAGGTAAGGATGCGGTCGGCCAGATGCTTCGGCGTGTAGGCGCGCGGGTCGCGGCGTGCTCGCTCGGGCGGCGGCGGTGGCGAAGTGATCAGAGCCGCCCCCGGGTTGAACGGCGTACCGCACGCGTCGCAGAAACGAGCCCCGGCGCGGAGCGCATTCCCGCACTGCGCGCAGCGCGCCTCGAGCGGGCTCCCGCACGAATCGCAGAACCGCGCCCCGACCCGGTTCCCGTGGCCGCAGACCCGGCAAGGTTCTGCTGCGGACGCGATCGATTCCTCTCTGGTCTCCATCGAGGGACCCATGCTAGCCGGCGGCATGACCCAAGCAAGCACCCTCTTGCTGGCGGAGGGAGCCGCTGAACCGTCCTGCATTCGTCCGGCATTTGAGGAAGTTTCGCCACGCGGCCGACGCCCGTAAACGCTCGGCCACGAGCTTGGTCTGCGTAGTTCACTGACGGGGCTCGTGGCGTCTGGATTGCTGCTGGCTCGTTCTTTCCATTCCAGAAGGTTGCCGTGCGATACACCACGATCAAACTCCGGCGCCTGGAACGGCACTTACTGCAGCTGGAGGTGGCGAAACGTGCGGCCATTACATGGGGGCGCCTCTCGGAGATCGAAAGCGGCCGTGTGCAGCCCGACCCTGACGAGCTGCGGCGCATTGCTATCGCGCTCGACATTCCGGCGCAATATCTCCAGAGTCCAACGGTCCAGCGCGCTGCGCTGTCCAGGTAGCGGCAAAGGATGCGGTGGGGATTCAATAAGCCTGCCTAGCACCTGAGCCGCAGGGACGGGTGAAATGCCCTCCCTGTTCCCGCCGCACTCCGTCCATCATACTTCAGCGCACTGTTCGGAAAGCCTCATCTAGCCCTGATCCGAAAATAATTCAGGCGGCCAAGGCATGGGAAACGTCCTCATAGAGGCTCCGAGTTGCGGGGTTGGCGCTCAAGCGCAGGACCTGGCGTCCATCGGGGCGACAGAGGCGACCAGCACGCGCAATGAGCAGAAAACGCAGCGTGCGCATGCTGCGCAGGACGTAGGTGTAGGTGCGCTTGGCGGATCGCGGTCGGGATTCGGCCAGGGTGAGCAGTTGGAAACCGCACATCACGGTGTGCGCCAAGATGCAGAGCTGCTGCCAGACACTGTTGGCGGTGTAGTGCCGTGTCGGCACGACGTCCAAGGCGAACTCGCCTTTGAGCTCGGCCAGGGTTTTCTCTTGCGCCCCGCGCCCGGCGGCAAACGCCCACAGCATCGGTCCGCTCAGCGTCTTGTTGGTCGCCACCGCCGAGTACTCGAAGTGGCCGTCGTCGGGAGAAAACAGATCGAGCTGGAAGTTCTTGCGAGTCTGGTGCGCAACGCGCTTGCGGTAGACCACGACGCGCACGGTCAGGTTCCATGGCGCCAGGACCAGATCGGTGTCGAAGTAGCTGATGCTGTCGTCGACTCGACTCCACTGGCGCTGTGCAGCCACCTTGGTCTTGAGGCCGACCCATGGACAGAAGGGCACTTTGATCGCGTACTCACAGCCGAGGCGCTGCAGCAAGCGCAGGATCTCGCGTTGAAAAAAGGCGGCATCCATGCGGAATTCGAGCACGCGGCTGCGCCCGAAGCGCTCGCGCAACTCGGTGATCAGCGTGCGCAGGAAGTCCACAGCTCCCTTGCTGTCGTGGACGTTGCCCGGCCGGTTGCGCAGACGCAGGATCTGTCCGGTCTGCGCCAAGTGCGCCAGCAATGGATAGTAGCTGGGATTCTTGCGATGATGCGGGTTGAAGCCCCGTTGTGCCCACGCCACCGTGCTGCCCGTCTGAATCACCGTACCGTCGACGTCGATGGTGAGGCGGCGCAGCCCCAGCCGTTCGATCTGCTCACAGATCAGATCACGGTTGAGCGCACGCAGCGCTTGGACACCCGGACTCGTAAACTGCTTGAGCCAGTTCACCACGGTGCGCGCGCTTGGAATGCGTGCCAACCCACACAGCCGTCCGACCAACGCATCGCTGCCGATGTACTTCAGATGTTCGAGTCGGCGCCCGCCGACAATCAGCAGCGTCAGGACCAGCAGCGACAATCGCCCGCTGCCGTAATCGCCACCGAGCGCGTACGGCTGCAACGCTTGGCGCACACGTCGCGCCAACTGCAACTGCTCGACGTAGCGCCGCACCAACTCCAGCCCGCTGTACGATGTCAATCGATCCTCGGTGAACTCGATCGGCAGATCTCGTTTGACCAGACCCCGCAACCCCGCTACCGTCAACCTCATTCCAATGGCCTCCTGTGTGGTGAGAGTTCGATTGGCGTCGACTCTCTTATAGCCATGCAGGAGGCCTTTTTCCTTCATCGGTCTGTGATCAAATTGCGAAATTTATTTTCGGATCAGGGCTAGCAACCTAACAACCGAGCAATCTATTTCACGTTCCCCGCGTGCAGGCCGCACTCCTTCATCGTTTCCTCCTCCCACCACCAGCGGCCGGCGCGCTCGTGCTCGCCAGGATTGGTCGGCCGGGTGCACGGCTCGCAGCCGATCGAGACGAAACCGCGGTCGTGCAACACGTTGTACGGCACGTCGTGCTCACGAAGGTAGGCCCACACCTGCTTCGAGGTCCAGTGGGCGAGCGGGTTGAACTTCACCAGCGGCCGCTCCGGTGAGCCGAACGTCGAGTCGAGTTGAACGACCGGAATGTCGGCGCGTGTGCCGGGGCTCTGATCTTTGCGCTGACCAGTCACCCATGCCTTGAGCGGCTTCAAGGCGCGCACCAGTGGCTCGACCTTGCGGACCCCGCAGCACTCCTTGTGGCCGTCCTTGTAGAAGGAAAACAGCCCCTTCTCGCGCACCAGCTTCTGCACCGCTTCCGGCTGCGGAAAGAAGGCTTCGACGTCGATCTTGTAGTGCTGGCGCACCTTCTCGAGGAACTGATACGTCTCGGGGTGGAGCCGGCCCGTATCCAGACAGAACACCCTAAACTTGCCGCCGATCTTGGCGGCCATGTCGACCAGGACCACATCCTCGGCGCCGCTGAAGGACACCGACACGTCTCCTGCGTATTCGTGCAAGGCGATCGCTAGAATGTCGCGCGGTTCTCGGTTGGCATACTCCGCGGCTGT
>DATKMS010000152.1:0-7880 GCA_035541735.1 Candidatus Margulisiibacteriota bacterium
GGCCCCCAGTCCGTCTCCCGTACGATCTGGGCAAGCAAGTTAGTGACTGCATCCGGGCCGGTCGATGCCCCCAGTAGTTCGGCGACGGTCTCCGCCTCCTCCTGCGTGCCAACATCGATGTCGTGCAACAGCCGGTTGCCGAACACCTGGACCAGCAGCCACCCTGCGGCAGCACACAGCGGCAGCAACAATGCCAGCGCCCAAACGGTGAGGCGCGTACGGATGGAGCGTCGCATCATGCGCGGGAGCCCGCGTCAGCGGCGCGCATGACATAGCCGGCACCGCGGACGGTGTGGAGAAGACGTGGCGTCCCCTGGGGCTCGATCTTCTTGCGCAGCCGATTGATGAACACTTCGATCAGATTCGACAGTGAATCGTAGTGATCGCCCCAGACATGCTCGGCAAGCGTGGTCCGCGTCACCACCTCGCCGGCGTGCCGCATCAGGAACTCCAGCACGCTGAACTCCCGCGCTGTCAGCTCGATGCGCTGCGCACCGCGCTGCACCTGACGCCGCACGACGTCAAGGTGCAGATCATCGACCTTCAGCATCAGTGGCTGGCGGTCACGACCGCGGCGCAACAAAGCGTGCAGGCGCGCCATCAGCTCGGCGAACGCGAAGGGCTTGCTCACGTAGTCGTCGGCGCCGGCGTTGAGCTCGGCCACCCGATCCTCGACGGCGCCGCGCGCCGTGAGAATCAGCACGGGCATGTCCATGCCGGCTTCGCGCACGCGGCGCAGCAGCACGCTGCCATCCGCACCCGGCAAGCCGAGGTCGAGCACGATGAGATCGTATGAGTTCAGCAACAGAAGCCGCCAGGCCTCGTCGACCGAAGGGCAGACATCGGCCGTCCAGGCCGCCTCCTGCAACCCGCGCTGCAGATACCGCGCCAGGGTCTGCTCGTCTTCAACGATCAGCAGGCGCATGGGTGATTGGCGGTGTCGTCGGCGCGCGCGCCAGCAACAGGTAGAGCAGCGGGACGCCGATGAGGGAAAAGAGCATCGACAAGGAGACGCCGCCGAGAATCGCTATGGCGAGTGGCTGTTGCATCTGGCTGCCGGCGCCGATGCCCAACGCCAATGGCGCCAATCCCGCCAACGCCGCCAGCGAGGTCATCAAGATCGGCCGCAGCCGAATGCCGCCGGCACGAATCAATGCCGCCTCCAGATCGTGGGTGTGCGTGTACTCGCGGTTGGCGAAGTCGAGCAACAGGATACCGTTCTTGGCGACGATGCCGACGACCATGATCATGCCGACGATCGACGAAACGTTGAGCGCCGTGCCGGTTACCCACAAGCTGAGCAGGCTGCCCGACAGCGCCAGGCTGCTGCCAATGACGATGGCCATGACCGCTGCAATCGATCCGAACTCCACCAATAGTAGCGCCGCCACGCAAGCGACGGAAGCAAAGAACACCGCCAACAGTTCCCGGAACGCCTGCTGCTGACTCGCATACAACCCGCCGTACTCCAGCGTCACGCCCGGCGGCAGCACCAGCTTGCGGCCCAACACGTCCTGCACCGCGCGCGTGACCGACCCGAGGTCGCGCCCATCGAGACGCGCTGTGACGCGCACCAACTGGCGGCGATTCTCACGCGTGTGCTGCACTGCCAGCGGCCCGGCATCAAGGTGTGCGATTGCTCGCAGCGGCGCCAGCCGACCCTGCGGTGCCACCAAGGTCATCTCGTCGACCGCATCGAGGCGGTTGCGAAAGCGACTCGGGTAGCGCAAGCGCAGCGGAATGGCGCGGTCGCCTTCCAGCACCTGACCGACCAACGTGCCCGTAACGGCGGTCTCCAACCAGTGTTGCACGGTCGTAGCATTGAGGCCTAGCAGGTTGGCGCGCTGCTCGTCCACGTCGATCCGATACGTCGGCCCAACCGGGGTAATGCCGTCGAAGTTGTCGACGACGCCGGGCACGCCGGCGATGAGCTGGTTGGCGACCGGCGCAACCTCCTGCAGCACGCCCTGGTCGCTGCCGAAGAGCTTGATCTCCACCGGGCTCGGGTTGCCGCTGAGGTCGCCGATCATGTCTTGCAAGATCTGCACGAAGTCGACGCGGAGCCCGGGCACCCTGGCGCGAATCTGCTCGCGGACGTCGTCCATGATCGCATCGATCGAGCGCCGACTACCGCGCCGCAAACGCACCGAGTAATCGCCGCGGTTGGTCTCCGTCAAGAAGAAGCCCAGCTCCGCACCGGTGCGGCGCGAGAAGGACGTCACCTCGGGCGTCTCTTCGAGGATCGCATCCACTACACGCAACAGGCGCACCGTCTGCTGCAGCGACGTGCCGGCAGGCGCCCAGTAGTCGAGCACGAAGGCGCCCTCGTCCATGACCGGCACGAAGCCGGTTTCAACGTGGTCATACGCTACCCAGGCAACCCCCAAGAAGATGACAGCGATCAGTAGCGCCATCCACGCGTGCGCCAGCATCCAGCGCAGCCCGCGCGTGTAGAAGCGTGCCAACCATGCGGCGACGCGGTCGCCGGGCCCCAGCCGGGCGCGGCGCATGTGCGGCGGCTCGACAGCAGCCGCGAGCGCCGGCGTGAAGCTCAGAGCAAGCACCAGTGACAGCAGCAGTGCCACCGACATCGAAACCGCCAGCGGCCGGAAGAACGCACCCGGCACACCACTGAGCAAGCCCAGCGGCAGCAGCACCGTCACCGGCGTCAACGTCGAACCAACGAGCGCCCGCGCGATCTCGCCGATCGATCCAATCAGCCCGACCGCGCCGGCGTGGCCGAGGGTCCGGTGCCGATGCAAATTTTCCAACACGACAATTGCGTCATCGAGAATCAGGCCGATGCCGGCGGCGATGCCGCCGAGGGTCATCAAGTTGAAACTCATGTCGAGGGCGCGCAGGACGATACAGCTGATCAGCACCGTGGCCGGAATGACCGTGGCCGCGACCAGCATCGTGCGCAGGTCAGTCATGAAGAAGAAGATGGTGCCCACCGCCAGCAGAAGACCAAGCGCGATGCTGTCACGCACGCTGGCGATGGCATCGCTGACAAGATCGGCCTGGTCGTAGAACAGTGAGAACTGAAACTCCGGGTGGGCGCGGGCAAGCGTCGCCACACGTTGCCGCACACCCTCCGAGACCGTGACGGCGTTGCCGCTGGGCTGGCGGGAAATGCCGATCAGCGCCGCGGTCTTGCCGTTCGCCGCCGCACGCGTGAAGTCTTCCCGCAGACTCGCCTCGACGGTACCGATATCGCCGAGGGTCACTGGAATGCCGTGGTCCTCGGACACCACGACGCCGAGCAGCGACTGCAGATCGCTGCCCTGCCCGTGCACCACCGTCAGGGCGAGGTGATAGCCGTCACGCACTTGGCCACCCGCGGCAATGACGTTGGCGTTGCGCACCGCGGACTCCACCGCCGCCAGGTCCAGGCGGTGCTGCGTCAACGCGCTCGGGTCGAGCGTCAGCGCATATTCACGGATCCGCGCCCCGTTCAGCTCGACACGGTACACGCCGTCGATGGTGCGCAACTGTGGCGCCGCCTCGTAGATCACGAAGTCCGACAGTTGCGCCAGTGACCGCTGGCGCGAGGTCACCGCGACGCCGACGATGGGGAACGCTGAGGTGTCGAGAATGCGCGCCTCGAAGTCCGTGTCCGGTGGCAGCACGGGGCGGGTCAGCTCCATCGCCGCCTGCACGCGCTGCAGAGCGCGCTGCATGTCCTCGTTCCAGTCGAAGAGAAGATCCAACTGCACGCCGCCACGTGTCGTCATGGAGCGGATCGTTTCTACACCGAGGATGCCCGTCAGTGCGTTTTCCAGCGGCTGCGTGAGGGCGGTCAGCGTCTGCTCGACCGGCAGATTGCCGGCGCGCGCGATGATCGAGATGCGATGGAATGCAACCTCGGGAAAGATGGAAACCGGCATCGTCGCCGCCGCCCAGAGGCCGGCAACAACGAGCAGCGCCGTGATGCCGAGGATGGCGGTGCGGTTGTGAGTGACGAGACGCCCGAGAGTCATTCGCTGGGTCCTTGCGCCGCTTCGATGGGCGTGCCATCCGGCAAGGCGTACTGCCCGTCGGCGAGCACCTGCTCGCCCTCGCTGAGGCCGTTGACCACTTCGACCCGGGATTGTGAACGGATGCCCAGCTCCACCGTACGCCGCCGGGCGTGGCCATCCGTTGCCACGATCACGGCACCGTGCTGGCCGACGCCTGACGAGACCAACGCCGAGCTGGGAACGATGAGCGCACGCGGGTCATGCGCCAGCCCAATCCGGCAGCGCACGGCGGCATGCAGGAACGCCGGCTCGGGGGCTGTGTCCAGCGTGATGCGCACCGGAACGGTCAGCGTCTGCGGCGTGAGCGCGGTGATCAGCGCCGTCACCCTCCCATGCAACCTTTGCTGCGCGACATCGACTTCCGCTGGCGCTCCGGAATGGACGTGCGCGGCGACATCCGCCGGCACCTGGGCGATCACGTACAGCGAACTGGGATCGAAGATCTCCAAGATGACGTCGTTCTGCGTCACCAGCTCCCCGGGATTGTGCAAGCGTTCGGCCACGACGGCGGCGAACGGCACGCGCAGTGGCACGCTGCGCGTGCCCACGTCTCTGCGCAGCCGCTGCGCGAGCTGGCGTTCCTCGGGCGTGAGTTGTGTCGCCGCGTCAAGCAACGCGAAGCCGCGCACAGCTGCTTCGTTCTCGAACGAGATCACCTGCGCGGCCACCTCGTCCCTGGCGAGGCGATCTCCGGCACGAACCGTGAGAGCGGTGATGCGTCCGGTGACGGGTGAGGCCAGCCGCAAGGTGGAAAGCGCGGCGGTCTCACCGCTCACCGTCAACACGTCTGAGATGTCGCCGCGCTGCACCGGCACGATGCGGACGCGCACCGGCCGCGCGGGGGGCAGCTCGGACGTTTCGGGGGATTGCGTGCAACCGGCGAGCCCGGTACTGCCCAGCAGTGCGCCGGCAAGAGCAAGCCACAGGGTCTGCTTCATGGCAACGTCTCTCCGAGGATCTGGTATTGGGTGGCGACCGCGAGACGGTAGGCGAGCAGGGCTCGCGATGCGTTCAGCCGCGTTTCCACTTGTTGCGCGAGGGCATCGAGGACCTCCAGAAGACGGGCATTGCCGCCGCCGAAGTATCGCGCCCGCATGAGTTGGAAGGACTCTGCAGCACGCGGCACCGCCGCTTGCCAGGCAGTCAGGTCGGCTTGGGCGCGCCGCGCCTCGATGGCCGCATGTGCCAGTGCGATGGCCACAGTTTGACGTGACTGTGCGGCGGCGGCCTCGGCGCCGGCGGCCTCGGCAACTGCGGCGGCGATGCGTGCGGCGGTGCCGCCGCTGTCGAACAGCGGCAGCGTAAACCCGAAGAGGAACTGACCACCGCCGTTGTGGCTGAAGGTATGCCCCGGCTGGACACCGAGCGCGCCGCCGCTCGCCGTCACGTCCAGGTGACCGCGCCACTCGCTACGCACGGCGTCGGCGTCGTGCCGTGCCGCCTCCAGGGCGGCACGCGCATCCACCATTACCGGGCTCGCCTCGATACGCGCCGTGCCGTCCTCGACGACAGGCATGGGCGGCGGTTCGAGCAGCGCCGCAGTGCTGATCGTCGTGCCGGTAACCGTCTCCAGCTCCGCGTGCGCCGCGTCGAGCTGCGCCGCTGCCGTGCGCTCAGCAGCCTGCGCCGCATCGACCGCCAACTGCGCCCGCAGCACGTCGTTGTGCGGCACGAGCCCGAGACTTTCTTGCCGCTGCAACAGCCCCGTGTAGTCGCGCAGCGTGCGGATCGCGTCGGCCTGGATGCCGATCTCCGCCTGGGCGGCGAGCGCAGTAAAGTAGGCGGTACGCACCCCCAGAGCCGCATCGGCCTGGCTCTGCTGCTGCTTGGCCGTGGCGCTGCGCAAGCGCGCCCGCGCCGCCGCGAACTGGGCGTCACGCAGGCCGCCGTCGAGGAGTGTCGTCTGAACGGTCAGCAGCGCCTCGGTGACGCCACCGTTGGTGATGGCCTCATCGAAGCCCTCGGAGCGCCCGTATTGACCCTCGCCAAGCAGCCGTGGCGAGTAAGCCGCGTGCGCAGCGCGCACGCGTGCCGCCGCCGCATCCACGCCGAAGGTGGCGGCACGTGCAGCCGGTGAGCGCGCCAGCGCAAGACGGACACAGTCAGCAACGGTCAGCGTGTCATCGTCCGCCCCACGGGCGGAACGTCCGCAAACGGCGCCCAGCAGGGACGCACCGATCAGCAAGCTGCGACCACCAGCCAATTGGGTCAGGCGCCACACTGACAACCGAGGCTATCAGCACCCGGCTAAACCGAACGTGAACGGCAGCTGAATTTTCGTTCATCCAGAGGCGGATGTTCCGCCGGCAGACGGACAGCGCCTGCGTTAGGGCAATGGGCAAGGACATTGGGCAGCGTCGATCCCAATGGGGCGGCATGCGCGGGTGCGTGAAAATTTCTTGCTTGACAGTTGCGTTGACGATCGGGACACTGGCAGACGAAGCCAAGATCTCTCCAGGGTGGAATCCGCGTGTCCGCTGCCAACTTGCTATTGCGGCCTCGTTCGCGCTGCATCTAGGGCATTCGCTGGAGCAGGAGTACGTCCGGGCAGTGAGCTTCTTTGGGAGTGAGATGATGAATATTGGTGTCATAGGACGAAGCGCGTCGCTACTCGCACTGTGCGCCGCCATAGAGCTGAGTGCCGGCGCCTCCGTCGCAGTATCGTTCAGTACGTCGTCGCTCAAGGGGCGCTTCACCACCCACTTGGAGCCCGCCACCAGCTTCGCCGGCACCGTGCTCGGCGATGCGGCGGGGGTGACGGCAGCGCCGCGGCAGCACGTCATGCGCGTCGGGTACATCGATTGGGATGGAATCGGCGGTGCCTCCGGGCGCTTCATTGCCACCACGGACACGAACGCTGGCCAAACGATGACCATCGACTACCTCTGGACCGGGAGCTACACGGTCAATCCCGACGGGACGGGGACGCTCAACATCACCTTGATCAAGGTCCCGCCAGACCCGGCTCCAGCCCCGGTGTGCACACCCGATCCGCCTCCGGAGGGCGGAGTGTGCACGGACTACATCGCCCCGTCGCCGCTCTCGCCGGTCCCGGCGTACGTACCTCCGGAGACCTTCGCCCTTACCATCTCGAAGCGGTACAACACGGTCGCACTCGTCCAGCAGAACAGCGTCGGTGGTGCCAAGATTTTTCTCCAAGGCCAAGCCGTACGCCAGTACCGTACGAATACACCCTACTTCTTCACCTCAGGATCGTTGCGGAAAACGTGGGCGGTCAACTTCGCGCCCGTGACCAGCTTTGCCGCCATCGCTCCGGGCGACCCCGCGGGTGTCGCCGGCGCCACGCAACAAACCTTCCTCCGGGTCGGCTACATCACATGGAACGGCTTCGTGATCGCGAACGGCCGGATGATCGACACCACCGAAAACAACGCCGGAACGACGATCGTCATCGATTACACGTGGCAGGGCACGTACACCGTCAACTCCGACGGTACGGGCACGCTGACCGTCACTCCGATCGTCATCGACAGCAGTTGCACGCCCATGCAGGCACCCGGTGTATGCGCCATGTTGGTCGGAACGCAGACCTTTGCGTTCACGACCAGCAAGTCGCTGCAGAAAGTCTTCCTGATGCAAACCAGCAGCACGGTCGGGGCGAAGATCTTCCTGCATGGTTCAGCCCAGCCGCAGTAACCACGGCCAGATGCTCCTCTCACCGGCTCGGCCGACCGCGGCGTCATCGTGCGTGGCGCGCAGCCGTCGCGGCAGCGGCAGCGCGACGGCTGCGCCGCGTGCGGGCGCGGCTCACTCGTAGCGCAGCGCGGCGATGGGATCGAGACGCGCCGCCTTGCGCGCCGGGTAGAACCCGAAGAAGACGCCGACCGCCCCGGAAAACAG
>DATKMS010000153.1:0-13888 GCA_035541735.1 Candidatus Margulisiibacteriota bacterium
CGGGCTCTCCGGTGCGCCAAAGTTCCCCCAATGGAGCTTCTTCTGGCTGCTCTGGCGCGGCGCCGTGCGCTACGGCAACCAGGCGGCCAAGCATGCCGTCGACACCACGCTCACCAACATCTGCCAGGGCGGCATCTACGACCATCTCGGTGGCGGCTTCGCGCGCTACTCGGTCGACGAGCGCTGGCTGGTGCCGCACTTCGAGAAGATGCTCTACGACAATGCGCAGCTCGTCCCGCTGTATCTGTCCGCCTACCAGCTCACCGGGGATCGGTTCTTCGCCGACATCGCCGCCGATGTGCTGGCGTACGTCACACGCGAGATGCGCAGCCCCGAGGGTGGCTTCTACTCGACACAGGATGCGGACAGCGAAGGCGAGGAGGGGAAGTTCTTTCTGTGGGATGTGGCGGAGGTGCGCCGCATCCTGGGTGACGACAAGGCGGAGGTCATCTGCCGCTACTGGGACATCTCCGAAGCCGGCAATTTCGAGCAGCGCAACATTCTGCACGCGACCCTCGCCGTGGAGCAGCTTGCCAAGATGTTTCGGCGCGACGTCGAGGATGTGCGGCAATTGGTGGCCGAGGCACGGTGCAAGCTCTTTGGAGCGCGCGCCCAGCGCGTGAAGCCTGGCCTCGACGACAAGATGCTGACCGCATGGAACGCACTGATGATCAGCGCCTACGCCAAGGCAGCCGAGGTCCTCGACGACGTGCGCTATCGACAGATCGCGGTCGACGCGGTTGCTTTCGTCGAAGCAAAGCTGCAACGCGGCCACCGCCTGCTGAGCACGTACAAGGACGGCGTCGCCAAGCTCAACGGCTACCTCGACGACTACGCCTTCTTCGTTGCCGCGCTGCTCGATGTGTTCGAGCTGGTGCAGGAGCGCCGCTACCTGGAGCGCGCCGTGGCGCTCGCCGATGCAATGCTCGCGCATTTCTGGGACGCGCAAGCCGGTGGCTTCTTCTTTACCAGCGACGACCACGAGACGCTCATCGTGCGCAGCAAGCCGGCGTTCGACGGCTCAATCCCGTCAGGCAACTCGGTGGCGGCGCGCAACCTGCTGCGCCTGTATCACTACACGGAGAGGACTGAGTATCTCGAACGTGCAGAAACGCTGCTGCGGCTCTACGCGGGGCCGATGCGCGAGCAGCCGTTCGGCTTCGCCAACATGCTGTGCGCGGTCGACTTGTACACGCAGAAGCCGCGCGAGATCGTCGTCGTCACCGCGCCTGCCGACGGCGTTGAGCTGCTGCAACGCATCCGCCGCACGTACCTTCCCAACCGGACGTTGACGGTGGTTGATCCGTCACGCGGCGAGCCATTGCCATCACTGTTGCAGGGGAAAGGACAGCGCGACGGCAAGCCGACGGTCTATGTCTGCCACAACATGACTTGTTCGGCGCCGGTTACGGAGTGGGGCGAGTTGGAGCCGCTTCTCGGCTAACCCGGTGCGCCACCAGCCACCGGCGGGAAGACGCTCAGGACATCGCCCTCGCGCAACACGCGGTCGAAGTTGCGGTCGTGATCACCGTTCACCAGCACCATCTGCGCGCTGGCCTGCGCGATGGCCATGCGCTCGAGCACCTGGCCGATGGTCGTGCCGTCGGGCAGCTCCAAGTCGCATTTGCCGCGCGGCGATCCTGGCGGCAGCTTCTTGCGTAGACTGGCGAACAGTCGGAGCTCGATCTTCACTCCTTTGCCTCTTTCGCCGGTAGCGGTGGCTTGTAGATACCCGGCGTCGGCGTACGTGGCAGCGTCTCGAAGTTGGCCGGGCGCGCTCCGACCAGGTCGCGATGGTGCGGGGTCGGCTCGGTGCGCGGGCCGCGGTTGCTGAACCGATAGCCACGCGGCTGGGTGGCGGTACCCACAGTGGTGTGGGGGAGCAGTTGCGCGGCCGCACGACTCGCGACGTAGACGCGCCGTAGGTCCCACGGACGCTCGTGCAGGTAGTGCTTCCATTCCGCGAGGTCGACCTGCGACTGGATCAGACCCTTCAGCATCCCGACGTCGGTGAGCATGGTGGTGTCCTCGATCGGGCCGAGGATGATGCCGCCCACCAGCCGCGTGCCGTCCCACACCAGCTTGCGATACACGGGACGCGCGGCGTTCCACACCACCGTGGTGTCATCTGTCTCCTGCCAGCGGCCGAAGCTGGCGCAGTGCAGGTCGGCGACGTCCAGGATGTTCATCACCAGGCTGCCGGCATAGCTGCGCTGCCGCCCCGCCATGTTCGTGCCGGCGACGCGCCCGTGGTCGACCGCCGTTGGCTGTATGGCGTGAATCTCCGCTGGGCCGCCGAGCAGATTCGGCCCCTGCGCCACATCGCCGGCGGCGTAAATGCCGGGGACGTTCGTCTGCATCCGGGTATCCACCACCACGCCCTTGTCGACGTGGACGCCAGAGCCATCCAAGAAGTCGACGTTGGCCCGGATCCCGGTAGACAAAATGACCACATTCGCGCTCAGCGTTTGCCCGCCGGAGAGCGCGACGGCCTTCTTGCGGCTCCCTTCGATGGCGCGCACGCTGCACCCGGTATAGACATCGACACCACGGGCACGCAGCCACGCCTCCGCTGCTCCGGCGGCGCGCCGGTCGAGCATGCGCGGCAGGATCTGCCCTTCGAGCTCGACGACGGCGAGCTTCCAACCCAGCTTGTGCAGTGCGTTGAGAATGATCAGGCCGATGAACCCTGCACCGACGAGCACCGCGGACGGCCGCTTGGCCGTGGCGGACTCCGTCAGCGCCAGCGCGTCGGCCAGCGTCCACAAATTGTGGACGTGCTTGCCGTCCGCACCGGGGATCGGCGGGTGCACCGGCGATGAGCCGGTGGCGATCAGCAGCGTATCGAAGCTGATGACGTCGCCGTTGTCGAGGTGCACGGCGCGCCCTGTGCCGTCGACGCGCGTGATGCGCCGCCCGATGCGCCGCTCGATGTGCAGCCGGTTGAAGTAGTCGTCCGACCCGGTTTCGAGCTGTGCCTGCGGAATTTCTTTCGCCAAGAAGTACGGCAGCGCCATGCGCGCGTACGCCGGCTCGTCGGAGACCAGCGTGATCTTCGCACTTGCATCCAGCAGGCGAATGGTTTCGATCGCGTTGATGGCGGCGGGCCCGCCGCCGATGATGACGTGATGAGGCATTTGTCGCTCCTCGTCTGAAGGGTGTTGGGTGTTGGGTGTTAGGTTGAAGAATCACCGGCCCCTGACACCCAGCACCCGCTCTTCTCATCCTCCCGGATATCCGCGCGCGCCGTGCAGAAAGACCGTGACGCGATCCTTTGCCGACAGCTTCGTATCGAGGCCGGCGAGGAAGCTGATGTTGCGGCCGTTTACTAGCACTTCGATGTCCCTGTTCAGCTCGTCGCCCGGAAAGAGCACGTGTTGCGGCACTGGCGCGGCAGCCAGCACATCGCCAACGGTGGCGCCGCTGACGTGCTGTTCACGGCTTCCAAAGCGACGCAGTCCGCCCAGCAACGTGAGCATCGGCATCGCGTCAAGGCAGGCCGAGTTCGTGCCGCTTTTCGGCCGTAACCTCGCCCTCCGGTGTCCAGCCGCGCAGCTGGTAGTACTCCGGCAACATCTGCGGAAGCTTGCTCACCAGGCCCTTTGCCGGACCCGACGGTACCGGCTCTTCGAGCAGCCGCTTTGGCAGCACGTCGCTGCCCTTGCCCAGCCCGGCACGCTCGTTCCACAGTCGCTCCAGGTTCCAGATGCGCTCGCCGACCTGCGTCAGCGTTTCCATCGTGTACGGCGTGCCGGTTGCCGCAACCAACTGCGGCAGCATCTCTTCGAGGCCGACGCCGAAGGTGAGGAACAGGCACAGCCCCGTGGCATCGACGGCGCAGGTGATGTCCTGGAAGATCTTCGTGATCTCAGCTTTGCCCTCATGCGTATGCGGATCCATTTTCTTCGGGATGCCGAGGATCTCGGGCGAGACGGTGTACGCCTTCAAGTGGCAGGCGCCGCGATTCGAGGTGGCGTAACCGAGACCCATGCCTTGCACGGCGCGCGCGTCATACGCGGGGAACTCCTGGCCGCGCACGCCCATGAAGAACTCCGGGTGGCCGAAGCGCGCCGTCAGGCGCTTCGAGCCTTCGGCCAGCAGATTTCCAAAACCACGGCGCTGCGCCGTCTGCTCGGCCATGGCGAGCAGCGCTTCGGCGCTGCCAAAGCGCAACGGCATGCCGGTGACGGAGTTGCTGATGATCTCCTTCTCATACATCTCCATCGCCGCAGCAAGCGTTGCGCCGTAGGTGATCGGATCCATGCCGAGGTCGTTGCACAGCCAGCCGGCCTTGATGAGCGCATCGAGGTCGCCGATGCCGCAGTCGGCGCCCATCGCCCAGGCGTTCTCGTACTCCGGCCCTTCGCCGGCGATCTTCCAGTTGCGCGGGCTGGTACTGACTGAGAACTTGTTCGATGCTTCACCCGGCAGCATGGTCACGCGTCCGCAGGCGATGGTGCAGGCAAAGCACGCCTTGTTGGCGACCAGGCGCGTGTCGGTGAGGGTCTCACCGCTCATGTCCTCGGCCTTCTCGAAGACCGTCTCCAGATGGTTGCGCGTCGGCATGGCACCGTGTTCGTTGATGACGTTGACGAGCACAGCGGTGCCGTAGACGGGCAGCCCTTCCGCGGTTACCGCCGACTCCTTCAGCTTCGCCTTCATCGCCCACGATGCTGCCATGAAGCCGCGCGGGTCGGCGAGACGGACGCCACCGGTGCCGCGTACGGCGATCGCCTTGAGCAGCTTCGAGCCCATGACCGCGCCGACGCCCGAGCGCCCGGCCGCACGGTGCAGATCATTGAGGATCGCGGCGAAACGCACGAGATTCTCACCTGCCGGACCGATCGACGCGACGATGGTGTCCGGAACCCCCGTCTCCTTGCGGAGCGTTTCCTCCGTCTCCCACACGCCCTTGCCCCACAGATGCGTGGCGTCGCGCAGTTCGACTTCGTCGTTGTGGATCCACAGGTAGCATGGCTGCGTGGCGCGGCCGTCGACGATGAGCATGTCGTAGCCGGCGAACTTGAGCTCCGGACCCCAGTGTCCGCCGGAGTTTGACGTGGTGATCGCGCCGGTGAGCGCGCCCTTGGTTACCACCATGTAGCGTGCGCCGCATGAGGCGTTGGTGCCGGTGAGCGGTCCGGTGACGAACAGCAGCTTGTTCTTGGGGCTGAAGGGGTCGACGGTCGGGTCGATCTCCTCCCAGGCGTAGCGGGTGCCGAGGCCGCGGCCGCCGACGTAGTCGCGCGCCCAGTCTTCGCGCAGCGGTTCCTTCTTGATGGTGCCGCGCGTCAGATTGACGCGCAGGACCGTGCCGGTCCAGCCGCCGATCATTGTGCCCCTCCGTGCGCCACGCTGGCCGTTTGCATCTCACTGTAGGTCTTGTTGAGGTCCTCCGCCCACGGTCCCAGCCAATCGGCGGCCGGTGCCTCGGCGTACTCGATGGCGGCGGTCGGGCAGGCAATCGCGCATGCCGGCTCACCGGCGCAGAGGTCGCACTTGATGGCCTTGTGTGTGTCCGGGTTGTACCAGATCGTCCCGTACGGGCAGGCAATGGTGCACAGCCCGCAACCGACGCACAGGTCGTCGATGACGGCCTTGGCGCCGACGGGCGAGATGGTGATTGCGTTGACCGGGCACGCCGTGAGGCACCACGCTTCATCGCACTGGAAGCAGGTGTACGGTGCGTAGCTCGCCTGATCGTCGAACAGGTGCACGCGGATCAACGAGCGCGCCGGTTGGAACGTGCCCGTTTGCACGAACGAACAGGCCAGCTCGCACTGGATGCAACCGGTGCATTTCTCGGGAACGATGCGCAGTTGCTTGGCCACGCGTTCTCCTTTCAGCGTGCCACGATCCTACTCCGGTGTGGAATGACGGGGCAAGGGGGCAGGTTGTTGGGTTGCTAGGTTGTTGGTTGTTGGGTTGCCGATCGGAATGTCGGGGGGGAGGGACCTCCAATCCCGATTGCGTGTCCGGCACCGCTGGCTTACGGTGCGCGACATGAAGCCGCTGCATCTCATCGCATGCACGTGCGCACTGCTGATCGCCGCCGCGGGGCATGCCGCTGATGTTGCGCCACGGCCGAGTGCGGGTTGCAACGCTGCCACGCTGGAGACGGGGCGCGAGCTGCAGCGCACGATCGACGTCGACGGCACGAAGCGCGCGTACATCCTGGACGTACCCGACAGCATTCAAGCGAAGAAGCCAGCGCCGTTGCTGTTCGACTTCCACGGCTTCGGCCACAGTGCCGCGGGAGTGTGGAAGGTTTCCGGCTTCAAGCCACTGGCGGCGCGCGACGGCGTCATCACTGTCTACCCGGACGGCCTGCCGGTGCACCTGCTCGGGCGCGATGCGCCGGGTTGGGAAATCTTCAAGACCGAGGGGAATCGTGACCTGGCGTTTACGGCGCGATTGCTCGACCAGCTCGAACGGACCTACTGTGTGGATCAGGCACGGGTGTTCTCGACCGGGTTCTCGAACGGCGCGTACTTCAGCTATCTCCTGGCGTGCCGCATGGCCGACCGATTTGCCGCAATTGCCCCCGTCAGCGGCGGGCTAGTGTCCACCGAGTGCAATCCGGGACGTGCGGTTCCGGTGCTGATCCATCACGGGCGGCAAGACGACCTCGTGCCGATCGCGCAGGCGCGGGCGGCACGCGACGCGTGGATTCAGCGCAACGGCTGCCGCGCACACGCGAGCGACGGCTGCGAATGGCACCGCGAGTGCCGTGACGGCAGCGAGGTTGAATACTGCGAAGGCGACTTCCCACACCACTGGCCGCCCGAGGCCACCGAGCGCATCTGGGCATTCTTTCGCGCACATCCGATGCCGAGGAGAGAGTGATCAGTGACCAGTGATCAGTATCCAGTATCCGGCACTGGGTAGCCAATGATTGGCGAGCTACCCCGGGCTGACAGATCTCTTTCCAACCGACAACTGGTCATTCTGATCACCGATCACTGGTTACTGGTCCTCGCGATTGTATCAGCGCCGCGCCCGTGTCAGCATCCCCGGAGTTCGCCGATCGACCCACGCCATCCCGATGCCGACCCGACTGCTCTCCGGTCCCTTTGCCCGCGTGACCGTTGCCAACTTCCTCTTCTTCATGAACTTCGCCTCGTTTTTTCTGCTGCCGCTGTATGTGAAGTCGCTGGGTGGTTCGGAGGCGATGGTGGGGGCGGTGATGGGCACCGGAGGGATGGCGGCGCTGGTCATCCTGCCGCTCATCGGCGTGGCGCTCGACCGTTTCGGGCGACGGCGATTCTTTGTGGCGGGCACGCTCGGCATGACGGCGGCCGCGCTCGGCTACTTGGTCGTCGACACGATCGGGCCGACGCTGTTCGCCTTACGGATTGTGCAGGGGTTCAGCTTCGCCGCGGCGTTTACCGCTTCAACGACGCTGGCCGCCGAGTTGGCCCCCTACGACCGTCGTGCCGAGGCCCTCGGGATTTTCGGTGTGTCGACGCTGCTCACGCATGCGCTGGCGCCGACGATTGGCGAGGAGATCATTCATCGCGCCGGGTTTCATGCCCTGTGTGTCGCCGCCGCCGGATTCACGACGCTCCCGCTGCTGTTGCTGCCCGGCATCCCCCAAAGCCGCATGCCAATGGTGACTGCGGCCACCGGTTCCTGGCGCGTCGGGCGGCTACAGTGGGTGCTGATCGGGACCATGACCCTGGCGGGCATGGGGTTCGGTACGGTGATGACGTTCATCCCGACCTTCGTGCGTGCCAGCGGTTTGGGGCGCGTGGCGTTCTTCTACGGCGCCTATACGATCACCGCGATCTCGACGCGCCTCTTCGGCGGCGGCCTTTCCGATTCCGTCGGCCGGCGTGCGGTCGTACTGCCGGCGTTGCTGGTGCTGGGGACCTCGATCGCCACGCTGGCGTTCGTCCGCAGCATTCCCGTGCTGGTGGTGGCGGGGGTGCTCTTCGGCGGGGCACAGGGCATCAGCTATCCGACGCTGCATGCCTTTCTCGTCGATCTCACGGCTGCGGAGCACCTGGGTCGCGCGCAGGCCCTGTTCAACGGGTCCTTCAACCTGGGTGTGATGAGCAGTGCGTTTCTGTTCGGGCCGGTCGCGGATCATTTCGGCCAGCGCCCGATGTTTGCCCTCGCGGCGCTGACGCCGCTGGCCGGATGTGCGCTGTTCTACGCGTATGGCATCGAACGGGCACCCAGGCGCGGCGTGCGGGGATCCGCCGCTGCACGGGTAAGTAAAACGTGAAACGTAAAGCGTAAAGCGGAAGTCTTCGGCTTCCACATCACGTTTCACGTTTGACGTTTCACGCACTCAAATCGCCCGTTCCCGTCCCGTCCAGTACGGATCACGTAGCTTGCGCTTGTAGAGCTTGCCGTTGGGATCGCGCGGCATGGCGTCGATGAAGTCGATCGACTTCGGACATTTGTACTTCGCCGCCTTCTCCAGGCAGAAGCCCAGAATCTCCTGCGCCAGCTCGGGTGAGGGTGTGACACCGGCGGCCGGCTCGATCACCGCTTTCACTTCTTCACCCCAGTCCTCGTTCGGGATGCCGAAGACAGCGACGTCTGCGACCTTGGGATGCGTCAGTAGCACCGACTCGACCTCGCTCGGGTAGATGTTGACGCCACCGGAGATGATCATGTCGATCTTGCGGTCGCAGAGGAACAGGTAGCCTGCGTCGTTGAGGTAGCCGACGTCGCCGACGGTGAAGAAGCCTTCGCGCCGGTTGGCGTCGGTCTTGGCCTTGTCCTTGTGGTACTCGAACTCGGCGGTACCGAGCGCCATGTACACCGTGCCGGGCTGTCCAACCGGGCAGTCCTTGCCTTCGTCGTCGAGGATGCGGATCTCGGAGGTGGGCCAGGCGCGGCCCACGGTGCCGGGATACTGCAGCCACTCGTCGGGCGTGACCAGCGTCCCGCCGCCCTCGCTCGCCGCATAGTATTCGTAGATCACCGGACCCCACCACTGCAGCATGCGGTGCTTGACGTCGATCGGGCACGGCGCGGCCGCGTGGATGATGTGCCGCAACGACGACACGTCGTAGCACCGCTTGACGTCATCGGGCAAGGCCAGCAGCCGATGAAACTGCGTCGGCACCATGTGGCTGGTGGTGACGCGATGTTTCTGAATAACGTCGAGGCAGCTCTCCGGCGTCCACTTGTCCATCAACACGACGGTGTGTCCGTAGTGCAGTGACGAGCCGGCGAACATGAGGACCGCGGTGTGATAGAGGGGCGAGCCGGTGAGGTGGACGTTGTCGTCGCCGGCTTGGATGCCGAACATCGCGAGAAACATGGCGAACATCGAGAACACGGCGTCGGGATCGTACGGTGCGAGCGGGCGGCGCACGCCCTTCGGCCGACCGGTGGTTCCCGAGGTGTAGTTCATCACCTGCCCGGCGGCGCGGTGCTCCGGCAACGTGTCGGGCTGGCCGCGCGTCAACTCGGAGTACGCGCGGAAGCCCGGAACGCGGCCGACAGCGAAGCGGGCGCTCTCGGGAAAGCGCAGCTCTTGCGCGGCCCCACGACAGGCGTCGGCAAACCGCTCGGCGCCGAAGAGCGCCTTGGCCTCCGAGTCCTGCACGATGTAGGCGATTTCAGCGGCCGTCAGGTGATGGTTGATCGGCACCAAGTACAAGCCGGCTTGCCCGGCCGCCAAGTAGAGCTCGATCATCGGCGCGCCGTTCGGCAACACCGTCGCGATGCAGTCCCCCTGGCTCAGGCCGAGCCCGCGCAAGCCGTGCACCAACCGGTTCGACGCGGCCAGCAGCTCGCCCGCCGTCAGCGTGCGGCCGTCGGGCTCGATCAGCGCAACGTGGGCCGCATCCTTCTGTGCCAGATTCCAGAAGCCGTACTCAGACATTCAAACCCCCGTCAATCGTGGATGACCGAACTTCGAAGAGGAAACACGAAAGCTCGAAAGCACGAAATCACGAAATGAAGAACTTCCTTCCCTTATGTTTCCTCTTTCGTGCTTTCGCTCTTTCGTGTTGTCGTGATCTTCCCCTGCGCGGTCGATTCACCTCGGCAATCCCAAGATTCGCTGCGCGATCAGATTGCGTTGGATCTCGGAGGTGCCGCCCATGATCGTCTCGGAACGCGAGTACATGTACTCGCGAGCGATGGCCTCCGACGGAGCGACGCAACGTTCGTCGTACACGGATCCGTATGCGCCGAGGACCTGCATGGCGACCTCTTGCAAGCGCTGATCGGTTTCGCTGCCCAGCACCTTCTCGATCGAGCTTTCGACGCCGGGCTGCCCGGTGCGCAGCAGCTTCGTCAGGCTGCGGTAGCCGACGAAGCGGAGCAGCTCTACCTCGATGTGCGACTGCGCCAGGCGCTGCCGGAGTAGCGGATCGGTCAGCGCACCGTTGCCGGCTCCCTGTTGACGCGCGACGCGCACGAGGCGCTCGAAGCTGCGGCGGATGCGGCGCTGGAAGGTGAAGGTCCACACCGGGCCGCGTTCGTGGGCGAGGATGCCCATGGCGATCTGCCAGCCGGCGCCGGGCGCGCCGACCATGAGATCGGCGGGGACCCGCACGTTGTCGAAGAACACCTCGCAGAACTCGGCGTCGCCGGTCATCTGTTTCAGCGGACGCACGCTGATCCCGGGCGTGCGCATGTCGACGAGCAGCAAGCTGATGCCCTTGTGCTTCGGCGCGTCGGGTTCGGTGCGACAGAGCAGGAAGCACCAATCGGCGATGTCGGCATGACTGGTCCACACCTTCTGGCCGTTGACGACAAAGTGATCGCCGTCGCGGTCGCCGCGGGTGCGCAACGAGCCGAGGTCCGAGCCGGCGCCGGGCTCAGAGAATCCCTGGCACCAGAGGTCGGCGCCGGAGAGCAGCGGCTTAAGGAAGCGCGAGCGCTGCGCCTCGGTGCCGTGATGGAGCAGCGCCGAGCCGATGAGGTCCACGGCGCCGCTGCTGGCGATCGGCCGCGGTGCGCCGACGCGGTCGAGTTGCTCCTCGAACAGCCAGCGTTCGATCACGGTAGCGCCGCGGCCGCCCTGTTCACGTGGCCAGGCGATCGCCGCCCAGCCGCCTTCGTACAGCATGCGTTGCCAATCGCGCGCGATCGTGATCCACAGCGGATCTTCCGCGCGCGACCACGCGTGATCTTTCCGCCATTCGCGCGGCACGTTGGCTTCAAGCCACGTACGCGCCTCGTCGGCGAATGTCTTGTCCTTCTCCGAAAACGAAAAATCCATCGTGGGGTCCTGAATGCAGTCGGGCTGGAACTGTGCGCAGCTGCATCTGTCCCAACGAACGTTTGTTTGTCAAGTAGAGCGAGACCGGGCAGCGGCTGTTGGAGCGCGCGTTCGCCGTGGATGTTCTGGCGTGTCCCGACTGTGGCGGCCGGCTGCGGTTCATCGCGACGATTGCGGACCGGGCGGTGATCGAGAAGATTCTGCGACACCTGGAGTTCCCGATCGGTTCCCCAGCTGCGATTACACCAGCGCGGGCGCTGGAGTGGCCGCCCGGCTTCCAGACCCCACCGATTGGGATTACCCGCCCGACCTGCACGGCATGTAGGGGTACCTGCATGGTGTGTAGGTGCGCCGGTGCTTGCGAACGCGTTCACGGCCGATGCAGCGGCGACGAGCGTGGGCGGATCGTGAAAAACGCGTGCGGATCAGCGTTCGAGCCGCGCGGGAAATGGAATCCTCCCCATCCTACGCCGTAGAACGCGGCGGATTCAAAATCCGCTAATGGATCAGGCCGGTGTGCCGTAAGGGATTCTGAAATCTCCCGCATCTGATGCAGCAAACGTGGCGGAAATTGCATGGCCCGGGTGGTGCGCGGTGGGTCGTGGAACTACAATGCTGGTAGCGCGCGCTCCGTTGCCCGCAGCTACGGCGACACTCCGGACTTCCGGAACTACGACATCGGCTTTCGGGTGTTGTGTTCGTCCCCCATCGAGTAGCTGGACGCTGGCGCCGCTGATCACTGACCTGCTGGAGCGCTGTTTACTGGGAGCGCCGCGTAAAGGCGGTTGCCGGGCCGAGGCGAGTGCCCTGTTGATGGCGCAGGTGAGTCCCGTCTGCACGGACGGCCCGCAAGGGCATACGACGTCGGGCGCATATTGGACAGATCAGCTTCGGCGAGCTGGATGCCAGCGTCAAAGGCTGGGTGAACCACGTGCGCTACGCCGATAGCTGGGGGCTGCGGCGCCACATGTTCGCCCGCTTGCCGTACGTAAAGTGTGGGGCGGCCGCGCGGGCCAGGTGATCGGCCGTTGGACAAGCGGCAGCAAGCGCGCCCTGGTCGTCGAGCACATGTGCGGTGACCCGGCCGCACGCGCAGAACAGTGGGACGTACTGGCGCGCGAACTCCGGTCCGCCCACGCATGCCCTGAACGGTTAGGACGCGCGTCCCGGTAGGAGGTCGTCAGCGAGAACGCTGGCGTCCGGAAATGCTACCAGCTGCAGACGTGTGCCGCGGTGGGCCACGCTGCGGCTGGCGTATCGACCCGTTGCTGCTTCGGGCGCCCGAAACACCTCGATGCAATCGTCACGCAGGTTGACCAACCAATACTCAGGGATGCCGGCGGCCGCATAAATTGCCGCCTTGCTGAGACGATCTTGGAGCAGTGAACTCTCAGCCACCTCCACGACCAGCAGCGCCGCCGTTGGGTGCGCCTCTGCATAATCGCTGGCTCGTCCCGGAACGATGGCGACATCGGGCTCGGGGGCGGAGTGTACGCCCAGGACGAGCGGCAACTGCACCCTGACGACAGCCCGTTTCCCCACGGCGTCGCGCAGCGCATCGTCCGCCTGGGTCGTGGCCGCAGCGTGCCGGGGATTCTGTGGCGGCATGGCAACGATCACTCCCTCGAGGAGCTCAACCCGGTCGTCTGGGTGCAGTACTCCTGCGTCCACTAGCGCGAAATAGCGCTCGCTCGTGTATCGAGTTTCGGCCCGAGCGGCGTCTGCCATGGAAACGATAGTAACAACTCCGAGGGACTTTGAGAAGCAACGCTCGACGTGTCGCACCCTGACGTGAAACTTGGCGTCAGGCCTTGGGCTTCGGACTTCAGGAGTTCACCCGAAGCCTGGAGCCTGGTCCGAAGCCTTCGGCGGGCATCACCCCGCTGCCGCGTGGCGCGCCGAGTCGTCGGCCAGCGACCGACCCGCCGCGAGATACTGGCTGTAGAGATACGCGACGAAGCGCTCGACGCCGTGGACGACGAGCATCGACCGCAGCGAGGGGAAGAGCTCGAAGGCGTGCTGCGCGCCTGGGATCTCGGCGTAGGCGACCGGGGTGCGCGACACGGCGCGCAGGGCGGCGACGAAGCGGCGGGCTTCTTCGACCGAGGCGAGATTGTCGAGATCGCCGTGGATGACCAGGAACGGCGGGGCGTCGGTGTGGACACGACTCATTGGCGAGGCCTTCTCGTACGCCTCGGGAGTCTCATGGTACGCCGCCTTCATGACGCGCGTCTCCAGCAGTTCGGTGAGAGCCTCGTGCTGCCAAAGCCCGTGGCGGTTCGTAAAGTCATACACACCGTAAAAGGGCACACAGCCACGCACCGAGGTGTCGATGTGCTCGAATCCGGGTTGATACTCGGGATCGTTCGCGGTGAGCGCCACGAGCGCCGCCAGATGCCCACCGGCGGAGCCGCCGGTGACGACCAAAAAGTCTGGATTGGTACCGTACTCCGCCCCGTGCTCGCGAATCCACTGAATGGCGCGCTTGAGGTCGATGAGATGGTCGGGGAAGGTGGCGTGCGGGCTCAACCGATAGTTGGCTGTGACGCACAGCCAGCCGCGCGCCGCGAGATGCAGCATCAACGGCAAGCCTTGCTCGTCCTTGGTGCCGATGACCCAGCCGCCGCCGTGGATCTGCAACAGCGTGGGACAGTTCGTAGGGCGCGCACGGTGGCGATAGACGTCGAGCATGAG
>DATKMS010000154.1:0-16643 GCA_035541735.1 Candidatus Margulisiibacteriota bacterium
TGACGGTGATCACCAAGCAAAACCTCGGCGTCTTCCTCACAGCTACCGTGGGCGTAACGGTTGCACTCGATACGCTGCGCGAACGCCGGCGCATCGCTCAGCAACTGGTCACCCGCGCGGCCGTCCTGTTTGCCGGCAGTCTTCCACCGATCACTGCGGTGGTGGCGCTGTTCGGCGCCCGTGGGAGCCTCGGTGATCTGGTGCAGCGCGTGATTCTAGATCTGCGCCACGTGTCGCAGTTACCGCCGACACCGGTACCGCTGAGGTACGGGCACCTCGACCCCGGCTTCATCATTTTTACCTACTTTCCCGCCGCCTTGATCCATCTCACGTGGGAACGTGGTCTTGACATCCTGTCCCATGGGGCGCTCTTCGTTGGCATCGGGCACGCCGTGCAGGCCATCTACGTGGCGCCGCTCGTGGCCATGGTCGTCGCCTGCATTCAGCTGTGGCGCGGCCGGCGCGCAGCGCCCGCGGCCGAGTGGAGTGGACTGCTCCTGCTTCTGGTCTTTGCTGCCAGCTCGTATGCCAGCATGCTGTATCGCGCCGATTGGACGCACCTGATGAACATCGCACCGCCCCTGCTCCTCGTCTGCGCCGTGGTGTTCGCGCGGCTGCTGTCCGGCGTACGCTGGGCCGCGTGGGTAGCGGTCATTGCCTGCGCCGGCTGGCTGATGATCGGCATAGCAGCCGCGCTCGCCGTGTTCGTGGCCTACGACATGCCCCTCGACACGCCGCGCGGCCGCTTGCTGGGGCCGCGGCGCGAGGTACGGGACGCAGCGCAGGTGCTCGCCTACGTCGACCGGCAGTCGCCTGGCGAGCACATCCTGTTCTTCCGCGCCGACCCGCTCTACTACTTCCTGACCAACCGGCGCATCCCGATCATGCTCGAGCTGGTGATGCCGGCTTTGCTCGGCCCGGAAGACGATGCAGCGATCAGCCGCAGCCTCTCTCATGTCGACCAGGTCATCTACAACCCGAAACGCTACAGCACGTTGGCGACGCCGGTGACCGAGTACATCCCGCACACGGCGCGCACGCTCGCGAGTGACTTTCGTGCCGTAGAAGCGCTCAGCCCGACGGCGGTGGTGCTGAAGCGGCGTGCGCGTCCGCGCCAAACCGAACGGGTCGTGGCGGATTTCTGGGATGATGCTGCGCACTTGCAGGCAAGCGTCGAGGCGGACGGCAACGGAGAGCTGCCATCAGACGTCGGCGCCGACGCGCCGGCCGTGGAACACGCCAACTGGCTCATGTATCGCGTCCTGGCTTTCACACTGCGGCAGCACAACCTGTGGCAGTGCGTGGCGACTACACATCGGGTAGACAGCGACGAGACCGTGGCCGCCATCCCCCTCTTGAACCCACTCACCTGGTTACGGGGGGATCCCGATTTCCCTGCCGACGCCTCTGGGGCGCGCTTCCGCATCAGCGTCCGCACGGCCGACGGTGTGCGCCACACGCTCTACGAGCGGGCGCAGCCGCTCGCTGTCCCGCCGGACGAGCTGCACCTCGCCCTCGACCGCTTCGCCGGCCAGCAGGTGGAGATTGGTTTCTGCGCCACGCTGCCACCGGATGGGCCCCCGGGCTCGGCGACGGCGCTCGCCGGCTGGGCCGAACCGCGCATCGTGCGGACTGTGGACTATTGAGGCTGGCAAAAGAAATCGAAAATGAACCACCGAGCTCAGAGCGCACCGAAAAGGCGCGCAGAGGCGAAAGCGTTCGATCCCATTGCCGCCCTCCGTGTTCTTTCTCGGTGCCCTCTGAGCCTCTGTGGTTCGTCTCCTCTTTTTTCCCGGCAGCCTTCGCCTTTCGATTGGAGGTCGCGTGCAGAGGCTGAGCCTTGCGAAAGCGGACAGCGCGTGGTTCTATCCGATCCGTTCAACGACACACGACGGAGGACGGATCACGCTATGCCCACTTGGTCAAAAACAAGGGCGGCGGCGCTGCTTGGCGCGCTACTGCCGCTCGCCGGTTGCCTGATGGAACACACGGTCAGCGTCACCAACGACGGGCGTGTCAGCTTCGAGTCGCTGGTGAGCGAGCCCGACCCGCAGAAGAAGATTGCGTTTCCGCAGTTTGAGGGCGCGGTGACCAAACTTGTCGAAGAACTGCGGGAGCACAAATGGAAAGTGGAGGTCGCCTGGCTCTCCAAGGAGCGCCCCTATCGCCTGAAGGTGCACGGATCCGGCAAGCTGGCGGAAATTTCGGCATCCACCTCGCTGTACGACGTCGGAGAATTCGCACCGAAGAGATACAAGCTGCTCCTTCGTGCGCCCGCGGGCGCCCAGGCGCGTGCGGTGTTCGAATCGCCCAAGGACGGCGCGATGATCGTCGATGGGAAGGGACAGCCGGCGCAGGAGTTCGATACCACCATGGATGACAAATACCTGGTGATTGCCCTCGAGTGAACGAGCGAGTGTTGGCAGGGAAGGCGATTGATGAAGTCCTGGATGAAGACAAAAGCTCTGCTGCTTCTTGGGGCGCTGCTTCCCCTTGCCGGGTGTTTGCTGGAAGACACGATCGCCATCACCAACGACGGGCAGGTGACGTTCGAGTCGACGGCGACCGAGGCCGACGAGCAAAAGAAGGTCGAGTTTCCAGCCTTCGAAAAGACCGTGACCGCCCTAGTGGACGAACTGCGGCAGCACAAATGGAAGGTGGAGCTGACGTGGAAATCCAAGGAGCGGCCCTATCGGCTGAAGCTCAGCGGCTCCGGCAAGCTGTCCGAGGTGGAAGGCCTGACGACCCTCTACGGCCTCAGGAAGTCCACCGACAAGAAGTACCAGGTCTACTTTGTGACCCCGCTCGGGGGCCAGCGGCGCATCGCCGTCCAGTCGGCCGCTGACGGACCGATCGTAGTTGACCCGGCGGGCAAGCCCGTGCAGGAGATCGCGAGTCCCACGGCCAAGGAGACCTATACGATCGTTCTCAGGTGATGGGTGTCGGGTGCTGCGTGCTGGGGGTTGCGGGCGGATGTCCAGCACGCAACACCCGTTCTACCGCGGCACGCTCGTGTAGCCGAAGTACGCCAGCGTGACGTAGAGGGCGGCAACCGCGACCGCCGCCAGCAGCGCGGCGGCGTCGCTGCGGCGAAAGGGGAAGTGCTCGAAGGCGCTGCGCTGCATGTGCGCTTGGAAGCCGCGTGCTTCCAGCGCCATGGCCATGCCGTCGGCGCGACGCAGCGCGCCCATGAAGACCGGCACGATCACCGGCACGTAGCGCCGCATGCGCTGCAGCAGGTTGCCTTCGTCGAAGTTGAAACCGCGGCAGCGCTGTGCCTGCACGACCGTGGCGCCGGCATCCAGAAACACCGGCACCAGCCGGAAGGCCAGCGTCATCGTGAAGCCCAGCTTGTACGGTATGCCGACGCGCGTCAGGGCGTAAGCGAACTCCTCGATCTTGGTCGTCGACAGGAACACGATGCCGACGCCCAGGAGGGTATCGAGCTTGATCGCCATGCCGAGCGCGAAGCGCAGGCCGGCGGCGCTGATGCGCACCGGCCCGCACACCAGCACCGGCTCGCCGCCGCGGAAGAACAGCGTCCAGATGACGAACGTCATCACGAACACCATCAGGAACAGGAACCGCAACCGCCGCACGTTTGGCCACGCCCGCGCCATCGTGATCAGCACGCTCACCAGCGCCGCCACCGGCAGCGCCGCCACCGGCGCCTGAGTGACGAAGGCCGCCACGAAGAAGCACAGCATGCCCAAGACCTTCACCGTCGGGTTGAGCCGGTGCAGAGCAGTGGGGCGGTCGATGTAGAGAAAGAGAGGCATGGCTACGCATGCTGCTTGTCGCCGATCGCATTCGCAAACTCTTCCACTGACAATGGTGTGAACCCAAACCGGCGCCCCAGGCGCGTGATCTCGGGGGCGTGGAAGTGGGCGCGCGCCAGGAGAGCGTCTTCGGCGAACAGGTCGCGCAGCGGACCGTCGAACAAGACACGCCCGGCGCTCATGAGCACGCCCCGTTCGGCATACTCCGCAACCACCCACGGGCTGTGCGTGATGATGAGGATCGCCATGCCTTGCGAGTGCAGCCGCGCCAGCAGGTCCATCATGCGGCGTTGCTCGTCATAGTCGAGCCCCGTCGTCGGTTCGTCGAGGATCAGCAGCCGCGGCCGCATGGCCAGCAGCGAGGCCACGGCCAGCCGTTGCCGCTCCCCTTTGCCGAGCAGGAATGGATCCGCAGCTTCGAGACCCAGCAGGCCGACGGCCTCGAGCGCGCTGTGCACGCGCTCGGCGGCCTCGGCGCGTCCCAGAGCGAAGTTGTGCGGTCCGAACGCGACCTCGTCGAGCACCGTGGCAGCGAAGATCTGATGATCCGGGTTTTGGAAGACATAGCCGACGTCGGCCGCCACGGTGTTCATCGGCAGGTCACGCAGATCTCTGCCGAACAATTGCACGCGCCCAGACTGTGGGTGCAGCAGCCCGTTGAGGTGCTTCGCGAGCGTCGTCTTCCCGGAGCCGTTCTGGCCAATCAGCGCAATGAAGTCGCGGGCCGCAATGCGTAGGGAGACGTCCGTGAGTGCGGCGGCGCCAGACTCGTAGTGGAACGCCAGCGACTGCGCTTCAACCAACGGCGTGGAGGAGAGGTCGTTAGTTGCTGGGGTGTTGGTCGGGTTGGCCGAGATGACAGCGGCGTTGGCTTGCTGCGCAGGGTTCCAACGGGCACGCAGTGCGGCTTCCGTCTCGTCGAGCGAGGTCGCCCCCTGCAGGCCAAACGCCTGCGCCACGCGGCTGCGGTCTGGGGGACGGACACCGTGTTGCAAGAGGAAGTCGGCGCGCGCCAGCACGGTCGCCGGGGTGTCGTCGCAGACGATCCGTCCCTTGCTCATGATGATCAGCCGGTCGGCCTGCTCGGCGGCGGCGATCTCGTGCTCGATGACGACGAGGGTATAGCCTTCGCGGCGCATGGCGGCGAGCACCGCAAAGATCTCCAGCTTGCCGAGCGGATCGAGGTCGGTGGTCGGCTCGTCGAAGACCAGGATGCGCGGCTGCAGCGCCAGCGTGGCCGCAATCGCAAGCCGCTGCTTCTCGCCGCCGGACAGCGTCGACGGGTCGCGCTGCTCGAAGCCTTGCAATCCAACTGCCGCGAGGGCCCGCGGGGCGCGCCGGCGCATCTCGTCGGGCGGCACGCCGAGTTGCTCCATACCGAAGACCACCTCTTGCACGACGTTGGTCGCAAACAGCTGCGCTTCGAAGTCCTGTGACACCAGGCCCACGATGCCCGCCATGTCGGCGACACCTTGCGCCTGCAGCGGTTGTCCGAGGATGCGAATGCTACCCGTGAGCCGTCCGGGCTGAAACGCCGGCACGGTACGATTCAGACACTTGGCGAGTGTGGTCTTGCCTGCCCCGGTCGCCCCCATGACGGTGACCATCTCGCCGAGTGCGACGGTGAGCACAATGTCACGCAACGCCAGGTCGTCCTGGTCGGCGTACGCGAAGGACAGATGATCGAGGCGGATCGCCTCGGCGCGGTCGGGAGCCGCCACGCTACATCAGTGCGACGCCGATGAGCAGCAACCCGATCACCGGCAACAGCCCGATGCCGACGGCAACGGCGTGCGTACTGGTGGCCGCGTCAGCGTGGGCAAGGAATGGGAGTTGGACTTGCCCGGTGGAGAGCATGTTGCCAAGCACCATGCCCGCAACCGTTGCGACCACGACCAGCGCCAGACCGAGGCGGGGCCGGAGGCGGCGCTTCGCGCCAACCGTCTCGGAGCCAGGCCGCCGCATGATGTCGCGGTAGAGCAGATGGCCGCGCTGCACGCGCGGATAGATCACCGCCAGCAGGAACGGCGTCAGCACCACGGCGACGAGGAAATTGTTCACCAAGATGATGTTGCCGAGCACCGAGAACGGCACGAAGCCCAGCAGGTTGATGCCCCACCCCACGGTCAGCGCACACACGGCGCTGGACAGCAGCACGACGGCGGCGAAGGCAATCCACGTCAGCGGGTGGCGCGGCACGGGGTCCGCGTCGGTGAGTGCCTCCCAGGCCTTGTACGGGATGAGGCCGTACAGAAAGTTGCCCGCGAAGCCGAACACATCGCCCGGACCAATGCCACCGAAGAAGTCGCCGATCACGTTGCCGATCGCCGCACCCCAGGCGCCCGCCGGCCCAAACAGGAAGGAGCACACCACCGGTACGGCGTTGGCCGGACGAAACTCGGTCACCCCCGGAATGATCGGCAGGACCTTGAAGGGGATGAGAATGGCCGCGTACAGCGAGGCGCTCATCGCCGTGAGGACCACCATCCGGGTGTTGCTCCACATGTCGATCAGGTCACGCAGGGGCCGCGCTCCGTGCTGCGCCGACAGTCCACAGTCGACAGTCCACCGTCAGCGGACTCAACATTTCATCTTCAACTCTCAACGCTGAACTCTCCACTTCCCTATAGTCTGCGCTTCGGCGAGGGCAGCCCCTCGCGGTCCCCGCGCCGTTCCGCTTCCTGCGTTTCCGACTCGGCCACCAGGGGGGAATCGCAGATGCGGCACGTCCCGCTCACCGGCTTCAGCGTGTAGCGCTCGCCGCACTTCGGACAGATGTAGCGCATGAGATGATGGCCTCTGGTCCTGGTCCTTGCCCACTACCCACTGATCACTGGTTACTGATCACTTCCCTCCCGCCGCGCGCAGCTCGTCACGAAAATCAGGATGTGCGATCTCGCTGAGCGCTTGGGCGCGTTGCACGTCGGTGAGCATGCCCAGGTTGGCGACGCCGTACTCGGTGACGATGTACTGCACATGATGCCGCGGCGTGCTGACCGGTGTCCCGCCGGGCAGTTGCTTGACGATCGTGGAGACGGTTTGGCCGGCGACCGTGGCGGTGGAGTGCAGGCAGATGATACTCTTGCCGCCGTCGCTGTCATGCGCGCCGATGACGAACAGCTCGTGGCCACCGACGCCGGAGTACTGCCGCGGGCCGAGCGTGTCGGCCATCACTTGCCCGGACAGGTCGACCGCCAGCGCGCCGTTGATGCTCACCATCCGCCGATTCAAACGGATGATGGCCGGGTCATTGACCTGCGCGACCGGCAGCATGCGCACCTCGGGGTTGTGGTCGATCCATTGATACAGGGCGCGGCTGCCGGCGCCGAACGTCGCGACCGAGAAGCCATCGTAGACGCCCTTGTGGTTGGTGACCTTGCCGGCCTGATGCAGATGCATGATCCCGTCGACCATCATCTCTGTGTGAATGCCGAAGTCTCCCTTTTTGCCGGCCGCCAGCAGTTGCGCCACGATGTTCGGCACGCCACCGATGCCGATTTGCAGGGTGGCGCCGTTGTCGATGAGCTTCTCGACGTGCTCGGCAATCGCCCGGTCCTCATCGCTGACGGGTTGCTCGGGCAGCTCGAACACCGGCCGATCCGATTCGACGATGCAATCGATCTCGGAGACGTGGATGCGGTTGCCGCCGTAGCGGCCGAGCCCGAGCACGTGCGGCATGGACGGGTTCACCTCGCCGATGGCCAGACGGTCGGGGTCGTGTGCCGCATCCAGGAATGCATTGAACGAGGCGCCGGCGTGCAGTCCGAAGTTGAGATAGCCGTGCGCATCCATGGGGGCGAGCGCCGAGACCACGACGCGTGGTGCTGCCAGCCGGGCGTAGCGTTCCCAGCCGAGGAAGTCCGCCGGCAGATACTGCACGTTGGCACCCATCGCCTTCAGCATGCGATCGATCGGGCCGTAGAACCCGCTGATCAGATGCACGCCGGGCTGCTGTAGCACCGGGTAGGGCTCGATGATCAAGCCGGTAAAGATCGTGAGGTTACGATAATCCCCACGCGCACCGAGGGCGTTGAGGAACATCGCCGGTTGCCCGGTGGCAATCGGCGCGGCGAGCGTGTCATCGACCCGGATAAGGTCGACGGCTTCTCGCAGCGTGCGCAGCTTGCTGTGATACAGCATCTGCGCGTCCCCGTGTGTCGGTCGTGCCGCCATGCGTCAATCATCTACTCGCTTCGAGATGGCAAAGGAAGAGCGTGTTTCTCGCGTCTTGCCGCCGCAGCGGTGGCACCTCCGGTCAACGCATGCCGAGATGCACCGCCACGCGGCGCAGCATCTCGTGGGGCTCCAGCAGCGCCTGCAGATGCGGGCCCAGCCAGACGCAGCCGGCAGCCAGCCCGGCGCCGGCGACGATATCGACGACGTAGTGGTAGTGCAGGTACACCGTCGAGAAGATGATGCCCGCGACGATGGGCAGCAAGGCGGCGAACACACGACCCGACAACTGCCAGGCAAGGGACAGGCTGACGAGCGCGACCGCGGTGTGCCCGCTCGGGAACGCATCCGTGCGCGTGCGCTCGGCAAGCTCGATGAACAGGCGCACCCCTTGACTCACGGCGCCGCCGACGAGCTGTGCCTCCTCCGGCGGTGTGCGTGGGCCCAGCGTCGGAAACATGAAGTATCCGACGAATGACGCGTAGAACGTCAGCGTGAGGGTGAACACCGAACGCCGGAAATCCCCCCTCAAGCCGCGATGGTAGAGCAGGACGGGCACGATCACGGCCACGAAGTAGTACGAAACGTAGGCCAGCGAGACGACGTCGACAAACCACGAGGACCGCCCGAGCACGCCGCGCCATAAACGCGGCAACTCAGCGAACAACCGCTCATCCAGCTCGCCGAACGTCACATCCCAACGCCCCGGACTCGCACAGTCGATGATCGATCCGAGCGTCAGGAAAATCACCGGGACCAGCAGCACGGGCGAGAAATCGTGGATGGCCTGCCACAGCGGCCGCCACAGCGCCAAACGCGCCGCCGTCAGTACGAAGACTACCAGGAAAGCAAACACCCAGAGCAACCAGGAGGCCTCGGTCCCTAGCTCTCGATGAAAGAAGGCAACCACCACTGCCAAGAGAAACAGGGCCAGCAGGTTCAGGACGTCGACCGCGTTGAGGCCGCTCTCGCTCTCGTTCAGGGCCAACCCTACTCCAATCGCGCTGGCAGAGTAGCAAAGCTGTCGAAGGTGGACCAGGGACGTCGAAGAGAACAGGTCGAAGACCGTGTGAGCGCTGGGTTTCGCCCTGAACTTCTGAAGGTCCCGGCGTCCCGTCAATCCGTTTCCCTATGCAGCGCAGGATGCGCTATAGAGAGCGGCGTGTCCCCTACCCTCCGCCGCTATTTGCTCCTCGAACACGGCGTTGGTTCTGCCGTTTTCAACTTCGTGCTCAACGGCGGGATCGCGTGGCTGGCCTTCCGCAACACTGTCGAGGTCCCGCTGTGGGGGCAACAGAGCATCGCCGGCGACACGATTGGGACGACGCTGCTCCTGCCGCTGCTCACGTGCTTGATCGTGACCCCGATGGTGCGCCGCCACATGCAGGCGCGGGACCTGGACGGATTGGAGCGGTCGCGCGTGGCAGACGCCCTCCTGCGCTGGCTACCGGCGAGCACGTTCCGCCGCGGCTTGCGTCTTGGCGTTGCCTGTGTCGTGGTGATTGCGCCGCTGGCAATCACGGGGCTCGGTGCGCTGGGCGTCACGCAGATGTCGCTCTGGCACTTCATCGGGTTCAAGGCGGCGTTCGCCGCGGCACTCGCCTTTGCCGTGCAGCCGCTCATCGCCCTGTGGGTCGTGCGGAGCCAGAAGCGGGGGTGAGCCGGGCAGAGTTACTTCTTGCCCTTCTTCTCCGGCACGCGGAATTCGTCGTGGCAGCTCTTGCAGGCACCGAACATCGTGTCCGCCGCCGTCTTCACGTCGCCGCCGCTCTGGGCCGCGTTCGCAAGCTCACCCGACGTTGCCTCGAGCTTCTTCGCGTTCTCTTGGAACTTGTCCCAGTGCGTCCAGATCTCCGGCTTGGCGCGTGACTTCGGATCGGTGCTCCCGGGTGGAAACAGCGGCGCGATCTTGGCCGCACTGGTCTGAATCTTCAGCGCAGCGTCTCCTATCTTCAGGCGATCCCCGGCGCCACCGGCCTTGAGCGAATCGCCGATGATCTTGGCGTTCTTGCCGATGCCCTCCATCAATTCGTGCCGATCCTGGATTGGCCCCGCCGGCAGGTTCGCTTCATGCGCACGCACCACACGCAGTCCCCCTACCAGCAGAATCATGGCTCCCATCGCGGCCGCTGTCTTGCGCATACCCCCTCCTTATCCACTGACGTTGTTGCCCCGAGATTCAGGTGGCCCGACTCGGTTACTTGTCCTCTACCTTGTTGTCAATCGGCGGCACAGTTTTGAGATATTCCGCGATAGCGCGCCGATCGCTCTCCGGCGTGTCCTTGAACCCCGGCCCGCCGCCATGTCCATCAACTACCTCGGCCATGAGGCCCTGGACGTTGTCGAAGTTCGGCAGGATACCTTGGGCGAGTAGATTGACGATATCGGCCACGTCCCAGTCGCCGATCCCAGTCCGGTGCGGTGTAATGTTGGGCACCGGGTCTCCGCCGGGGCCGTGGGCGCTGCCCGCCAGGTACATGGCGCGATCCGGCGCGCCGAAGCGGTTGCGCGGCGTGTGGCAGTCGGTACAGATCGCCACGTGATCCGCCAGGTACCGTCCGCGCTCCACGCCGCTCGCCGGTGCTGCTGCAGGCGCTGCAGCGCTGCGAACGAACAACAGGCGCCAGGCGCGATACGCCCAGCGCGCCAGCGGCAGCTCGCCTTCGTGCGGCCGGTTGGGGCGCCGCACCGCCGGCAGTGCGCGCAAGTAGGCGATGAGGTCGGCGAGGTCCGTGTCGCTCATCCCAGCGTACTGATAGTAGGGCATCGCCGGCGACTCGACCCCCTTGCCGCGGGCGACGCCGCGGCGGATGGCTGCCTCCACGTCCGCATCGCTCCACGCCCCGATGCCGGTTTCGGGATCCGGCGTGATGTTGGACCCGTAAAACTTTCCGAACGGCGTCGGCACCTCACCGCCACCCGCACCGACCGGACCGTCCTTCGACGTGTGGCAGCCGCAGCCGGCCGCCAGCGCGAACACGACCTTGCCGCGTTGCGGATCGCCCGCGGCAGAGGCCGATGTTGCGAATACACACCATACGGCAATGGTGAATATTGAATGGCAAATATTGAATGACATCCGTGCTGCACCGGGATCGGCCGGCCAGAGCAAACCGGCCTCCCTCATTCACCATTCACCATTCAACATTCGCCGTTCGCGCCGAGCGCGCGCGCTAGCCAATCTCGGCCAGCTCGAGTCGCCCGGCCCAGCGATGTGCCAGCACCGTGCGCAACGGGCGTGACTCCGCGCTGTCGAGCTTCGGATCATGGCGCAACCACTCGTCGGCCGCTTGTCTTGCCTCGTCGAGGATCGTCCGGTCGCGAATCAGGTTGGCGACTCGGAAATCCGGCAAGCCCGACTGCCGCGTGCCGAGCATTTCACCGGGCCCGCGCAGCTCGAGGTCGACCTCGGCGATCTTGAAGCCGTCGTTGGTGCTGGCCATCGCCTGCAGCCGCCGGTGCACGTCATCACCGCGGTGGAACGGGGTGAGCAGGATGCACAGCGACGCGTCGCCGCCACGCCCCACCCGCCCGCGTAACTGGTGCAGTTGCGCCAACCCGAAGCGCTCCGCATGCTCGACCACCATGATCGTGGCGTTGGGCACGTCGATTCCGACCTCGATGACCGTCGTGCTCACCAGCAACTGGATGTCGCCGCCCTTGAAGCGGCGCATCACGGCATCCTTCTCGGTCCCCTTCATCTTGCCGTGCACGAGCCCCACGCGATAGTCGTGGAAGACGGCGCGCGCCAGCTCCTGCGCCATCGTCGTGGCATCGCGCAGCTCCATCAGGTCGGAGCTCTCGACGAGCGGGTACACCACATACGCCTGCCGGCCGTTGTCCAGCTCGCGCTTGACCAGGTCGTACACCTTGGCCCGTTCGCCTTCGTGGCGCAGCAGCGTGCGCACCGGCTGGCGCCCGGGGGGCAGCTCATCGAGCACGGAAATCTCGAGGTCGCCGTAGACCGCCATGGCAAGCGTACGCGGGATCGGCGTGGCACTCATCAGCAGAATATCCGGCGCCAGGCCGTGCGCGCCCATGCGCCGCAGCGCCGCCCGCTGCAGGACGCCGAAGCGGTGTTGCTCGTCGATCACCGCACAGCCGAGGCCCTTGAAGGCGACGCCTTCTTGGATCAAGGCATGCGTCCCCACCACCAGCGGGACCTCGCCCGATGCGAGGCGCGCGTGGAGCTCACGGCGTTGGGCGCGCGTCAATTCACCGGTCAGCAGCGCCGCCTCGACGCCGAGTTGCTGCGCGAAGCCGCGCAGCGTGCCGAAGTGTTGCTCCGCCAGGAGTTCCGTTGGCGCCATGAACGCTGCTTGCCAGCCATTCTCGAGCGCCACCAACGCCGCAAACAGCGCGACGATGGTCTTGCCGCTGCCGACATCCCCCTGCACGAGGCGGTGCATGGGGTGCGGCTTGGCCATGTCGGCGTAGACCTCGGCCAGCACGCGGCGCTGGGCACCTGTCAGTTGAAACGGCAGCCGTGCGGCGAGCCGCTCCGTCAGTGTGCCGCGCTTCATCAACG
Source organism: Candidatus Margulisiibacteriota bacterium (assembly GCA_035541735.1). Lineage (GTDB taxonomy): Bacteria > Desulfobacterota > Binatia > HRBIN30 > HRBIN30 > DATKMS01. The sequence continues at coordinate 12,481 of DATKMS010000154.1, forward strand.
CCAGCCCCGACTCAGTCTCTACCGACCGGCGCCGCAACGCCATCCCGAGCTGCAGGAAGAACAGCTCATCGAACACCAGCGAGCGATGGCCGAGCGAACGGTAGGCGTTCAGCGCTCCGACGTCGGCATCACGCGGCGGCGTATGGATGAGCTGCATCGCCTGTCGCAGATCGACGATGCGGGCGCGCTGCGCAACGGCCTGCGGCAGCACGCTCGGCAAGCGTTCCGCCCAGTCGGCGGCGGCTTGCTGCACGATCTTGCGCATGACGCCGACACTCGTTGTCGTCGGCTTGTTGTAGACCGGGAGGATGCTCTGCCCTTCGAGATCGCTGCTCAGGTCGACTTCCGGATGTACCATGCGCTTCTGGCTGGTGGGTCCGCCCTCGACCTTGCCGTGGACGAGACAGCGTTGGCCCACCTGGTAGCGGCTGCGGAAGTACGCGACCTGGTGATACCACGTCAGCGCCAGCAAGCCCGTATCGTCACGCAGCACGCCCTCGAGGATGCGCCGCTGGTTGCGCCCGACGTAGCGTTCGGCCAGATGGGTAAGCTCGCCGACGACGCTGGCGACGGCGCCGACGCGCAGCTGGCGGATGGTGCTCAGTGAGCGTCGATCCTCGTAACGGAACGGCAAGTGATACAGCAGATCCTCGACGCTGCGGATACCGAACCTGCGGAACTTCTCCGCGAAGCGCGGCCCCACACCGCGCACGAACTGCGCCGACTGCGAGAGGGCCTTGAGCTGTTCAGCCGGATCGCCGCTGCTGCACTGATACGTTGCGCCCGGTGCGTCGCTGCCACAACGGAGCCGCTCGATCAGCGCCCGGCAGCGGTCGACGGTGGCGCGACGTTGTTCAGGGGCTGCCGTCTCGTAGGCAATGAGTTCAGCCGACAGGGCTTCAAGGTCACGACGTACGCCGGCATCACGCGCGTTGAGCGCCAGCGCCTGGGCCCGCCTGGCAAATTGGTGGCTCGGCAAGGTGGTCCGCACCACCGCGTCGACGGGCGCATGGGCCAGGAAGTTGAGCGGCGACGACAGCGCGCTCAGGAAGTCGTCGATGCTCGTCATGGACGCTCACAACGCACTGGAGGACTGACGTCAGACCTCAGACCGCAGGCCGTTTCCTACGCCACCTCCGCTCTGTCGGCACGGCGATGGTAGTCCTGCAACGCACACACCGTGAGTGCTTCGCGCTGCAGCAGCTCCACCCCCTCGGCGGCGGCCTCGGCTCCGGCCACGGTGGTGAAGTACGGAACGCGGCAATCGAGAGCGCTGCGCCGGATGGTGAACGAGTCGAGGTTGGCGCCCACGCCTTCGGGGGTGTTGATCACCATGGCAATCGTACCGCTCATGATGGCATCAACGATGTGCGGGCTACCGTCCTGGACCTTGTTCACCGTCTCGACATCGAGGCCGTGGCGCCGCAGGTGCGTCGCCGTGCCGTTCGTGGCCACCAATGCCAAGCCACAGCGCGCCAGGCGCCGGGCCGTGGGCAGCACCGCCGCTTTGTCTTCGTCGCGTACGCTGATGAACACCCTGCCAGCTGTTGGCAGGATCGTACCGGCAGCGATCTGCGCCTTCGCAAAGGCCGCACCGAATGAGGCACCGATGCCCATCACCTCGCCGGTCGATTTCATTTCCGGACCGAGCAGCGTGTCGACACCGGGAAACTTGGCGAACGGGAACACCGCCTCCTTCACCGAGATGTAGCGCGGAACGACCTCTTCCGTATAACCCAGGTCCGCTAGGGTGCGGCCCGCCATGACGCGTGCTGCCAGTTTCGCCAGCGGCACGCCGATGGCCTTGCTGACGAACGGCACCGTCCGCGAGGCTCGCGGATTGACCTCGAGGATGTAGACGGTTGTGCCTTTGACCGCGAACTGGACATTCATCAGCCCAACGACGTTCAGCTCGAGGGCGAGCGCCGTCGTCTGCCGGCGGATCTCCGCCAGGACCGGCGCCGCGATCGACTTTGTCGGCAACGAGCAGGCGCTGTCGCCCGAGTGCACGCCGGCGCGCTCAATGTGTTCCATGATGCCGCCGATGACGACACGCTGGCCGTCGCTGATGGCGTCGACATCCAGCTCGATGGCGTCATCGATGAACTTGTCGATCAAGATCGTGCGGTCGGGCGCGGCCTCGAGCGCGCGCTCCATGTACCGCCGCAAGCTCTGCTCATCGTACACGATCTCCATGGCGCGGCCGCCGAGCACGTACGACGGACGGACCAGCACGGGATAGGTGAGGTCTACGGCGATGCGCACGGCCTCGTCGACGCTCAAGGCGATACCGTTGGGCGGCTGCCGCAGCTCCAGCTTCGACAGCAACGTGGCGAAGCGTTGCCGATCCTCGGCCCGGTCGATGGAGTCGGGCGACGTGCCGAGAATGGGCACACCGGCCTTTTGCAGCGGCACCGCCAGCTTGAGCGGGGTCTGCCCGCCGAATTGCACGATGAGCCCCTGGGGCCGCTCGCGGTGCACGATGGCGAGCACGTCTTCGAGCGTCAGCGGCTCGAAGTACAGCTTGTCGGAGGTGTCGTAGTCGGTGCTGACGGTTTCCGGGTTGCAGTTCACCATGAGGGTTTCGAACCCGTCTTCCTTCAGCGCAAACGCGGCGTGCACGCAGCAGTAGTCGAACTCGATCCCCTGGCCGATACGGTTCGGCCCGCCCCCGAGGATCATGATCTTCGGGCGGGGCGTGACGCCGGATTCGTCCTCATCCTCGTAGGTCGAGTAGAGGTACGGCGTGTGAGCTGGAAACTCGGCGCCGCAGGTGTCGACCATCTTGTACACCGGCAGGATGCCGGCGCTGTGACGCGCGTCGCGGATCTGCTGCTCCGTTAGGCCGCTGAGCTGCCCCAAGCGCACGTCCGAAAAGCCGCGGCGTTTGGCTTCGCGCAAGACATCCGCCGGGACCGTCCCGTTGTTCTCGACCGTCGCGGCGCGCGCCAGGTGCTCGAACTCGACGATCTGCTTGATGTTGTCGAGAAACCAGGGGTCGATCCTGGTGAGCGTGTACAGCTCCTCGCCGCTCATGCCGCCGCGGTAGGCATCGGCGATGTGCCACAAGCGCCGGGCGTTGGGCACGCGCAGAAGGCGTTCCAGCGTGCCACGGTCGGCGGCGCGCGGCCCGCGCCCTTTGTCGTCGAAGCCGTAGGCGTCGATCTCCATCGAGCGCATCGCCTTCTGGAGCGATTCTTTGAAGGTCCGGCCGATCGCCATCACCTCGCCCACCGACTTCATCTGCGGCCCGAGCACATCGGTCGCCTGCGGAAATTTCTCGAATGTGAAGCGTGGGATCTTGGTGACGACATAGTCGATCGTCGGTTCGAAGCACGCCGGCGTCTCACGCGTGATGTCGTTGGCGATCTCGTCGAGCGTGTAGCCCACCGCGAGCTTGGCGGCGATCTTGGCGATCGGGAAGCCGGTGGCTTTGCTGGCGAGTGCCGAGCTGCGCGACACCCGCGGGTTCATCTCGATCACCACCAGCCGGCCGTTGTCCGGATGCACGGCGAATTGAATGTTGGAGCCGCCGGTGTCGACGCCGATCTCGCGGATGATCGCCAGCGCCGCGTCGCGCATGATCTGGTATTCCTTGTCGGTGAGCGTTTGTGCCGGCGCCACGGTGATGCTGTCGCCGGTGTGTACGCCAATGGGATCGAAGTTTTCGATCGAGCAGACGATGACGACGTTGTCCTTGCCGTCCCGCATGACTTCCAGCTCGAACTCCTTCCAGCCGGCGATCGATTCCTCGATGAGCACCTCGTGCGTCGGCGAGGCGTCGAGGCCCCATCGCACCTGCTCGTCAAATTGCTCTGGCGTCGTGGCGATGCTGCCGCCGGTCCCACCGAGCGTGCGTGAAGGCCGTATGATCAGCGGCAACCTGATGCGGTCGCGAATTGCCATCGCCTCAGCGACGCTGCGCGCGTAGCCGCTCCGGGGCAGATCGAGCCCAATGCGTTCCATCGCGGCCTTGAAGAGATCGCGATCCTCGGCCTTCTTGATTGCCTCAAGCTTGGCGCCAATGAGCTCGACGCCGTAGCGGTCGAGGATGCCCTGCTCGGCGAGGTCGATCGCGGCGTTCAGACCGGTCTGCCCGCCGATGGTTGGCAGGAGCGCGTGCGGACGCTCTGCCGCGATGATGCGTTCGAGCATGGCGGTGG
>DATKMS010000155.1:0-7009 GCA_035541735.1 Candidatus Margulisiibacteriota bacterium
TCCTTGCCGCTACCGCCGAGATAGGTAGAGAACAACAACGACGCCGTCCCGCTTTGCGTCGGATCGAGCTTGGCGGCAAAGGCGTCGAGCCCACCAGCGTTCGTTGCCTGCACCGGGTTCTTGGTCGGGAAGGTCGTCGAGGCCGTTTGTCCGGCGACGTAGACGGCGCTCGAGGGATTGATGGCGTCGACGGGATCGACGGCGACCCCTGCGACCGCGTCGGTGCCGCTACCACCGAGATAGGTGGAGTAGAGGAGGGTTGCGCCGTCTGCATCCAGCTTGGCGACGAACCCGTCTTGGCCGCCACCGTTCGACGCTTGCAGCGCGTTCTTGGTCGGGAAGTTGGAGGAGGTGGTGCGGCCGCCGACGACGGCGTTGCCTTGTTGGTCCACGGCAATGGCCAAGCCGGCATCGTCGCCGTTGCCGCCCAGATACGTCGAGTAGATCGGCACCGAACCGCCGGCGTTGAGCTTCATCACAAATGCATCTTCACCCCCGCCACTGTTCGCCTGCAGCGGACTCGCGGTAGGAAAGAAGGCAGAGAGCACGCGGCCGGTGATGTAGGCGCGGCCGTCGCCATCAACCGCGATGGCTGTGCCCTCGCTGCCGGCGAGGTCGAGAAACTCCGACCAGGTGATCACGGGGTCGATCACAATGGTCCGGTCACGGTCGTAGCGTGCCAACTGGATGCCAACCGCTGCCTTGCCCTTGCGGATGTATTTCGCCTCGACCTCCTGGCGGCGACCGTCGACGATCTGGTAGGCGACCGGGCGGTGGTGGCGTAGCTCGCCGGTGGCGGTATGCAGGAGCAGATCGCCCTGTTTGGTCTGCTCCATTTTACGCACGCCGGTGAAGGCGAGTTGGATCCGTGTCGGGTCGGCGTGCGGGCTGACGACGAGATCGTACTCGAGCTGACCTTCGCGTCCGTAGTAGATCTGATTCACCCCTGGGTAGACGTCCCGGTACTCGACGCCACCGTAAGTCGGTACGCCGCTGTGCCAGCGGGCCGGGTTGCTGCCCAAGTAGTAGTTGGTCTTGGTCGGCAGCGCGTCGCGCCCGACAACTTCGGCGTGCGGATTCCCGCCGATGAGGTGCGTGCGGAGCACGGTTGGCTTCCGCTCAAACCGACTGTGCGTCGTGCCGCCCGACCTGTTGCTAGTTGCCGGGGACTGCAGGGTGAGCACGGCCTCGTTAGCGGTCAGAAACAATGCCGAGCCGCGGCCGCGGGCGAGGAACTTGACGCGCGCGTCGGTCTGGCCCTCATTGGCTTCGAAGCTCAAGGCTGGCTCTCTTGTTCCGGATGCTGCCGACGTGTGGCTCGTGGGGCCGCACGTTGCATTGCAATTGTAGATCTTGGCGCCATGCCCTTGTAGTATCTTGCATAAGGATGGAAGGTCACAGCTGGCAGGATGGGAGACAGGGAATATGACGTCAGGGAGACAGTAGTAACATCCAAAACCGCCAGTGATGGGGATGTTGTACCAGTAGCAGAGGCAGCCATTTACGTCGGCATACGCTCCGGTTGCGACAAGGTTGTGGTTCCAACAGCCTTGCAATGCCAGCAAAGCCGCAAACACGTTCCCGGCGAGGGCGACCCTGCGTCCGAGCCATGCCCAAGGCCTTTGCTTCGCGCCGGCCAGGTCTCCGGCGTGCATCGTCCGCGGCCGGCAAGGCTGTCGAGACAAACTGGGCCGTGAGTGATCCGATTGCGCGTTTCTCTTTGCTCGTCTGAACATGGCCCCCTCCGTGGGTCGCTTCGTCTGTCTCATGCACGCATCGCTGGTTGGCGGAACCAAGCCCCTCGACTGAGGAGGCGGACGGCACCGCGCCGATCACGAGGGCCCGCAGCAACCGGCGCCGTGGCACACGTTGCCCAGCACACCACCGCATCCGCAGTCGCCACAGCAACAGGTGGTGCAGCTGCCGAAGTTGACGCAAGCCTCGCCGGGCTCGCACACGCCGTTGCCGCAGACCGGTGAACAGTCGGTGGGGCAGTTGTTGGCGTTCTCACCCGCCTCGCAAATGTGGTTGCCACACGGCGACGGGGTCATCGTGGGTGGGGGCGAGTGGCCACTACAGTGGCCGTTCGAGCAGGACTCGCCCGGAAAGAGAACCACAGGAAACGGATGCCCGTTGAGCCCGGCACAAGTCACCGCGTCGATTTGCGGAGGGGTGGAGAAGCAATAGCTGACCCCGTCCGGTGCGCCACAACATCCAAACTGCGTCGCAACTGGGATGGTCGGCGTGATCGTTGGGGCCGGTGTCACGGTCGGGGTTGGCGGTGGCGTGAACGTGGGCACTTCCTGGTCGCCCGAGCAGTAGATATCGCCACTGATATTGTCGAGCGCTTCTTTCAACGACACGAGGGCGCTTCGCGCGTTGAACGGCACGCACTGCGGCACAGTCGGGTCGCTGGCGGCGAGCCCGTCAATGACTTCGAGAAAGGCTGTTGCTCCCTGGGCCACGCAGGCATCGTTGTCGAACGCCGCACCCGACCCCGCGAGGGCCTGGAACTCCTGCTCGTAACACTTGGCGAGGGTGGCAACGAGTTTGGAAGTTTCAGTGGCGAGCCGGTCCTCGGTCTTCTGTGTGGCGGCGTCCGGTGGCATGCGCCCGTCGAGCCTGCCGGACGGGTCCAGCGGGTCCGTCCCGTTGCAGTAGATCAACGACCCTGCCTGAGCGAGCCGTGCTTCGACGAAGCTGGCTGCAAGCTCCGGGCTCATGCCCGCCTGCAAACACTCGGGCGACTTCTTGAGGAGGTTGTTGACCTGTCTCGTAAACTGGCTCTGGGAGTGCTGGGTGCACGCCGCGAAATCGAACTCCTGTCCCTTGAAGGACTTTGTCGCGTAGCGCTGCCCGCACTTGATTAAGCCGCGTGTGAGGTTGCTCACGTCGTTGGCGACGCGCTTCAAGAACCTCGCTTCGGTCGGCGTATGGGGCACGAGGCCCGTCTGCCGGCTGCCGCCCACACGCAGCACGAATCCAGTCGACGAGCCGGTTGACAAGGCGGGCAGAGTGAGCGGTTCGATTGGGAAGTCCGCGGAGTCAGTGGTGCCCGTAATGTATGCGCCACCGGTGCGCCCCACGGCAATAGCGTTGCCGAAGTCGTCACGTGCGCCGCCAAAAGCCATCGAATACAGCAACGAGGAGCTTGCATTCTGTGCTGCGTCGAGTCGTGCAACGAAGACTTCCTTGCCACCGGCGTTCGGCTGTCCCGCCGCATTTTTCACCGGGAAGTCAGTCGATGCGGTACTCCCCGTTATCCAGGCGCTGCCGGCGCCGTCCAGGCCAATGCCGTTGGCAACATCGTCGCCCGACCCACCGAGGAAGGTGGCGTACAGGATGGCGGTGCCGGCAGGGTTCATCGTAGTGACGAACGCGTCGAGTCCGCCCTTGCGCGAAGACTGATAAGCGTTCTGAAGCGGGAAGTCGCCGGAGGTGGTGCGACCGGTGATGAACATGCGGCCGTCATCGCCAACCGCGACACCGGTGCCGGCATCCGTCCCACTGCCACCAAGATAGGTCGAGTAGAGGAGCGCGCCGGCGCCACCCAACGCCGGGTTGAGCTTGGCGACGAACGCATCGGTGAGGCCACGGTTGGCCGACGCAAGAGCATTCACACGCGGGAAATTGGTCGACGACGTCTCACCGGTGACATAGACGAGCCCCGTGCCGTCAACCGCAACGGCAGCGGCGCTGTCGTTCAGCGAGCCGCCCAAATACGTTGAGAACGACAGCGAGGCGGCGCCCGATTGGGACGGGTCGAGCTTGGCGACGAACGCATCAACGCCGCCCGCACGGGCTACTTGGAAGGGGGTCTGGGTCGGAAAGTTGATCGAATCAGTCTGCCCGACCACGTACGCGGCGCCGCTGCTGTCCACGGCGATGCCGGTGGCCGCATCGGCGAGACTGCCACCGAGGTAGGTGGAATACGCGAGGGTGGCACCCTGCGGATCCAGCACCGCGACAAAGGCATCCGTGTTCCCGCCCGCGGTGACCTGAAATGGATTCTTCGTCGGGAAGTTGGTTGAGGTGGTGCGCCCGCTGACGTAGACCTTGCCGGCGGCATCTACGGCAATCCCGGTCCCGGCGTCGTCACCGCTACCGCCGAGGTATGTGGAGTAAATCGGCACGCGCCCGCTGGCGTCGAGCTTCATGACGAACGCATCTTGGCCGCCGCCGCTCGCGGGCTGCAGGGCTTTCTCAGTCGGAAAGTCAGCGGAGACCGCGGTTCCTGTCACGAACACTTGTCCAGAGGCATCGACTGCGATCGCCGACCCGACGTCCCCGTCCGCTCCTAGAAAGCGCGACCAGGTGATGATGGGGTCGATCATCAACTGCTGTTGATGGTTGTACTGCGCCAGTTGAATGCCGACTTCGCGCTTGCCCTTGCGGACGTATCGGGCCGCGACCTCGCGTCGCCCGCTATCAACTTGATACGCGACCGGCTTGTGCTGCCGGACATCGCCGGCGTTCGTGTGGAGGATCAGGTCGCCATCCGCCGCCAATTCCATCTTCTGTGCACCCTTGAAGGCGAGTCTGATGTGGGAGGGGTCAGCGCCAGGCGCGACGATGAGGTCGTACTCGAAATGGTCCTGCTGCCCGTAGTAGATCTGATTGATGCCGGGGTAGACGTTCTCGTACTCGATCCGCGCATAGGTCGGAATGTTCGAGTGCCAGCGAGTCCGGTCGTTGCCGTGATAGTGATTCACCTTGCCCGGCAACTCGTCACGCCCGACGATCGTCGCGTTCTGATTCGCGCCGATCAGCTGCAGGCGGAGAACCGCCTCGTTGTTTCCGACCCAAGGCGTGTGCCCGACCAGTGCCGCGGGCGGTCGAATCGCCAGGACCGTCTCGCTCGACGTCAGGAAGAGAGCCGACGAGCGGCTGCGAGCAAGGAACTTGACCCGACTGTCCGTCTGTCCCTGGTTCAGCTCAAAACTGAGCGCGCGGAGCTGGGCTGTAGCTGCGCCCTGCGGGAGCGCGTCAGGCCGCCGCACCATCGAAGACGGACATAGAGGGGCACCGAAGAATTCTCTCTTCCACTCCTCGTTACAGAAGAACCCGTGGGTAGTATCGCAGGGTGCGGTCCCGGTGAGGTTCGTGCACGGGGGGACGTGGCGAGAGTCGCATACGCATGTCCTGCATGAATTTCCATTGGGGACATCGTGGTCGCAAAAGCATCCACCGAGCGAGAGTGCGAGCCCCGTAGTCAGGCTGAGCGAGAGAAGCGCGGCCTTGAAGCGAACGAACCATCTCGATGACAGACGTCGCCGCCCGAAGACGGCACGGCACCGTTCCTTTGCGGCAGACACTGCAAGACCGGCCTCGAAGCCCTGTTTGCGCATGACGACCCTCCTCGAATGTAAACACTCGTATGTAGAGACGGCGACCTTACAACACGTAGAACTACGGATATTTCCTCTGGGTCTATCAGAGGGGGCTGCCTTGCTGCGGAGAGCATCGAGTCGCCGGCGTTCCAGTGCTCGCCTTTGTTCGTGCGCGTCGCCATCCTCTGTCCTCGTTGCAAGGCTGCTCTGCCCTTGGCTGCGTGCAGAGCATCGGCGGTGCCAGCACGTGCACGGCGTTGTGCACTGAGATCCGGTCAGAGAGTGCGGGTGAACTGTTAGGAAGAGCTATCGACCACTGTTAGGCAGGGCCAACAGTGTAAGCTTTCGGAGAGCCTTCAGCCGTCAGCTGGCAGTGATCAGCCGGAGGAGGGCAACACGATCCAGGCCATCAATCCCGTAGGGGCCAGGCATTTCCCGGCAACCGCGTACGCCGCTCGAATCCGCTGTGGCCGCAGCAATTTTAGGGGTCGTACTCTTGCACGGGGAAATGCCTCGCCCCTACATTGCTAGCCCAATGGCGTTCGATCCCGACCACCGCCATCGTCGATCAATCCGCCTGCGTGACCATGATTATCGTTCGCCGGGCATGTATTTCGTTACCGCCGTCACCGCCAATCGGGACTGTCTCTTCGCCGATGCGCTGCTGCGATCCACTGTCGAACGATCCTGGCTAGCGATTCCGCAGCACGCGGCACACGCGTCACTCGATGCATGGGTGGTGATGCCCAACCACATCCACGGCATTGTCGTGCTCGACGCATTCGGAGAATCGAGGCCCACCCCTGCGGAGGCGACATCGTCGGACCTCCTGAAGGCCGGATCATTGGGCAGCATCATCGGCAACTTCAAGTCGATTACCACGCGTGCAATCAATCGTGCGCGGCGCTCGCCCGGCGCTCCAGTCTGGCAACGAAACTACTACGAACGCATCGTGCGCAATGACGGCGAACTGGACCGCATCCGCGCCTACATCGCCGCCAACCCGATGCGCTGGGCCCTCGACCGCGAAAACCCCAGCCACGCCACCACCCGCGACGAATGGAACGACGACGAAGACCGCTGGTTCACCCCACCCCGCAGATCCCAGTCCCCATCCCATTCCTCGTAGGGGGGAGGCATTTCCCATCGCCCCGGCACCGGCGGTCCTCACCACACGGAACGTCCGCACCGCACGCGGCGACCGATCACACCCGGAAATGCCTCGCCCTTCCTTGCAGCGCCCGTCTATCCGCAGATGCCGCGTACAATCCGCGGCGTCCGAAGGGCGAGGCATTTCCGGGTAACCGCGTACGCCGCTCGAATCCGCAGTGGCCGCAGACCAATTTCACTGTTCCTACTCTTGCATGGGGAAATGCCTCGCCCCTACGCCGGACCCGGTCGATCGGACACATCGGTAGAGGCTCCGCCTGTGCCATCGCAACACTCCGAAGGAGGGACCCCAGGGGGGCAGCGCCCCGAGGTCCTTCAAACGGCTAATATTTCAAACGACCCAATCACCGACCGGTCCTGCGAAGCGCAGCGCGCAGCAGGATCACGAGCCGCCCCGCACCGCGCGCAGGTAGCCGGGGTCTCCGGCCTTATAGGACGTGTCCACTTGGCCGTCGCCGAAGTGCATGGACTGCGCGTCGTCGGGAATCGGGGCATAGGTAGACGCCGAC
>DATKMS010000156.1:0-4453 GCA_035541735.1 Candidatus Margulisiibacteriota bacterium
GCGGTCATGACGCTGCGCCCGGGGCGCGCCCGCAGATTGCGCACGCTGTACGACAGGGGCAGCGGCATTAGAACACCTCGTGTAACGTTTGTACGACGGGTTTGCGGGCGGCGCCGTAGGACGGCACCACCCCGGCCAGCATGCCGACGAACAGCGAAAGGAAGACCCCCTGCACGATCACCGGGGCGGTGATGATGAAGCTGCCCAGCGGTCCCAACGAGTCGTTCCACCCGGCGAACACCCGCAGCGCACCCGTCAGGCTCATGGCGACCACTACCCCGGCGCCGCCGGCGACGGCCGACAGCGCCATCGCCTCGGCCAGCAACGTGCCGAAGATGACGCGGCGGCCGAAGCCGATCGCCTTCAGCACGGCCAACTCGCCGGCGCGCTCGCGCACGCCCATCGACGCGGTGTTGGCGGCAATGAAGACAATGCACAGTGCGACCAGGCCCGTGACAATCAGGATGATCGTCACGAACCCTTGGAGCGAACCGAAGAAGTTGGAGAGGAAGCTCTTCTCCGTCTCGCAGGCGGTCTCGTATTCACTGTTGCGCGACATCTCGTCGATCTGGCGCATGATCGAATTGACCCGGTTCGCGTCTGTCGCCCGCACCCAGATGATGCCCACGGTGCCCAGACCGGGCCGTCCCGCGGCCTTGAGCGCCTGGTCGAGATACTCGCGGGTCAACCACAGCATCGGCGCGCGTTCGTTGGCGATCTCGCCGACGATGCGCAGATCCAGATTCACCGGCCACGCCGTGCTGCGCAGGGTGATGCGGTCACCAATCTTCCAGCCGTACTTGTGCATGATCTGGCGGCCGGCGATGGCGCCGTCGCGGTAACGCTGGAAGTCGGCGAGTTGCTCGGGCGCGATGGGATAGTCGGGGTAGACGGCGCCGACGTACTCCGGTTCCACCGCGAAGTTCGGGAACGTCACGCGCCCGGCCTCCTCGAACGCACCGCCGAACCAGGTCTGCGCCACCGCGGCGGCGACACCGTCGACCTGGCGCACCTTGCGCGTGAACGAGTAGGGCATCTGGTACACCAGGCCGCCCTTGGCGTGCACCGAGATGCGCGCGTTGTTGGCGACGTGATCGAGAATGGCATTCAAGCCGGCAGGCATGCTGAGCAGCAAGCACACCAACACGACCGCGAGCATGATGGCACCGCCGGTGAGCGCGGTGCGTAGCTTGTTGCGCCCGAGGTTCGCCCAGATGAGACCGAGGTACCTCACCGTCCCAACCGCGCGGCCGCCGCTGCGGTGCCGCCACCCGCGGCCAGGTGGATGGCGGCGGCGGCACGTTCGGCCTCCTCGCCTTCGAGCAGCACACCCTTGTCGAGATGGAAGGCATCGTCGACGAAACGCAGGGCGCGCGGGTCGTGCGTGACCATCACCACGGTCTTTCCAAAGTCGTGCTTCAACTGACGCAGCAATCCGAGGATCGCCTCGGCGTTGCGCGCGTCGAGATCACCGGTGGGCTCGTCGGCGACGATGAGGTCGGGATCGGTGACGATCGCGCGCGCGATGGCCACGCGTTGCTGCTCGCCACCCGAGAGCGTGCGCGGGTAGTGGTCGGCGCGGTTGTCGAGACCGACAATACGCAATGCGGTGTCGGCGCGGCGCAGTCGCTCGGCCTTGTTCAAGTGTGTCAGGAGTAGAGGGAGGGCCACGTTGTCGCGGGCGTCGAGTACGGGGATCAGGTTGAAGAACTGAAAGATCAGCCCGATATGCCGCGCCCGCCAGCGGGCCAGCTCGTCCTCGGTGAGGTCGTTGAGCAGCTGCCCCGCGACGAGAACCTCGCCGTCATTGGGCCGGTCGATGCCGGATACCAGGTTGAGCAGCGTCGACTTGCCCGAACCCGACGGTCCCATGAAAGCCACAAAATGTCCCGTGGGAATGGACAACGACACGTTCTCCAGCGCGTGAATGTCGTCGACGCCGCGGACGTACCGGCGTGACACGTTGCGGATCACGATCAACGGCGCGGCGCCGTTACCCCCATCGGCGGAACCCATGCGACGAAAATCCTAACGTAGCCCGTCGCGAGATGCGATAGCGCGATGGTGCGGGCTGGCCTTCCCTGGCCGGAGGGGAGTGGCCGGCCAGGGAAGACGAGGAGGGAGCCCAGAGGGGGGAGGAGAACTACGGTGTGGCGGCAAACGAGCAGATTGTCGGTTGAACGAGACGTGCAAAATCAGCGTAGGTCATCTTGACCGTCAGTGTGTGTGATCCGGCGTTGAACACGATGTCCTTGTCGCGGGTCAGCGCCTGGTCGACGTACACCGGCAGACCATAAAGGTTGCCGAACGGCGGCATCGCGCCGGCTTCGCATTGCGGGAACAGCCCCTGGAACTCCTGCTCGGTGGCCAGGACTAGGTCGGGCTTGCCGATCGCAGCGCGGGCGCGGTCGAGATCGACGCGTTGTGGTGCCGGCAGCACGGCCATCAGGAACTGCCCGCCGCTGCGTAGCATCACCACCTTGGCCAGCTCGGCACCAGGCACGTGCTGCGCCTGCGCCACCTCCTGCGCAGTGAAGGCCTGCCGGTGCGTCAGGACTTCGTACGCAACCTTTTGCCGGTCGAGAAACTCACGCAGTTTAGTCAGAATCGGCATCAGCGCACTCTGTGCCTCGACGGCAATCACGATCCGTACCAAGGATCGACAGCACGGCAGAAGTGGAAAGCGCCCGACCTTTCGGTTCTCGCTTTCCTAGTTTCGGGTTTGGATTTCTACTCCTGCGATTGAGCCGTGCCGCGGCCCGACTGAGCGGTCAGTGCCGGATTAGACGTCCAACAGTGAAAGTTTCGACAGCTCCACAAATTGTACGTGCAGCCGGGCGTAGTCCTCGGCCGTGAAGCGCCGGTAGGGCTCGTTGCTGCGCGCATGCCAATAGATCGGGTCGGCGCACAGATCGGGGCGGAACTTCTGCCGGCGCAGTTCGTTCTTCAGCACCTTGCTGGTAGCAGTCTGCGGCAGCTCCGACGCGATACGAATGTAGGCCGGCGTCCACTTCGGAGAGAGATCGGCTTGCGCGCCGAGAAACTCCTGGAATCGATCCGAATCGAACACGGCGCCGTCGCGCAGCAGCAGAGCAGCCATGACGCGGTCGCCGCCATCCGGGTCAGGCACACCGTACACCGCAGCGAGCACCACGTCCGGATGGCGTTGCAGGATTTCCTCGACGGGACGCGCAACGAAGTTCTCACCGTCGACGCGCAGCCATTCGACATCGCGCCCGGCGAAGTAGAGGTAGCCGCGTTGGTCTTTGTACCCGAGATCGCCGGTCCAGTACCACCCGTTGCGCGTGCGCTGCTGCATCGCTTCGGGGTTCTTGTAGTAGCCCTCAAACCACGCCAGGCCTTGCGTGTTGACGATCTCGCCGATGGCTTCGTCGGCGTTGCATAGACGGCCTGCATCGTCGAACTGTGCCGGCGGCTTCTCATTGCCCTGTGCATCGACGACGGCGATGCCGGCTGCCGGAAAGCCGATGCTGCGCGGCGGATCGCCGGGCTGGCGCGTGACGCCGACGCCGCCCTCGCTCGATCCAAAGACATCGATGACCCGACAGCCGAAGCGTTCTTCGAACTCGGCGACGACGCGGTGCGACCCCTCGTTGCCGTAGCAGATGCGCAGCGGGTTGACGTGATCGTCCGGCTGCCGCGGGGTGCCGAGGATGTACGCCAGTGGTTTGCCGGTGTAGTTGAAGAACGTCGCGCCGTAGCGGCGGATGTCGCTCAGCCAGCGCGTCTTGGAGAATTTGCGGATCATGCCCACGCCGGCGCCGTAGTAGAGCGCCGGCAGGAAACCGCACATCAGCGCATTCGCATGGAAAAGCGGCATGGCAATGTAGCCCACGTCGGCGGGGCTCATGGCGTAGATGTTCGCACCGATGTTTTTGCCGGTCTCGACCATACGCCCATGACTGCAGACAATGGCCTTTGGCGCAGTGACCGTTCCTGACGTGAACACCAGGATGTACGGGTCGCGGTCGGAGACGGTGACTTGTGGGTCAGGCCCCGCACCCCAGGCATTGAGTATGGCGTCCAGGTCGCGGAAGCACGCGTTCGCGGGTTCGCCGCCCTTGTTCCAACGCCGTGTGACCAGCACGCGTTCTGCGGCGACCCCGGTCTCATCGAGGACGGGCTCCAGCAGGGGCAGGTATTTCTCTTCGGTCACCAGAATCTGGCAGTCGGTATAGGCAATGTCGCGCGCCAGATGGGTACCGCGCTTCGTGTTGTTGATGCCGGCGATGACCGCACCCGCGAGGGCGCCGCCGCCGAGGGCGAAGAAATAGTCCGGGATATTGTCGAGGAGCACGCCGACGTGGAACGGCCCGTCGCTGCGCAGCTGGCGCAACGCGTTCGCCCAGCGGATCGACTCGCTATAGTACTCGGCATGCGTCACCTGCGCGTCGTTGAAGCGCAGGAGGACGCGCGCCGCGCGCGCTGGGTC
>DATKMS010000157.1:0-4653 GCA_035541735.1 Candidatus Margulisiibacteriota bacterium
ATGTGCTGAAACGCAAACGTACGACCGGTTCTCCGAGTGCTTCTTCCGGGGCGCCCATAGGGGGCGGAGCGGGTGAGCTGGTCACGCACCTCGATCGTGCGATGCGGCGGCTGGTTCTGACCGACGTCGAACCGGACTCCCACGAGAGTTTCAGTCGCTCCGAGATAGCGGTCCTCGACACGCTCGGCGCCGAGGGTTCCACGACTATGAGCCTACTCGCCGCGCGCGTTCGGATGCCGCTCAGCACGGTCACGCGCGTGGTCGACCGTCTCGCCGGGCGGAAGCTGGTGCAGCGCGAGCGCCCAGAAGAAAACCGCCGCATCGTGCGGGTCGCCCTCGCGACCGGCGGGCAGGCCTTTTACCTGGCAGCACTGAAGAGCCGGATTGCCGGCGCAGAGCGCCTGTTGGCCCGTTTGACCGCAGCCGAACAGCGCGAGCTCATCCGCCTCTTCCAGAAGATTGCCATGTCTATCGACAAGGAGTCGACGGAATGACCGCTGCCGCGCCGCGAACTGCATGGGCCTTCCGTCTGATGCCGCTCGGCTGTGCCGCCTGCCTCACGGGCTGCGTGCTCGTCGGCCCCAACTACGTCGCGCCGACAGCTGCCGAGCTTAACGTACCATCTTCCTGGCAGGGAGCGTCGCCAACGACCGGAACGGGCCTTGAGGTCGCAAATTGGTGGCAACACTTGGGCGACGCTCTCCTGAGTCGGCTCGTCGCCCAGGCCATGCAGGCCAGTCCGGACGTACAGTCCGCCCGCGCCAAGCTCCGCCAAGCGCGAGCGCAGCGTCGCCTGGCCTTCGGCAACCTGTGGCCCACGATCAACGCTTCGTCATCGGCGCAACACCTGGAGATCAGCCAATCCGGCGTGGACGGCGCCCAAAATCCCGGCCCGAACGGTGCGCAGAACGCAGGCGTCGGCGGCTCCCAAGACCTCTACGACGTCGGCTTCGACGCATCGTGGGAACCGGACATCGTCGGCGGCCAGCGTCGCGCCCTCGAAGCCGCGCGCGCCGATGAGGAAGCATCGGCGGCAACCCTGCGGCAGACCTACGTGACGTTGGCCGCTGAAGTGGCGCGCAACTACGTCGACGCCCGCGCGGCGCAAGCCCGCATCGTGATCGCCCGGGCAAATCTCGCCAGCCAATCGGAGACCCTGGCGCTTACCGAGTGGCGTGTAGAGGCGGGGCTCACGAGTTCGCTCGACGCGGAACAGGCCCGCACCAACGTCGAACAGGTCAGAGCGGCGATTCCCGTTCTCGAGACGACCCTGGCTGAAGCGGAGCATCGACTCGCGGTTCTCCTCGGTCTGGCGCCCGCGGCATTGCACGACGGCCTCGCGACAGCGGCGCCGATTCCGCACGTCCCGGAGCCGCTCACGGTCGGCATTCCCGCAGACATCTTGCGCCAACGACCGGACGTCGCGGCCGCCGAGCGTACCCTGGCGGCGGCCACCGCGCGGATCGGTGAGGCCACTGCGGCGCGCTATCCGAGCCTCACGCTGTCCGGATCGGTCGGACTCGAAGCGATGACGATCGGCGCGCTCACCAATGGCAGCTCGTTCGCTGCGAGTGTATTGGGCAAGCTCGCGCAGACCGTCTTCGACGGCGGGCGCATCAGTGCGCAAATCGACATCCAGAATGCGGCGCAAGAACAAAGCTTGGCGAACTATAAGGCCACGGTTCTAGGCGCGCTCGAAGATGTCGAGAACGCACTGGTGTCCATCGCCAACAGCCAAGCTCGGGCAACGGCACTGACCAGCGCGGTCGAGTCCGCCCGCAATGCGACGCTCCTCGCCCGCCATCGCTACACCTCGGGTCTCATCGACTTCCAGACCGTCCTCGACACCGAGCGCACGGTGCTGACCGTCGAGGAGACTCTCAAGGGGGCGGAGGCCGACAACACGATTGCAGTCATCCAGCTGTACAAGGCGCTGGGGGGAGGCTGGGCCCCAGCGGAAGCGCTCACCGGGGCCAACAGGGTGTCGATATCATGATGAACAATTCACCGCGTGCAGCAGGCACTGACATCGCTGCCGTGCTTGGAACAGGCAATACGAATGTCCGTCCGGGACGCTTTCTGCGCTGGATCGGCGTTGCGGCCATGATCTTGCTCGGAGGCGTCCTCTTCTTGTCCCTGCGCTCCGGCAACCACAACCACGGGCCGCTCTACGGGACCGAGACGGTGTCACGCGGCAATCTTGTCGTGAAGGTTTCGGCCACCGGCACTCTGGAGCCGACCAATCAGGTTGACGTCGGCAGCGAGCTCTCTGGACTCGTGGAAGTGGTCTTGGCCCAGGAGAATGACCGCGTCGAGAAAGGCCAGGTCCTGGCCCGTCTCGATGTGTCGAAACTCACGGACGAGATCACCAAATCGGAGGCCACCTTGGCCTCCGCAGAGGCCAAGGTCCTGCAAGCCACCGCCACGAGCAAAGAGGCAACCGCCAAGCTCGAGCACCTGCGCACCGTCTTCCGGTTATCGGGGGGCAAGGTGCCGTCGACAACGGAATTAGAAACCGCGGAGGCTACGTTGGCGCGAGCCGTGGCTGATGTCGCGAGCGCGCGCGCCACGGTGTCCGAGGCCCGCGCGGTACTCAAATCGAACCAGACCAATCTCTCGAAAGCCTCGATCCGGTCGCCGATCAATGGGGTGGTTCTGAAGCGCAAAATCGAGCCTGGCCAGACCGTTGCCGCGGCGTTTGAGACACCGGTGCTGTTCACGATCGCGGAGGATCTGTCGCAGATGGAGCTCCATGTGAAGGTGGATGAAGCCGACATCGGCCAGGTCCAGCAAGGGCAATCGTCAACGTTTACCGTCGATGCGTATCCCATGCGGAAGTTCCCTGCCGAGATCCGGCGCGTGGGGTTCGGATCGCAGACAACCGACGGAGTGGTGACATACAAAACGATCCTCACCGCGAACAACGATGACTTGAGTTTGCGACCGGGCATGACGGCCACCGCGGAAATCACTACTGCGACGCGGCAGGGCGTGCTGCTTGTGCCCAATGGGGCGCTGCGGTTTACGCCACCACTGAAGGACCAAACCAGCCACGATTCCGGAGGGATCGTCGGCAGTCTGCTACCGCATCCACCGGAGCCGCAAGTGAGGAAGCCTGCCGCGTCGGCGGCGAAGAGCAGTGGGCAGCGGGTGTGGCTCCTTCGCAACGGGGAGCCGATGGCCACGGACGTGACAGTGGGTGTCACCGACGGCCGCTACACCGAAATCGTGGGTGCTACGGGCGGTGCTCTCGAAGCCGGCATGCAGGTCATCACCGATGTCGTCACCGCAACCAACTGAACGGGAGGCGACCCGCCAAGCCGCTGCGCCGCTGATCGAGCTGTCCGACATCACCAAAACCTACGGTCGCGGTGAGTCGGCGCTCCAGGCCTTGCGCGGTGTAGACCTGCGTATCGATGACGGCGAGTTCGTTGCCGTCATGGGACCCAGCGGCTCCGGTAAATCGACGGTGATGAACATCCTGGGCTGCTTGGATGTCCCCACGTCGGGTGTGTACGTGTTCCGCGGCGTGCACGTCGAAACCCTCTCACGCAATCAGCGCGCGTTGCTCCGGCGCCACTTCCTCGGGTTCGTGTTCCAAGGGTTCAATCTGCTACCCCGCACATCGGCGCTCGAGAACGTTGAGTTGCCGCTGCTGTATCGCGGTGAAGCCGCCGCCACACGTCATGCCGCGGCGCGCGCCGCACTCGCATCGGTCGGTCTCGAGGGATGGGAGGACCATACCGCTGCAGAACTCTCCGGCGGTCAGCAGCAGCGGGTGGCGATCGCGCGGGCCATCGTAACCAAACCGACGCTGCTGCTTGCCGACGAACCCACCGGGAATCTCGACAGACAGCGGAGCCGCGAGATCATGGAGCTGCTGACCGCACTCAATCGCGAGCAGGGTATCAGCATCCTCATGGTCACCCACGACTCGGATATGGCTGCCTTCGCCCGCCGCGTTGTCCATTTCGTTGACGGCCGCATCCAAAGCGTCGACCACAACCGGGAGGTTCACTGATGCTCTGGAGCACCGTCATGCTGGCAGTGCGGGCGATCCGCCGCAACCTGATGCGCGCTTTTCTCACCATCCTCGGCATCGTCATCGGCGTGTCCGCCGTCGTCAGCATGGTCACGCTCGGCAACGGCGCCACGCGTGCGGTGTCGGATCAGATATCAAGCTTGGGAAGCAACCTCGTGATGGTCAACCCCGGGCAGCGGCTTGGCCCTGGACGAGAGACCGCGGGCGCCCCGAGGTTCAAGGTGGCGGACGCGACGGCCATCGAGACCCAAGTCGGCGGACTCAAGGGCGTCGCTCCCACCGTGAGCACCAGTGTCACCGCCGTGCACATGGCCAACAATTGGTCGACATCCATCACCGGCACTACGGCTCCCTACTTCTCGATCAGCAACTGGAAGCTTGCCGGCGGTCGGGTGTTCAACGAGGCAGAGGAAAGGGCCGGCAAGGCAGTGTGCGTGATCGGCGACACCGTGCGGCGCGAGCTGTACGGCCATCAGAATCCCGTCGGCGGCGAACTGCGGATCAAGCAGTTTGCCTGCGAGGTGATCGGATTGCTTCAGGCGAAGGGGCAGGGCGCGATGGGCATGGACCAGGATAATACGGTGGTCATGCCGCTGCGGACCGTTCAGCGC
>DATKMS010000158.1:0-4907 GCA_035541735.1 Candidatus Margulisiibacteriota bacterium
TGGGAACGGGTAGCCGATAACATACGTCGGCTGTTTGCCGGACCCCTTTTCGACGATGGTGCCGGTGGGGTCGATGTCGAGCTGCCCGGCGTTCTTCTCGCTGCCCGCCCGAAAATCGGGAGGCACCTCGTACTTGCCGACGGGCCAGTCGACGATCGGATTGGCGTAGTCGCCGTTTTGATAGTGCTTGAGGATCTCCGGGGGGAGCAAGCCTTCAGCCTTCTGCCAGTTCGTGGCGTCGAGGATCTCCCCCGGCTTGAGGTCGTCTGCTGCTGCCGACGCACCCGCCCACGCGGCGATGAAGCACGCTGCGAGCGCGGCGCTCAGGCGAACACGAACGGCGTTGCGCATGACACTCCTCCTTCACAACGCAAGATCAGGACCAGATCGCGATGAACCCTCTGCGTATGCAGCGAAGCCATCTGATAAATCAAGGGCTCTTGAGGCCCGAGGAGGGCGAGGGCAACGTCGTAAGCAACGGCGCGCGCCGCCCAGCATGCACCTGCGTATCGCGGCACCCCCCGCGGCCGCCGCGGCGATGGCGCTCAACGCGAAAGCATGAGCGGCAGGTGGACGATGCCGCGCATGAACACCGACGGCAGTCGCTCAACCCTGCCGGCCAGTTGCCAATCGGCAAAGCGCTCGAGCAGCTGTGCAAAGGCGACCCGTGCTTCCATGCGTGCGAGCTGCGCGCCCAGGCAGAAGTGCTCGCCGAAGCCGAAAGCGACATGGCCGCTTGCGTCGCGTGTCACGCGGAACTCCTCCGCGTCGGCACCGAACACGGCGTCATCACGGTTGGCCGATGCGTACATCAGGACCAGGCGGTCGCCTTCGTGAATCTCGGTATCGCGCACCCGCGTGTCGCAGCTAGCGGTGCGCATGAAGCTGCCCACCGGGCTCCCCCAACGCAGCATCTCCTCGACCGCACGCGGCATCAGCGTCACGTCGCGCGCCAACTGCGCCCGCTCGTCCGGGTATGTCGCCAGGCCCAGCGCCCCGTGCGACAGCAGGTTGCGCGTCGTCTCGTTGCCGGCGACGAGGAGCGTCATGCAGAACATCAGGAGATCGAACTCCTCGAGGCGCTCGCCGTCGATCTCCGAGTGCACGAGCAGCGAGATGAGATCATCGCCGAGCCGGGCGCGGCGCTCGGCGATGACGCTTCCAAAGTACTCCAGCAACTCGACCGACTGCGCCATGTTATCGTTGCTCGGCTGCGTGCCGGCCTCGATGATGGCATCTGACCAGCGCTTGAATCGGCCGCGATCCGCACCGGGCACACCAAGCATGTCCGCGATCACCAGGAGCGGGAGCGGCGCGGCGAACGCATCGACGAAATCGATGACCTGACCGCTGTCGATGCCATCGATCAACTCGCCGACCAACTCCGCGATGCGCTGCTCGAGCGCCCGCAGCCGCCCGGGACTGAACACCGGCTGGACGAGTTTGCGATACTGGGCGTGCTCGGGCGGGTCGATGTAGATGATCGACTGCCGCGGTACGATCGGCCGGTCGAGGTCGCTCAACAGAATACCACGGCTCGAGCAGAAGGTGGCCGGATCACGCGACACCGTCACCACGTCCTCGTGCCGGGTCAATGCCCAGAAACCCGGTGTTGGATGCCAGTAGACCGGCGCCTCTGCACGCAAGCGCCGGAAGGCGGGAAACGGATCGCCAGCGTGAAACTGCGGATCGTGAAGTGGCGGTGCGGGCTGCATGACCGCGCGGAAGCTACGCGGTGCTCCGTGCCCGGTCAAGAGACAGGCGACAGTGTTTGTCTCCCATAGGGGCACAGGAAAATCGAGAGACCTGCTGACACGGGCGGATGACCTCGGTCATACCCATCGCTGACATCCCTCCTGTGAACCCTTCCAACCACTCGGTAGGCACGCGCTGCGCTCCGGGTTTTTGCTCATTTTCGAAGAAGGAAGGAACGACATCATGGGAACGATCGCAGCATCAAAGCGCCAACTGGCTTGGGCGTTCGATCTCAACAAATGCATCGGCTGCCAGACCTGCTCGGTTGCCTGCAAGGTGCTGTGGCCCGGAGACGACCCGGGCACTGAACAGATGTGGTGGATGACGGTGAACACCCAGCCCGGGCGCGGGACACCGCGCGACTGGGAGACGATGGGCGGCGGGTACGACGCCAACGGCGGGCTCAAGCTCGGCCACATCGCCACCGAGGAGGAAGTGGGCGGCGGCTGGGACTTCAATTACGATGAGGTCCTCCACAGCGGCCGCGGCCGCGACGTGCACCTCCAGAAGATCTCCGGCAGCAAGAGCTGGGGGATGAACTGGGACGAGGACGAAGGCGCCGGCGAGTTTCCGAACGCCTACTTCTTCTACCTGCCGCGCTTGTGCAACCACTGCACGCAGCCCGCGTGTCTCGAAGCGTGTCCCAACGACGCCATCTTCAAGCACGCCGACACCGGTTTGGTGCTGCGTGACGAAGAGCGGTGCAAGGGCGCGCAGATGTGCCGCCGCGCCTGTCCGTACAAGAAGATCTACTTCAACAAGATGCGCAACGTCAGCCAACACTGCATCGGCTGCTTCCCGCGCATCGAGCAGGGCGTGGCGCCGGCGTGCGTCCGTCAATGCCCGGGACGCGCCGCCTTCATCGGCCTTCTCGACGACGAAGGCAGCATCGTTCACAAGCTGGTGGAGAGGTGGAAGGTGGCGCTGCCGCTGCACCCGGAGTTCGGCACGCATCCCAACGTCTACTACGTCCCGCCGCTGGCGCCGGCGCCGCTGCATCCAGACGGCAGCTTCGACGACGGCGGGCAGCGCATTCCACCCGCATTCCTCGAGCAGCTCTTCGGCTCCACCGTGCACGGCGCCCTGGACGTCCTGCGCGCCGAGCTCGACAAGAAACGCCGCGGGCAGGCTTCGGAGCTGATGGATGCGCTCATCTTGTATCGCTGGAAGGATGCCCTCGGACACCTCACCCGCGACCCGGCCGAGATCGTCTGGGAGTGAGACGCAGACAACAGACCCGCGAGACGACAGACAACAGCAGCAGGAGCGTCACATGGCACAGATTCGAGGGCGATGGGCTGATACCTACCGGAAAAAATGGACGTGGGACACGGTGACCTGGGGCAGTCACTCGGTGGACTGCTACCCGGGCGGCTGCCCGTGGCGCGTCTACACCAAGGACGGCAAGGTCGTTCGCGAGGAGCAGGCGGGCACCTTCACTCCGGTCGAGAACGGCATACCGGACATGAACCCCATGGGGTGTCAAAAGGGGGCGTGCTGGAGCAATCTTCTGCACGCACCGGATCGCGTCACCCAACCGCTGAAGCGCGTCGGCGCGCGCGGTGAAGGGAAGTTCAAACCCGTGTCGTGGGACGAAGCGCTCGACGACATTGCCGACGCCATGCTCGACGCGATCAAGGACCAAGGCCCGGAGTCCATCATCACCCTGATGACGCCCGAGTTTGCAGCCAGCGCCGCGCGGCTCTTCAGCGATGCGCTCGGCACGCCGACCACCGACGGCAACGCCGAGTTCCAGGACTTCAGTCCCGGGTACCACCTGACGTTTGGCCTGTTCAACCCGGTGTCAACAATGGACGATTGGTTCCTGGCTGAGCTCACACTCATCTGGCATGCGAACCCCGTGTACACCAACATTCAGTGGTACCACTACCTCGCCGAGTCGCGGTACAACGGCGGCGAGATCGTCAGCATCGCGCCCGACTACAGCCCGTCGGCCATTCACGCCGATTACCATTTGCCGGTGCGCATCGGTACCGACGCGGCACTGGCGTTGGCGATGTGCAAGGTCATCATCGATGCCGGCCTGTACAACAAGCAGTTCGTGCAGGAACAGACGGATCTGCCTCTGCTCGTACGCACGGACACCGGCCGCTTCTTGCGCGGCACGGACCTCGCCGACGATGATCGCGACGACCAGTTCTTCTGGGCCGATGAGCACTCCGGCACGGTGACGCCGGCGCCGCGTCACACCCTGGCGACCGCCGGGGTGAGCCCGGCGCTGGCAGGCGCGTACAGCATCATGCTGAAGGATGGCGCAACGGTGACCGTCGAGCCGGTCTTCCAGCGCTTGCGCAGACACCTGGAGAACTACACGCCGGAGAAAGCTGGCGCGATCTGTGAGATCCATCCCGACAACATCCGCCGCCTCGCCCGCAAGGTCGCCACGCGCAAGACGAAGATCTTCATCGGCTGGAACTCGGGGAAGTACTATCACGGCGATCTGATGGAGCGCTCCATGGCGCTGCTCCTGGGCCTCACCGGCAACTGGGGCAAGAAGGGGACCGGCACGCGCTCGTGGGCCGCCGGCGGCTGGGACGGCATGGCGTTCATGGCCGACAAGGGCATGCCGGGACAGGACGCCGCCCGCATGGCGCACCAGACACGCACGCTCATGCGCCGCATGCTCACCGCGGACGATCCGACCCGCACGCTCGAGATGATCACCAACCACGTGTCGGCCATGAATCCCGAGCTCGGCGGCTTCGGCGCCATGATCCCGCCGGCGTTTCTCTGGTACTACCAGTACGGCTACAAGGAGCGTTGGAACGATCCGAACAACAACGACCCGTCAATGAAGCGCAGCTTCGATGCGTACGTCAACGAGGCGATCGAGAAGGGCTGGTTCGGCCCCCACTGCTCGCAGGCGTATCGCGATGTCGAGCCGCGCGTGCTGTTCGAGTCGGGCGGCAACATGCTGCGCCGCCAGCGCGGCGGCCAGAAGTTGCTGCTGGAAAAGCTGTGGCCGAAGCTCAAGATGATCGTGTCGGTGGACTTCCGTCTCAACACGACGGGCATGTACTCCGATTACATCCTGCCGGCCGCGCAGCACTACGAGAAGCTCAGCCAGACCATGCCGTCGGTGCACCACCTGAACTGGGTCCTGACCGACCGCGCGGTGCCGCCGCCGGGAG
>DATKMS010000159.1:0-17245 GCA_035541735.1 Candidatus Margulisiibacteriota bacterium
AGCTTGGCCCGCAGCAGGCCGTACCAATAGCGTGTGTAGATGGTCACCAGCAGCGGCGTGCCGAGCAGCGTCGTCCACACGCACGCGAGCATCAAACGGATCAGGTTCAGCAGCACCGTCATGGCATCGTGCTCGTGTTCGTGCGCGTATTCGTCTCAGGCCCTTTTTCCCTTGCGAGCACGAGCGACGAACACGAGCACGCTCTCAATTCAACCCATAAAAGCGCGCTGCGTTGCCACCCAGCACCTTGGCCTTCACCGCATCGCTGAGGTCGCTGCGCTCGCGCAGCGGTTTGGTGCTGTTCGGAAAGTCACAGTCCCAGTGCGGGTAGTCGCTGGCGTACATCATGAAATCGGCGCCCAGGATCTCGGCGGCGAAACGGATGCCTTCCTCCTCCGACTCGCAGCTGACATAGAGTTGGCCACGTGCGATGTACTCCTCCGGGGTGTGCTTGCACGCCGGCGCCAGCCGCCCACGCTTCTCCAGGTGCTCGTGCATGCGCTCGACAAAGTACGGCACCCAGCCGACACCGGATTCCAACAAACCGACGCGCAGCTTCGGGTGGCGCTCGAACACACCGCCGAGCGTCAGCGCCGTCAGCGCCACCATCATGTCGAACGGGAAGCTGACGCAATGCACTTGCAGGTAGTTGTCAAAGCGCTGCGAACCGAGCATCGGCAGGTGGATTCCAGGCGCACCATGGATGCCGACCGGCATATCCAGATCCGCCGCCGCCGCGAAGAACGGCGTCAGATCCGGATGATCGAGGTTGCGCTCGCGCAAGCAGGCCGGAATCATTGCGCCAACCAAGCCGAGTGTCTTCGCGTCACCGAGGATGCTTATCGACGCCGGCACGTCCTCGATCGGCACCAACGCCACACCACGCAAGCGCTTGGGATTGTGGCCGCAGAGATCTGCCAGCCAACGGTTGTACGCACGCGCCATCTCCGCAGCGAACGTCTGGTCTTGATAAGCCGGGAGACCCAGCGCGGCGCTGGGAAAGAACACCATCGTCGCGATGCCCTCGCGATCAGCATCCGCCAACATGCCCTCGGGGGTGAACGGGTTGATCCCGCGGTCGAGACACAAGCCTTCGGCCGGAGGACAACCGGCGCCGGGACCGAAGTCTTTCGGGTACGGACGTCCTTCGATCAGCAACGACGGCCCCTTGTCCGACATGGTGAACTGCACTTTGTCCGGAAAGCGCTGCGCCATCTCGGTGATGAAGGTGGAGCCCTCGACGACGTGCGCATCGCTATCGATCACGTGAAATGACATGGCCACCTCCGGTCGTGCTCGCGTTCGTGCTCGTGCGTTCAGCACTTGTTGCGGGCGGCTTCAGAACTGCCGCGTCATCGTAGTCGGTGCGCTCGTATCGCCAGCCGGACTCCAGCATCCACAGCCGATGACGGGCGCCGACGCACTCGACATCACCATTTTCATAGCCCGCGTCGCCGGCGTACAGGGTGCACGCGCCGCCGGGGAGGATGTGGAGGCGCGGTTCGAACGTCTCGAACGGCTGGGCGGCGATGGCGTCGAGCGCGTCACGCACGCGCCGATGGTCGATCAAGCCGGTGAGCGTCACGAAGGTCGGCGGCGGCAACTCGATCTCCCCGCCCCGTTGCGCCGCCAGCGCGGCATCAGGACGCATCCAGCGGTGCTCGTGAATCTCCCCACCATCCACCTGCACGTGCTCGTCGAGGGCGCGCGCTGCAAAGAACCAGGTGTCGAAGCGCTTCGGCAGCCCCACGGGCGTGACCCAACGCGACAACGCAATCAGCCCGTCGCGGCTGATCGTAACGCCCGCCTCCTCCATCGCCTCGCGCACCGCCGCATTGCGCGCCGCCGCCATCACGTCACTGGCGTCCGCAACGCCCGCGTAGTCATCAGGGTCCAGCCGCCCACCCGGGAAGACCCACGCTCCCCCGTGAAACGACAGCTGCGCGTTGCGCCGCACGAGCAGCGCCTCGCACCCATCGTTTCCATCACGCAGCAGCACCACGGTGGCCGCCGGGTGAGCCACCGCGCCAGCTTGGTCAGACATCGTGCTCTTCTAGTACACAGGTCACCGACCATCGGCAACCGTCAATCGCGGTAGCAACCTTGCCCGGCCGGCGTCCGTCCGACTATAAGGCGCCCCATGCACCCTCGCCCGATTGCTATCGCTCACCGCGCCGTACTGCTGGCGGCGCTCGCGTTGCCCGGTTGTGCCTTTGTCGTGGCCGACCTGAACCCCTTCGCCGCACGCCCGCAAGCGCTCGAAGAGCATGTCGTCGAAGGAGAGGGCAGAGCCAAGATTCTTGTCGTCGACATCTCGCACGTGATCTCTGACGAGGAACGCGGGGGCACGCTCGGGATCGCGAAGGAGGAAAGCGTCGTAGCGCGGGTGACGGAGGAGTTGCGACAGGCCGGCGACGACGACCGGGTGCAGGCCGTCGTGCTGCGCATCAACAGTCCGGGAGGCTCGGTCACGGCCAGCGACACGCTCTACCACGTCGTGCGCGACTTCAAGGCCAAGAAGCCGGTGCCGGTGGTCGCGCAACTGATGGACCTCGGGACGTCTGGGGCTTACTACGTCGCCCTCTCGACCGATGAAATCGTGGCGCAGCCGACGACGGTCACCGGCAGCATCGGGGTCATCATGTTCAACGTCGATCTCGCCGGCCTGCTCGACAAGGTGGGAGTGAAAGATCGAACGCTCAAGGCGGGTACGTACAAGGACATCGGCTCGCCGCTGCGCCCGATGACTTCCGCGGAGAAGCAAATCCTGCAGAGCGTGCTCGACGACATGCGCGGCCGCTTCGTCCAACTCGTGCGCGAGGGCCGCCCGCAGGCGAACGCGGAAATGTTCAGCGTTGTCACCGACGGGCGCATCATCACCGCAGGCCAGGCCCTCCAGGCCGGGCTGATCGATCGCATCGGCTATCTCGACGATGCCATCGGTGTCGCCAAGCAACGCGCCGGCCTCACCGAGGCGCGTGTCATTCTCTACCGCCGCGGCAACGAGTTTTCCGAAAACATCTATTCGAAAGCCGGCACGGCACCCGCGCAGGTCAACCTGATCAACTTCGACCTGAGTGCACTCGCCAGCCACGGCCCGGCGTTCATGTACCTTTGGCAGCCGCAACTCGGCGAATAAACGCAGGCCCCCGGAGCAACCGACACTACGCCCCTTTCGGCAGACCGAGGGCGCGCGTTGCGATGATGTTCAGCTGAACCTCGGATGTCCCACCCGAAATGCTCTGCGACCGGCTGTACAGGAAGCTCTGCTGGAAGCGCCCGTGATCCACGGCACGCCGGTCGCCGGTCATGAGTTGGGCAAACGGGCCCTCGACGGCCAGCGCGGTTTCGTGCAGGTGCTGTGTCAGCCGCGTCCAGAATTCCTTCTTGAGACTCGAATCGGCGCCGGGCTCGTGCCCCCGCTGCAGCCGCGTCATGGTGTCGAGGTTGAGGCAGCGCAGGATCTCGACATTGATGTAGGCCTTGATCACCTCCGCGCGCAGCGCGCGATGTACTGGGCGACCTGCCGCCTGACGCTGTCGCAGGATCTGCACCAGGCGATCGACGGCGATCTTCTGCTTCACCTGCTCCTTGAACAGGTAGCCGGTGCCGCGCTCGTGTGCCAGCGTGTTCATGGCGATCTGCCAGCCTTCGTTCTCGCGGCCGATGACGAAGTCGCGCGGCACGAAGACGGCGTCGAGGAAGGTCTCGTTGAATTCGGCGCCACCGGTGATTTGCTTGAGCGGCCGGATGGTAATGCCGGGCGCCTGCATGTCGACGATGAAATAGGTGATGCCCTTGTGTTTCGGCACGCTCGGATCGGTGCGCGCCAAACAGATGGCCCACCGTGAGAACTCGGCGTAGCTCGTCCACACCTTCTGCCCGGTGAGCCGGTAGCCGTCGCCGTCCTTCTCCGCCCGCGTGCGCAGGCCGGCGAGGTCGGAGCCGGCGCCGGGCTCGCTGAACAGCTGGCACCAGATCTCCTCTGCGGACAGGATCGTCGAGAGAAAGCGGCGCTTCTGCTCCTCGGTGCCATAGTTGATCAGCGTCGGCCCGACGTTGTTGACACCAACCTTGTTGATCAGCTCCGGGGCCTGTGCGCGCGCCATTTCCTCGTTGTAGATCGCCTGCTCGACCAGCGTGCCGTCGGCACCGCCATACTCTTTCGGCCACGAAAAGCCGCACCAGCCGGCGCGATAGAGCTTTGCCTGCCAGTCGCGCATGAACTGTACTTCGGCCTCGTAGCTCGCAAAGGGTGGGAAGGCGTCGCTGCCCCAACCGGCCGGCAGGTTCTCCTGCAGCCAGCGGCGCACGCGCAGCCGAAAGGCTTCCTGCTCCGGCGTGTAGCGCAGATCCATGCCGAGGTGCTTACCATTTCGAATTTCGAATTTCGAATTTGGAAATACTCAAGCCTATTGATCGTTCGTCCGAATCGCGCCATGTAAGGCACATATCGCTCAAAGGAGTTGGTGATGGCACAGGCAGCTCAGAGTGGTGCGCCGCAAACGTTTCGGCTCTACATCGACGGCACGTGGACCTCGGCAACCGGTGGTGCCGCGTACGACATCGTCAATCCCGCCACCGAAGAAGTCATCGCGCGCGCGCCCAACGCGACACGCGCCGACCTCGAGAAAGCGATCGCCGCAGCCCGCCGTGCGTTCGATGACGGACCCTGGACGCGCACGACACCGAAGGACCGCGCCAAGGTGATCCGCCGACTGGTCGATGGGTTGGCAAAACGCAAAGAAGAGCTGCGGCACTGGCTCATTGCGATGTGCGCAGCAGAGTACGTCTCCCATCCCATCCAGCTCGACATGCCGCTGGAGCTGCTGGCAAACTACGCCGACCTGGCCACGTCGTTCGCGTTCGAGCAAATGCTGCCGGTGCTGGTGAGCCAGACGCCGATGGGGGCGCAGGTCAACAACTCGATGGTCTATCATCACCCCGTCGGAGTCTGCGGCCTGATTCCGACATGGAACTTCCCGCTGTTCGTCACGGCCCAGAAGATCGGCCCGGCGCTGGCCACTGGCTGCACGATGGTACTCAAGCCGTCGCCGTATGCACCGCTGATCGACCTGCTGATCGCCGAGGTCATCGAAGACTGCGATCTGCCCAAGGGCGTCTTCAATGTGGTGACCGGTGAGAGCCCCGAGCTGGGTGCCGCACTGGTGGAAAGTCCGCTCGTCGACAAGATCAGCTACACCGGCAGTGTCGCCACCGGTAAGCGCATCATGGCGGCGGCCGCACCGACGTTGAAGCGCGTGCACCTCGAGCTCGGCGGCAAATCCGCCGCGATTCTGCTCGACGACGCCGATCTGGACATCTGGGCGCCGTTCACCGCCGGCCCGAGCTTCTTCCACGCCGGGCAGGGCTGCGCGATGTGCACACGCGTGCTGGTCCCGAAGGCCAAGCACGATGGGCTGTTGGAACGCCTGACCAACTTCGTCGGCGCCTTCGTAAAGGTCGGTGATCCCGCCGACCCGTCGGTGATGCTCGGGCCGGTGATCCGCGAGGAGCGCCGGCAAAAGATCGAGGAGTACATCGACTCCGGCAAGCAGGACGGCGCGGTGCTGGCCACAGGCGGTGGCCGGCCGCAGGACCTCCCGCGTGGCTACTTCCTCCAACCCACGATCTTTGGCGCGGTGCGCAACGACATGCGCATCGCGCACGAGGAGATCTTCGGTCCGGTGCTGTCGGTGTTGCCGTTCGGCGACACCGACGAAGCCATCCGCATCGCCAACGAATCCACCTACGGCCTGGGCGGTGCAGTCTACAGCGCGGATCTGGCAAAAGCCCTCGAAGTGGCGAAGCGCATCCGCACCGGGACAATGAACGTCAATGGAGCGGTGAGCTTGCTGCACACTCCTTTCGGTGGCTTCAAGGATAGCGGCATCGGCCGCGAGGGAGGCCGTTGGGGAATCCTCGAATACTCGGAAATCCAAGCAATTGCTTGGAAGTAGGGTCGCGACAAAATTGCCCGCTTGGCGAGGGGGTGGCGGCATCGTCCATCTGTTGATGGGTTCGCTTGCCTGGAAATGAGAGGGCCTCCCCTGGCATGGAGGCTGCTTTGCTCCCTTGTGCATGGAAAGCACTGCGGTTGATACCCGGGGCCAGATCCACCCCGAGATGCCGCTGACAGCCTACCCCCACTATCATCAGATCTTTGGTGGCAGCGAGGTTCCGGCCGGCCTGCTGTTCGACAGCCAAGCATACGCGGTGATGGCGATTACGTACCCGCCGGACTCGCAGACGCCTGACCTCAACGCCGACAAGGACGGCGATCGCGTCCTCATTTTGATGGCCGGCGACCTTGCATTGCAGATCGGTGAAAACCGTTTCCGCATGCGCACCGGTGATGCCGTCAAGATTCCGCGCGGCACGCGCTTCGGGATGATGCGCTCGCAAGCCGGGGCGCACCTGGTGCTCATCCGCGCCAAGCCGGTGCGGTCGTTCTCCCTGCTGCGCTAACCCGCGCTCTGCCCTGCCCTTCCGATTCGCCCTCAGTCAGTGTACTAACGGGGCACTGACCCCCCGTTCGACGTTCTCGAACAAGCGGAGCTGGGTGGTGGTGGAGGATGGTGATGGTCGCGGAAGCTTTCTCGGAAGACGAGCGGCGCCTGCTGGCGCCGTACTTCACCAACATCGACGGCCCCGTGTTTGTCCTGCGCAATCTGCCGGAGGTGGTGAAGGGGGCCCTGTTCGCACGCTACTCGCGGTCGGCAAAATCCCTGCGCCGCCTCTTCCTCGATGAATTTCTCGACCAGGTCGGGGGCACACACCCGGCCAACCACGATGTGGGTGTTGGCCGCGCCGACAAACTCTATGAGCGTGTTTTCGACGAGTACGGTGATGACTCGGTGGCGCAGCTCGGCGGCGCGCATCTGGCGTGTGAAGGCGCCTCCAACTTGCTAACCAAGGTCCTCGAATGGGGCCGCCTGATGGCCTACCTCGAGCAGTCGACGCGTTACATCGCGTACAACGACCGGCGCGGCGGCCGTTGGAAATACCTGGTACCCGCCGAGATCACAGACCGCGATCTGCGGCAGCGGTACACCGCGTGCCTCGACCGCGCCTTCGAGACCTATGCCCGCTGGCTGGAGCCGATTGAAGACCATTACCGCACCAAGTACCCCAGAGACCCCGGCGATCCGGAAGGAGTGTACAAGCGTACCATCCGCGCCAAGGCGCTCGATACGTTGCGCGGCCTGCTGCCGGCGGCGACGCAGTCGAACGTCGGATTGTTCGGCACCGGGCAGGCGTACGAAGCACTGCTGCTGCGCATGCGCGTGCACCCGCTGCAGGAGGTGCGCACGTACGCCGACCTGATGCTCGATGAGCTGCGTCAGGTGATCCCGTCGTTCCTCAAGCGCGTCGATCGCGCCGACCGCGGTGTACGCTGGAGCGAGTATCTCCAGGCAACTCAGCAGGCAACGGCAACTGTGGCTCAGCGGCTACTGGCAAGCACGACCGCCGAACCACGGTCGGAGGTGATGCTGACGGACTTCGATCCGGACGGAGAAGCGAAAGTCGTCGCTGCAGCCTTGTACGCCGTGTCGGCTCTGCCCGACGATCAGTTGTTGCGCGTGGCGCGAACGCTGTCGGCTGATCAACGGGGTGCCGTACTGCGTGCCTACGTCGGGCAGCGCGACAACCGCCGTCACAAGCCGGGTCGTGCTTTTGAACGCACCACCTACCGGTTTGATGTGCTCACCGACTACGGCGCCTTCCGCGACCTGCAACGGCACCGCCTGCTGACGCTCGAGTGGCAGCCGTTGAGCCCACGACACGGCTACAGCGTCGCCGACGCCATCGAGGAAGCCGGCGCCCTGCCCGACTGGCAACGCGTCATGGAAGAATCCGCCGCACTCTATGATGCCCTGCTCGCCGCCGGACTGCCCGCCGTCGCACCGTACGCCGTCAGCATGGCGTACCGGGTGCGGTTCTACATGGAAATGAACGCGCGCGAGGCCATGCACATGATCGAGCTGCGCACGGCGCCGCAAGGGCATCCGTCGTATCGCCGCGTCTGCCAGGCCATGCACCGGCTGATCGCCGAGCAGGCCGGCCACCGCGCCATCGCCGCAGCGATGGTGTTCGCCGATCACTCCGCCGTGGAACTCGAACGCCTCGGCGCCGAGCGCGCCAGCGAACAGCGCCGGCACGGGCGACGGTAGCGTGGTTTCAGCTGAACCGGCGCTAGAACGGCGTTGACCGCTTCATCGGCAACTTCTTGTGCGTCGCCTTTACGCCGCCGCTTCAACGCGCGCGACCTTGTCGGCGAGTCCGACAACTTGGTCGGCGTGCACCTCGAAGCGACAGGCCCATCCCAACAACAACCCGTCACCATCGATCGACACGCGCGCCCACGCCTCGGCATCGGGCGGGTCGCACGACACGATGCGAAACGATGAGAGATCGGCGCTGTAGCGGTTGCCGTCGTTCGCCTCGATCACGATTCGGCCGTGTGCCGGCGTGGTGACTGGACGGATCACCGGAGTGGTGCAACCCATGGGATGTCCCTGCCAGCCGCTGCGGCGGCCCATGCAGCCTGCAACTCGCCCGGCCGTTCTCGAATCCGCCCTTGGTGTGTAGAGACTACTACATCATCATGTGAGCAGCTTGTCTGTACGTAGAGTTACGGATGTTGGGCTGGTCCGTGGGCACGGAACGAAGTCTCGCCCGTCTCCGTCGTCACCCCCCGCCCCCTTCTTCCAGCGGCCGGAACACCAACCCGGTCGGCAGCTTCGGAAAGAAGTACGTCGACTTCTCCGGCATCGTCTCGCCCGCCAAGCAGACTGCCTGCACGTCTTCGATGCGTGGCGGGTTCATCAGGAACGCCACACCCGCACCCTCCTGCACTGCCCGCAACGCGTCGGTGTCGTCGTGCGTGTAGGTGAGTTGCCCTTCCTGCGCCGCCGCGGTGCAATCGATTCCCGCAAGGCCACGCAAGATCACCGTGTCGAGCACCGCGACGTCGATCCGGCGCACCACCGGCGCCAAGTGCGCCGCGTACGTCTCGAGCACCGAGGCATCGGTGAGTGTTGCAACCCAGCATTCGTCGCCTCCCGCGAACACGATGCCGATGCCGCCGCCTTCCCGATTCTGTGCTAGACACGCGAGGAACTCGGCCCGCTTGGCACGCGCAAACGAGGTGAGCGTGAAGTGCCGGCGCAGGCGCGCGAGCAGCTCGGCTGCATTCACCGCGGCAGCGGCCGACAGGAGCCGGTGCGTCGGCAAGATCACCAGTCCGGGATCGCTCATGCTGGCGAGGTACATCATGATGAAATTGTGCGGCGCGTCCGCACCGCCCGCCCCCGCGGCCCGACATTCCTCGGCATAGGCCAATCCGGTCTCGTAGCGGTGATGCCCATCGGCAATGAAGATGGTTTCCTGCGCGAGCGCCGTGCTGATGGCACCGGTGGTCGCAGGGTCGGTGAGCAACCACGCGCGATGGCCGACGCCGGTGTCATCCTCCAACGCCAGATCCGGTGGACGCGCCGCCGCGACTACGCGCGCCGGGTCCAGCGCGCCCGTCCGATCAGCGAACAAGCCGAAGATCGGACTGAGGTTGGTGTGCACCGCGCGCAGGATGCGCATGCGGTCTTCCTTGTGGCGCGCGAACGTACGCTCGTGCGGGCGGATGCGGCCGCTGCTGAAAGGCTCGAGACGTATGGCGCCGATCACGCCCTCGCGGCGCCGGCGCGTGCCGTCCGGCAGCGCGAAGTCCTCGACGTGATAGCAGAGCGACGCCTGCGCATCGCGTCGCAGCACGCCGTCACGGCGCCACGCCTGCAACGTCTCGGCCGCCGCCGCATAGGGATCGGCCGCCCGATTCAGGATGAGGCGCACCGCATTGTATGGGCTGCGTGCGTACAACACGTCACGGCGGGCGGGGCTGATCACGTCGTACGGCGGGGCCACCACGGCCGACAGGTCGCCCACCACTCCCGGGTCGTAGCGCAAGGGGCGGAACGGTCGCAGGTCCGCCATGCTCACACCACCGCCTCCAGCACGGCTGCAGTCGGCACGGCTCCCTCGCGGATGACGCGCACGCCATCGCGAACGTCGATCACCGTGGACGCCGGTTCGCCCGGCAACGCACCGCCGTCGAGGTACAGAGCAACGCGGGCTCCGAAGTAGGCGCGCGCCGCATCGAGCCGCTGTGGCGGTTGCAGACCGGCTGGGTTGGCACTCGGCGCCGTCACGGGACGGCCGAGCGCGCGCACGAGCGCCGTCGCCATCGGGTGACTCGATATCCGCACGCCGATCCCATCACTGCCGCCGGTCAGTACAGGCGAGAGTTCCGGGCGCGCCCGCAAAACCATCGTCAGTGGTCCTGGCCAGAAGCGCCGCATCAACCTTGCCGCCACTTCGGATACGTCGTTCACGATGCTCTCCAACATTTCTCGATCAGTCACCAACACGGCAATCGGTTTCCCCGCCTCGCGCCCCTTCACGGCCACGAGGCGCTGCAACGCGGTGGCATTCGCAGCGTCGACGCCCAGTGCGTAAAGCGTCTCCGTGGGATAGACGACGATGCCGCCCGCAGCCAGGACCCGGGCAGCGGCCTCAACCGCGCTGGCGCCGTTGCTTGAGTCGAGCATCCTTCTCGTCGACCTGACGCGCCAGCTCCTCCTTGAACGCAGCCAGACGCTTGGCCAGCTTCTCGTCGCTCACCGCCAGGATCTGCGTCGCCAGGATCGCCGCATTCTCCGCACCGTGCTTGCCGATCGCCACGGCGGCCACCGGCACCCCGGCAGGCATCTGTACCGTCGACAGCAAGGCATCGATACCGCGCAGGCTGCCGGCTTCCAGCGGGACGCCAATGACCGGCAACGTCGTGTAGGCCGCCACCACACCGGCGAGATGCGCGGCGACGCCGGCGCCGGCAATCAACACGCCCAAACCCCGCTCACGTGCGCGGCGCGCGTACTCGGCCGTACGCTGCGGTGCGCGGTGCGCCGACGTCACGGTCACCTCGTAGGGGACACCGAGCGCATCGAGGCGCGCCGCGGCGGCCGACATGACCTCCCAATCGCTGTCGCTGCCCATGAGAATGCCAACACGCGGTGCAGCGCTTTTCATGGGCGTGCCTCCAGAGCCCGGTAACCGATATCGCGGCGGTACTGAATACCCTCCCAGTGAATCTGCTCCACCGCCCAATAGGCTTCGTTCACGGCGTCGCGCACCGTGGCACCCAGTGCGGTCACACCCAGCACCCGCCCGCCGTTGGTGACGATCACGTCCTCACGGCGCGCCGTACCCGCGTGGAACACGACGCCGTTCTGCCAGCCGCGCAGCGCCTCCAACCCGCGGATCACCTTGCCCTTCTCATAGTTGCCCGGGTATCCGGCCGCCGCCAGCACCACGCACGCCGCGGCACGCTCGTCCCACGCAGCATCACACTCGGCCAGGCGACCATCGACGCAGGCTTCCATGAGGGCTACCAGATCACTCTGCAAACGCAGCATCAAGGCCTGGCACTCGGGATCACCGAAGCGTGCGTTGAACTCCAAGACCTTGGGACCGGCTTCGGTGATCATCAGCCCGGCATACAAGACACCGCGGTAGTCGATCTTGGCCTCCTTCAGGGCGCGCACCACTGGCTCCATGATCTCGCGCACGATGCGTTCCTGCAGCGCCGGCGTCACGACCGGAGCCGGCGAGTACGCACCCATGCCGCCGGTGTTCGGCCCGGTCTCGCCGTCGAAGGCGCGTTTATGATCCTGGGAGGTCGCCATCGGCAAGACCGTGTTGCCGTCGGTCAGCGCGATGAACGACACCTCCTCGCCTTCCAGGAATTCCTCGACCACGACCCGCGTGCCGGCATCGCCGAAAATCCGGGTGCGCATGACCTCATCGATTACGTCCTCGGCTTCCTTCATAGTCTGGCAGATCAGCACGCCCTTGCCCGCCGCGAGCCCGTCCGTCTTCACGACGATCGGCGCGCCGACTTCGCCGATGTAGCGCAGCGCCTCGTCGGCGTCGGCGAACACCCCGAAGAACCCGGTGGGCACGCCGTGCCGGCGCAGCAACTCCTTGGTGAAGGCCTTGCTGCCCTCGATTTGTGCCGCGTCGCGCGTCGGCCCGAAGATGCGCAGTCCATGGCGTTGGAACTCGTCGACGATGCCCAGGGTGAGCGGCAGTTCCGGCCCGACGACTGTGAGATCGATGCGTTCATCACGCGCGAAGCGTGCCAGAGCCGCAATGTCGTCGGCCGCGTGCGGTACCAAGTCGGCGACCGCGGCGATGCCAGCATTGCCCGGCGCACAGAAGATGCGCTTGACGCGCGGTGACTGGCGGATTTTCCACGCCAGTGCATGCTCGCGTCCGCCGCTGCCGATGATGAGGATGTTCATGGACGAAGAGGGGAGAATGGAAAATCAGGAACAGGAAACCGGAAACGGAAAACTCGCAATATCGGAAATGTGGCGCGGGCGCGGCGGCCGGTGTTGACCGGTTTCGCATTTCCGGTTTCCTGTTTTCGGTTTTCCATTTCTCTCTGTTCTAGGCTCTAGTGGCGGAAGTGTCGCACGCCGGTGAAGACCATGGCGAGGTTCAGCCGGTCGGCCGCCGCGATCACCTCGTCGTCGCGCACACTGCCGCCGGGTTGCACGATCGCGCTTGCGCCCGCTTTCGCGGCCTCCTCGACGCCGTCCGGAAACGGGAAGAACGCGTCGCTCGCGAGCACCGATCCTTGCAGCGAGACACCGACACGCGCCGCCTTCTCGCGCGCCGCATGCACCGGATCAACCCGTGAGGTGGCGCCGCCACCAAGCGCCAGCGTGCGGTGCGCCTCGACGAAGGCGATGGCGTTGGACTTCACGTGCTTGACGACCTTGAGCCCGAAGGCAAGCCCGGCATACTCTTCCGCGGTCGGCTGCCGTTTGGTCACGACCTTTGCAGCACTCGGATCTTCCATCGCGCGGTCCGCATCCTGGACCAGCAACCCGCCGAATACGCCGCGCACCTCGCGCTGTGCACTGCGCATGACGTCCGGATGCCAGCGCATCAGCCGCCGGTTTTTCTTCTTGCGCAGAAACTCCAATGCGTCCGGCGCAAAGTCCGGCGCGATCAACACTTCGGTGAAGATCTCGTCGACCTCGCGCGCCAGATCGAGCGACCACGTCTGGTTGCTGACGACGATGCCGCCGAAGGGCGAGTCGGGGTCGGTGGTGAAAGCGCGCCGGTACGCCTCGAGCACACGCGCCGCCGTCCCAACACCGCAGGGGGTGTTGTGTTTGAGGATGGCCACGGCGGCGTCGCGGTCATCGATGAACTCCAGCATCAGGTACAAGGCAGCGTTGATGTCGACGATGTTGTTGTACGACAACTCCTTGCCGTGCAGCTGCTCGACGGCGCGGAAGAAGTCGCCGTACAGCGCCGCCTGCTGATGTGGGTTCTCGCCGTAGCGCAGGTCCTGCGCCTTCTGCAGCCCGAGGTGAATCGTCTCGCCGAAGGCCTGGCGGCCGGCGCCTCCAAAGCCTCCGAGGTAATCCGCAATGGCGCCGTCATAGTGCGCTGTCATCTGAAACGCTTTGCGTGCCAGGCGCGTGTTCGTCTCCACCGAGACCGCGCCACCGCTGCCGCGCATCTCGTCCAGCACTTTCCCATAATCGGCGGGGTCGACAAGCACGGTCACATCATGGTGATTCTTCGCCGCCGAGCGCACCATCGAGGGACCGCCAATGTCGATGTTCTCGATCGCCTCCTCGAAACGACAGTCGGGCCGGGCGACGGTGGCCTCGAACGGATAGAGATTCACCACGACCATATCGATGGGGGCAATGCCGTGCGCTGTCATCTGTTCTTGATGGTGGCGATCGCCACGCCTCCCGAGGATCCCGCCATGGATCTTCGGGTGGAGGGTCTTCACGCGTCCATCGAGGATCTCGGGCGAGCCGGTGTGGTCGCTGACCGCAACCACCGGGACACCCGCATCCGTCAGCAGCTTCGCGGTGCCACCTGTCGACAGCACCTCGACGTTGAAGGCCCGCAAGCCCTTCACGAAGTCGACCAGCCCCGTCTTGTCGCTCACACTGACCAGCGCCCGCGTGATCTTCGCCATCGTCAGCCTCCGCACCGTCGCTTGAGCGCAGCGCAACCACGGTTGAAGAAGTGATCAGTGATCAGTCCCCAGTAGCCCGTGTCAGTCATCGCTGTCTGCAGTGGTCTGGCGCGGCGCGGTCGCATCATTGGCCGCTAGGGCTGGACGTCCGATCGCTCGTGTTGTCATGGTGAAGCGGCGAGTCGGCCCCGCTTACCAGATGGTCTCCGTGTTGTAAAGGTAGGTTCGAACGACTATGTTTTGCGCGTGCAGGTGACCATCAACGGCGAACGGCAAACACTCTCCGAAGCTCTGAGCCTCGCTGATTTGCTGCACCAGTTGCGGCTCAACCAACGCCGCGTCGCCATCGAAGTGAACCGTGAGATTGTCCCACGCGAGCTGTACGCCGCCCATACGCTGGCAGACGGCGACGAGATCGAGATCGTGCACTTCGTCGGCGGAGGATGAACAACGAATGACCGATCCATTTGTCCTGGAAGGGAAGAGCTACCGTTCACGCCTGATCGTTGGCACGGGAAAGTACCGCGACTTCACGGAAACCAAACGTGCCGTCGACGCGTCGGGTGCGGAGATCGTCACCGTGGCAGTGCGGCGCGTGAATATCACGGACCCGAGCAAGGAGAACCTGCTCGATGTGCTGGATCCGGCTCACTACACCATCCTCCCCAACACCGCCGGTTGCTATACAGCCGAGGACGCCGTTCGCACGGCGCGCCTGGCACGCGAGGCCGGCGTCGGCAAGCTGGTAAAGCTCGAGGTGATCGGCGACCAGAAGACTCTTTTCCCCGACGTGCCGGCGACGATCGCGGCGGCTCAGGTACTGGTGAAGGAAGGCTTTGTGGTGCTGCCGTACATCAACGACGACCCGATTGCAGCCAAGAAGCTCGAAGAGATCGGGTGCGCCGCGGTCATGCCGCTGGCGGCGCCGATCGGCTCCGGCCTCGGCATCCGCAACCCGTACAACATCCGCATCATCCTGGAGCAGAGCCGCGTGCCGGTGATCGTCGACGCCGGCGTCGGCACGGCGTCGGACGCTGCCGTTGCAATGGAGCTCGGCTGCGACGCGGTGCTGATGAACACCGCGATTGCCGGCGCGAAGGATCCGATCCTGATGGCCGAGGCGATGCGCCAGGCCGTCGAGGCGGGCCGCAAGGCATTCCTGGCCGGGCGCATTGAGCGCAAACTGTACGCTACCGCTTCCAGCCCGATCGAAGGATTGCTCGGCTAGATCGGACGGCACCGCTGGTCCGAGCACAAGTCACGAGCACGAGACCCGATCTGTTCCGCCTCTATCTCGTCACCGATCGCCAGCGTACACGCGGCCGGCCGTTGCTCGACGTCGTCAGTGCGGCGTTGGAAGGCGGGGTCGATGCAGTACAACTGCGCGAGAAGGACCTTTCCGGCGCTGCGCTTCATGAGCTTGCCTGCCGCCTGCGCGACGTCACGCGCCGCTCCGGCGCTCTTCTCCTCATCAACGACCGCATCGACATCGCCTTGACGTGCGAAGCCGACGGCGTGCATCTCCCGGCCGATTCCTTTGCACCTGCCGATGCGCGCCGGCTGCTCGGCCAGAACCGCTTGATCGGCGTATCGACGCACAGTATCGAACAGGCGCAGGCGGCAGCCGGGGGCGGTGCTGACTTCATCGTCTTCGGGCCGGTGTTCGAGACGCCCTCGAAGCGCGCCTTCGGCGCGCCCGTCGGACTTGCTGCGCTGGCGCAGGCCACACAAGCCGTGACACAGCCAGTTCTCGCGATCGGAGGCGTCAGGCCAGAGCGTGTGGCGAGCGTCTTGGAACACGGCGCACGCGGCGTCGCTGTGGTTGCTGCGATTCTCGAGGCTGACGATCCGCGCGTCGCCGCAGCCGAGCTGCGTGCGGCGCTCGGCTGATGGGTCACGGGACGATCCGAAGAAGTCGTCCGCCGGTCTACTGACCCGCGGGCAGTCGACACCCGCGGTACGCTTACGACGCCTGCCGGCTCGCCGCTGCTCGCTTGCCGGAGCGGCGCCGGGCCGGCTTTCGTGCTCCCGGTTCCTTGTCGGCCGACAGCTCGATCGGCCCCGCCGCGGCAGCCTCGCGGAGATGATCGAACTCCGTGCCGATCGCCTCGACGAGGTCGTGCAAGTCCGGCACAGCGTCCCAATCGGAGTTGAATCCCCAGAACAGCCCGTCCTTGTAGCTGAAGAGGGCGATGCCGAGCGCTTGATTGCGATTGAGCGGGACGAGTGGGTACACCGCCTGCATTGGCGCACCGAGGAAGTAGATCGGCACCTGCGGTCCCGGGACGTTGGTGACGACGATGTTGTACGGCCGCGCCGTCGTCGACAACCGCACGAACGCCGTAAACAGAGTCGTCAGCGTCCAATCGCTGATCTCTTCCAGGGCGCGCACGCCGAGCGCCTGGCGCGATTGCTTCAGCTCACGCGTGGTCTCGATGACGCGCTGCAACCGGCGGCGTGGATCACGCTCCGCCAGCGGCAGGTGCGCCACCATCATCGCGACGCGATTGCCGAAGCTCTCGCGATCGGCGTCGCTGCGGATATTGACCGGGAGCATGGCACGGAAGTCGAGGCGCTCCGGCTGCAGGCCGCGCCCACGCAGGAAGCGGCGCAGCGCACCCGAGACGATAGCGAGCACCACATCGTTCACCGTCCCACCCAGCCGGTTCTTGATGTCCTTCACGGCGACGAGGTCCATGTCGAGCCAATCGAAGCGCCGGTGCGGGCCGATGTCGATGTTGAACGGCGTCGGCGATGCGGGGCGCAAGCCGGCGCCGACGGCCTCACCTATTCCGGCCACGCGGTCACGCAGTGCTCCCAGCATACCGAGCGGATCGCTCAGCACGCGCCGTGCGGCGCCCAACGCTGCGAACGGCTCACTCGCCCGCCGCTGCAGCTCGCCGGCAAGCAACTGCCCTGGCGTCGGCACCGGGCGCGGCAGCCATTTCACGGGCTTTTGGAGCTCGCGCTCGAACTCGGCGGTCTGCCGCATGAACGCGCCGGTCAGTTCGACACTGCCGACGCCATCGATCATGCAGTGATGCGCTTTGGTGATCAGCGCGACGCGGTTGCTGTCCACCCCCTCGACCACCCACAGCTCCCAGAGCGGTTTGCCGCGGTCGAGTTGCTGCGACATGAGGCGCCCGGTCAGGCGTTTGAGCAGGCGGTCGTCGCCGC
>DATKMS010000160.1:0-3669 GCA_035541735.1 Candidatus Margulisiibacteriota bacterium
CTGTTTGCCGAGATCGTGCAGGGCGGTGCGCAGGCGCTCGACGTCCCGGATCTGGATCCAGCCGTCCTCGTCGCCGTAGAAGTAGCGCACGGGGCAGGCGAGTTTTTTCAACGTGTCGTTGGACGGGATCTCGCCATAGAAGGGCGCGGCCGCCTTGATGTCGATGCTATGGCAGGGCAGCAGCAGGGCGTAGCTGCCGCCCATGCAGAAGCCGATGATGCCGATGCGATCGCCGTTCACGCCGGCGGCCTTCTTGAGATGGGCCGTAACGGCGAGCAGGTCGGCGATGCCGTCCTTCTTGTCGAGGTTCATCATGAGTTGGCCGGCCTCGTCGGGGTTGGCCGTGACTTTGTTCCCCTGGCGTGAGTAGAGGTCGGGTGCAACGGCGACGTAGCCTTCGCGTGCGAGGCGCGTCGCCACGTCTTTGATGTGGTCGTTGAGCCCCCACCACTCCTGGATCACGATCACCGCCGGGTAGGTGCCGGCTACCTTGGGGCGCACCTCGAAGGTACGGATCGAGCACTGCGGCCCCGGAATCTCCAGCATCGACGATGTCAGGTTCTGATCAGCCATCACACTCCTCCCACCTGTGCCAGCCCTTCTACCAAGTGCACCGCAGTGGCTCAATCGGCCACTTGCCGCTCGCGTGCCAACGCGCCGGTGCGTGCGGCCGCAGCTTGGCATGGCCAACGACGTGTGGTTGAAGGAGCGCATGCGGGCCGGACAGGATCGCGTTTCAGACGCGGCCGGGGCCGACGGACGCGTCTCTGTGTGCGTGCGTACGCTCAAAACGCCGGTGGGCGTGCTGCGGGTGGCGGCATCTGAAGACAGCGTAGTTTCCATCGAGTTGCCGCGGCGGCGCTCCGAGCCGGCGCTGGAGCGTTGGTTGCGCAGCCACATCCCACATTCTGCTGAAACGCCCGTGCTGCGCGCCGCGCTGGCGCAGTTGCGCGAGTACTTCGCCGGCAAGCGACGCTGCTTCGACGTCCCGGCTGATCCGGCCGGCACCGAGTTCCAGCGGCGTGTGTGGAGTGCAGTCGCCGCCATCCCGTTCGGCGAGACTACGTCGTACGGCACGATCGCCGCGGCGCTCGGTGGGATGCAGCGCGCGCGTGCCGTTGGTGCAGCGGTCGGCGCCAACCCGATCCCGATCGTCATTCCTTGCCATCGGGTCGTCGGTGCCGACGGTTCGCTCACCGGCTACGGCGGCGGCCTGCGCATGAAGGTCTGGCTGCTGCGGCACGAAGGGGTGCTGTTGGCGTAGTCCAATTCCCCGCTTACCGTTCGCTGTCGGAGCCTAGTCGTGCTCGAGTGGCACGCCCAGCGCTGCCGGCGCGCGCGTCGTGCCCGCGTAGCCG
Source organism: Candidatus Margulisiibacteriota bacterium (assembly GCA_035541735.1). GTDB lineage: Bacteria > Desulfobacterota > Binatia > HRBIN30 > HRBIN30 > DATKMS01. The sequence continues at coordinate 1,359 of DATKMS010000160.1, forward strand.
GCGAGGACAAGCAGCGTCAGCACGTACGGCAGCATCAGCGGGAATTGGTACGGGATCGGCAGACCCAGCGCCTGGACGTGGAACTGCAACGCTGTGGCGAGGCCGAAGAGCAGGGCGGCACCCAGGATGCCCCAGGCGGACCAACGGCCGAAGATGACAATGGCTAACGCGATGAAGCCGCGGCCGGCGGACATGCCCTCGACGAAGGTGTGGGCGTAGGCGATGGCCAGGTAGGCGCCAGCCGTAGCGGCGAGGATGCCGCACGCGAGCAGCGCCAGGGTCTGTGTCCATTCCACTGCCACACCTTGCGCCGCGGCAACGTGCGGGTTCTCTCCTACCATGCGCAGCTTCAGCCCGGGGATCGTCTGGTACAGCCCGAGTGCGATGACCGGCACCAGCAGGAAAGCGAGATAGCCCAACGCGCTCTGGGTGAAGAATGCCGGCCCAACGATCGGCAGCGACGCCAAACCGGGGAGCGGCAGCGCCGCGAACCCGGTGACCATGAGTGCGGTGCCGGTGACGCCGAAGATGGCACGGTACGCCACGCCGGTGACGCCGATGGCGAGCAAGTTCACGGCGGTGCCGACGACCACCTGGTTGGCGCCGCGGGCGACCACGACGCAGGCGGACAAGGCGGCGAGCAGCAGCCCGGCACCCCACGCCGCCAGCAAGCCCAGGAACGGGGCACCGGTGGAGTAGGTGACGGCCATCGCTGCGAAGGCGCCGGTCAGTAGCATGCCTTCCAGGCCGATGTTGATGATCCCGGCGCGCTCGGCGATGAGCTCACCGAGCGCCGCCAGCAGCAGCGGCACCGCCATGATGACAGTGGATTGCAGCAGGCTGGTCACCAGGTCGGCGCTCATGCTGGCTCACTACGCCACCGACCGCGCGCCTTGCAAGCACACCCGACATGCACCGGCATGAGGCGGTCACCGCGCTTGGCACATGCGCCGCACTCGGGTACACAACCAAACCTGATGCCATCCCTCGACACGGCGACGCTTCGTGGCGCGGCCATCCACGTCCCCGCGCCATGTGACATGCCAACCACCTTTGCTGCCGAAGAACTGCAGCGCTACCTGCAGCGCATGATCGGTGTGCAGCCGCCGATAGTCGGAGATGGGGGCGCCCACACCCTGGTTGTCGGCGCACCAGTGCCGCCGCGCGCACTCCCCCCGGACGGCGAGACCTACATCATCGAGCCCGAGCCGTCACGCATCATGCTGCGGGCCGGTTCGTCGCGGGCCTTGTTGAGCGCCGTCTACGCGCTGCTGGAACGGTGCGGGTGCCGTTGGTCATTGGATGATCCGGGCGCTGAGCAGGTGCCGCGACTCGATGGCAAGGTCGAACTCGAGCGCATCGAACATACGCCGCGCTTCGCGGTGCGCGGCTACACGTCGGACATCATGACCTGGCACTACACGCAGCCCGAGCATTTCCATAGTCGACTCAACGACGATCGCGCCTTCATCGATTGGATGGGCAAGAGCGGTGCGAACGCGTTCCTCTACATCCGCCATCCGTTCGATACGCAGCTCACCATCCCCGAGCTGCTTGTGGACTTCCAGCGCCGCGGCATCGCTCTCGAATACGGGGGCCACGTCATCCCGCTGCTGGTGCCGCGCGAGCTCTACCGCGAACACCCCGACTACTTTCCGGCCTCCGCCGACGGCGCCCGTTCGGACCACGGCAACCTGTGCAGCAGCAATGCGGCCGCCTTGGCGACGGCGAGCCGCAACGCCGTGCAGTATGTGCGTGACTACCCGGAGATGAGTGTCGTCCACATCTGGGGCGCCGACCTGTGGCACGGCGGTTGGTGTCACTGCGCCGACTGCGCCTCGTTCAGTGTACAGGATCAGAGCCTGCGCGTGTGCAACGCGGTGGCCCGAGGTCTGGAAGAGGCCGGCGTGGCGCGGCCGGTGTGCTATCTGGCGTATCACGATACGCTCGACGCCGACCTGACCGTGCATCCGCACGACAACGTGGTCGTCGAGTTCGCCCCGCGCGAGCGCTGTTACGGCCACGCCCTCAACGACCCAGCGTGCGCTGCCAATCGGCGCTACGTTGCGGCGTTGGAGCGCTACGTCGAGCTCTTCGCGGGCCGCGTGCGCCTCTTCGAGTACTATGGGGATGCCATTCTTTTTTTTGGTTGCAGCGTCCCGCTGACCGCGGTGATCGCCGCCGACATGGACTACTACGCACGGCTTGGTGTGCCGGGCATCACCATGCTGCAGTTCGGGACGTACAGCCTGTGGGCGTATCCGCTGAACGTCCTCGCGTTCGCGGCCGCCAGCCAGGGCCGCTGCGAACC